>DATEKT010000015.1:0-13060 GCA_035277305.1 Steroidobacteraceae bacterium | reverse complement strand
GCGATGGGCATCGTGCGCGGCAGCAACACGGCCGCGACCGACTACTTCCGCCAGCACACCGAGGTTGAGCTGCGACAAAAATACCTGCCGATCATCAAGAGCAATCTGCAGCAGGTCGGTTTCTACAACCAGTATCAGCAGCTGCTGACCGCGTACAAAAAATTGCCGCTGGCGGATAAGCCGGATCTGGATCTGGAGCAGCATGTGCTGACACAGAGCCTCAACGGGCTGTTCACGCAGGTGGGAGAAGAAGAGAAGGCGATTCGTGCAGATCCGGTCGGAAGGGGGAGCGCGGCGATCGCGGCGATCTTCCGGCGCTAGACGACGTCCTATTCGCGGCGATGCAGTGATGCCCCGGCGCGGTGGAACGGCACGTCGCGCGTGAACTCCACCGATCCGTCCGAACGCGGGTGATGGCCGGTGAGCACGTCCGGGGCCTCGCCTTGCTCGACCCAACGGTCGAGCACGCTGATGAAATCGAAGACTGAGACGCCGTCGCCTCCCACGCAATGATTCATGCCCGGGACCACGAATAAGCGATAGAAATCGCGCGTCTTCTCAGGACCGCCCATGACTCGCTCGACCATCTCGTAGTAGTCGATGTTCTCCCGCACGCCGCCGAGGAAATCGTTCCAGCCGTAGTACTGCAGAAGCTTCCCGCCGTTCGCTTTGAATTGCCGCAGATCCGGATTGCCGGCCGAGAACAGACTGTCCATCAGCCCCATGCGCCGCGCGTAATCGCCGAGCTTTGCCGTGTCCGGTTGCCAGCCGGGGCCGGGCGCAGGATCGAATGCGAGGTAACGCAGCACTTCCTCGGGATACGCGCTCAGTTTCAGCCAGACTTCCCAACCGAGCTCCGAGCCTGGCATCGCACTCGACGGCACGATCTGACTGCCGTCCGGCCGGCGTGGCCCTTCGTAGATTCGTCGCGCGATGTCGGCCTGTCGTTGCGTGAGGCAATCCTCTGCGGCCTCGCGCTGGCAGAGGATCGGCTTGAAGTCGACGTTGCAGCGGCGCGGATCTTCCAGGATGCCGTCCTTCTTGCCGTCGAAAGCGTCGCATTGTTTCAGAACTGCTTCGTGGAGCACCTTGGCGGCGTGGCTATCGAAGCCCTCGCGGCTGCGGTCTTTCATCAGTTCGACGAAGGCATAGAAGTGGATGAAGAGATTGCTGTAGGCGAGCGAAGATGCGCCCGCAACGATGCCGTCGTAGTCCCACGGATAGCGCTGCGCCATCATCAGCGCCTCGCGTCCGCCGTTGGAGCAACCGTGGTAGTACGAACGTGCGGGACGACGACCGTGAAAGGCACGCAGCACTTCCTTGCCGATCACTGCAACGACATGGCCAGCGCGAAAGCCGTAGTCGATCTGTGCGGCAGGGTTGTGCCATCCCCATTTCGTACCCGCGTCGCTGTGACCGCTGTCGTGACCGACGAACGCGTAGCCGCGCGGAAGCATCGGCGGGCCGCTCAGCCTGAGCTTGTCGTAGCCCGCAGGCGTCATGATGGTGCCCGCCTGCCCGCCGCTACCGACGACCAGCATCTTGCCGTTCCAGCCGGCGAGCGGGAATTCGACTCTGAAGCGGACATTCGGCCAGACGACGCCCTCGACGACGCAAGTGCCCGGCACGCCTTCGACCGCAGTCGCCGCCGTAATCTCCGTTGGCGCATCTTCCGTGAGTGAGAAGTCGATGGATCGCAGCCCGGCGCACTGTTGAGCGGCAGTCAGCAGCAGCGCTGCAGCGATCATCATCGCCGCAGCGCCATGAGTCCGTCGGCCAGCGTCCCTCGCCAGTTCAGGTAGTCGTGCCCACCGATGAATTCACGGTACTCGACTGTGTAGCCTTTCGCGCGCAGGACGTCGCGCAGGAAGCGAGTCGTGCCGAGGTTCCCCCCACCCTCGCCGCCTTCGAACGTGCCGGCGTCGAGGTAGAACCGGAGCTTCAGTCGCGGACTTGCGGCGAATTGCCGGATCAGCCAGGCCGGCTCTTCGTTCGGCGGCGACCACCAGAACGATCCGGACTGCGACAGCACGTTCCCGAAGATCTGCGGATGCTTGAATGCCACGTACGCAGCCGCGAGACCGCCGTAACTGGAACCAGCGATGACAACGTGCGACGCATCGCGCGTCACGTGATAGTGCTCACGAACCCACGGCACGACTTTTTGCGCGATGTACGATGCGAATGTTTCGTTGCACGGCAGTTCTCGCGCACGGCCCGCGGCGCTCGAGTTGCCGATGAGGATCGCCACCGTGGGCGCGATTCTCTTTGCCGCGAGCAGGTTGTCGAGGATCACCGGCGTTGGGACGCGATCGAGATAGGCTTCCTCGTCGAACACGAGCAACAGATCGTAGGCCGGACCCCGTGACACGTAGCCGACGGGCGTGTAGATCGCGATCTCACGGTCGTCGAACCATAGCTTCTCTATGCGCCCCGCTTCGGCATCGGCACGTCGTTCTGCCCACACTTGCGTGGGCGCACCGGGCAGTTCCACGACCGAACGCAAAGAGTACTTGTCGCCGTCATTCACGCCGCCATAGGTTCGTGGGTTGAGCGGATCGGTCTGTGCGACTGCCTGCAGGCCTGCGCTGCCGCCCGGAGGATCCGGAGCGAGCCGGTACGTGAATCGCGCGCCGCGCGGCAGAGTCTCGCTTCGATACCACACGTCCGTCCCCGGCAACCTTGTCAGCGGCAGCGGCCCGGGAGGCGAGAGCGCCCAGACGAGCTGAACCTGCTGTGTGTCCGGAGCGCCGCGCCACACGAAAGTCACGAGAAAGTTTTGGCCGTCGAGCGTCTCGACGAGCGGGCTCGTCGCGGCGGCGACGAGTTTCTGCAAGAGTGGACTGGCGGGTTGCGTCTCCCGCTTCTCGGCAGTCGCACGCGCGTCAACGCTGTCGTTCAGCGCAATCGCGTACTCGCCTGGCTGGTTGCCGAGTGTGAACACCGCAAGTCGGTACGGTCCCGGCTGACCGGCAACGAAAGCGAAATCGTACTTGCCGCGCGCCATCACGCTGCCCCACGTACGAATCTCCTCGTCGTCCGGGCCCAGCAGCGAAGCTCGCACCTGGACGCTGCGCTGGTCGACCGAGCCCGTGACGAAGTCGCCCTGCTTCAGCTCACCGAGCCTGATGATCTGGCGCTCGCCCGGTTGCAGCTGCGCCGGCTGCGCCTGCATTCCGAGCGTCTTGTGGAAGAAGGCCAGCGAATCCGCGGCGAGATCGATGTGCTTCGTCGTCGGCAGACCCTGTCCGTGCCCGCCGCGGGTTTCGATGCGAATCAGGATCGGCGCGTCGCCCGCCTGCGCATGCTGCAAGGCCGCTGCGAATTTGAAGCTGTGCGCTGGCGCCACGCGATCGTCGTGGTCGCCTGTCGTGATCAATGTCGGTGGATACTTCGTGCCGGGCTTGACGTTGTGGAGCGGCGAGTACGCGCGCAGGAATCTGAAATCATCCGGCTTGTCGACGGAGCCATACTCGGCCTGCCACGCCCAACCGATCGTGAAGCGGTGGAAGCGCAGCATGTCCAGCACACCGACCTCGCACAGCACCGCGCCGAACAGGTCCGGACGTTGTGTCATCACGGCGCCGACCAGCAAGCCGCCGTTGCTCCCGCCGCGAATTGCCAGCTTGTCCGAGCGCGTATAGCCGTTCGCAATCAGCCACTGGGCCGATGCGATGAAGTCATCGAATACGTTCTGCTTCTTGCCGAGCATGCCGGCTTCGTGCCACGCCTGCCCGTATTCGTCGCCGCCGCGCAGACCCGGCTGGGCGTAGATTCCGCCCATCTCCAGGAAAGCCAGTATCTCCGGGGAGTAGCCCGGCGTGAGCGAGATCTTGAAACCGCCGTACCCGGAGACGAGCGTCGGGTTGCTGCCGTCGAGCTTCAGCCCGCGGCGATGCGTGACGAACATCGGCACGCGCGTGCCGTCCTTGCTGGCGACGAAGACCTGCTTCGTCTCGAATGCGTCCGGATCGAACTTGAGCTTCGGCTGCCGGAACAGCGTGCTCTCGCCCTTGCGGATGTCGTAGCGATAGATCGAACCGGGATGCGTGAAGTCCGTGCGCAGGTAGAAGGTTTCGTCGTCGCCGCGCAGCCCCTCGAACCCACCGAGCGAGCTCAGCGCGGGCGCGTCGATCTCGCGCGGTGAACCTCCGCTCAGGTCGAAGCTCCTGACGCGCGACGCGGCGTCCTTCAGATACGACGCGATGAACCGGTCGCCGACCAGCGAGACTCGCTGCAATGTCTCGGGGGCTTCGGCAATCACCGTCTTCCACTTCGAACGCTCGGGCGCGGCAACGTCGACTTCGATGAGGCGGCCGCGCGGCGCATCCGCGTCCGTCAGGAACCAGAAGCGCCCGCCTTCGTTGCCGACGAACATGTAGCGAGCGTCGAAGCCGCTGATGAGCTCGACTGCAGGCGCATCCGGCCGTTGCAGATCGCGATAGGAAATCTGGTTGGTGCCGTCGGCGCCACGCCAGGTCCAGAGAATCAGGTACCGGCCGTCCTGCGTGACGATGGGATTGAACGTCCACTCCTTGACGCCGGCCTGATGGATGAGCCGATCTTTCTCCTGCGCATCGCCGAGCCTGTGAAAGTAGATCTTGTGGAAGTAGTTGACGTCGCGATATTGCTCACTCGACTTGGGCTCGTCATAGCGGCCGTAATAGAGACCGGAGCCGTCCTTGCTCCACACTGCTGCCCCCCACTTGACCCACCGAAGCTTGTCATCGCGATCCTTGCCGGTCGCGACGTCCCGAATGCTCCATCGCTCCCAATCCGAGCCGGCTTCGGCGACGCTGTACGCGAGGAGCTTGCCATCCTCGCTCGGATGCCAGATCACCAGCGCCGCCGTGCCGTCCGCGCGCAGCGTGTTCGGATCGAGCAGCACGCGCGGTTGCGCGTCCAGAGAATCCGCAACGTACAACACCGCCTGATTCTGCAGACCGTCGTTGCGAGTGTAGAAATACCGGTTGCCGCGCTTGACGGGCAATCCAAAGCGCTCGTAATCCCATAGCTGCGTCAGGCGCTCCTTGATCGCAGCTCGTTGTGGAATCTTCTCCAGGTAGCCGCTCGTCAGCCGGTTCTCCGCCTCGATCCACGCCCGGGATTCCGCGCTGTCGGGCTCTTCCAGCCAGCGATACGGGTCGACGACTTTCTCTCCGTGATAGTCGTCGACCTGATCGCCGCGCCGCGCCGGAGGGTAAGAGGCGTCGGCGCACTCGACGATGCCCAGCAGGCTGATTGCGCCGAGCGCAACCGCGATGAGCTCACGCATCGATCGACCTCAGAACTCTTTGACGAGCGAGACGCCGAAGGTACGCGGCCGGGTGAAGACGAAGTAGTTCGGAGAGAACTGCGAATCGTTGCCGCCGCGCAGGACACCCCGCTCGTCGGTCGCATTGTTGACGAAGAGATTCAGGTCCCAGCTGTCGAACGTCAGCCCGGCGCGCAAGTCGACCTGCGTGTACGAAGGAAACCGTTCGCGCGGAAGCAGCGGGATATCGGGGTTCAGGCCGGCGATCTCGAAACCTCCGAGGCGCTCGCCCACGTAGCTGACGCTGCCGCCGATGGAGAGGCTCGCAGCATTCCACAGCGGAAATTTCTGGTCGATGGCGAGACTTCCGGAGAGGCGCGGCCCGTACGGCAGCCGGTCACCCACGCGGCCGTATGCCTGAAACATGCCCCTGGGGAGATCGGCTTGCAGAGTCGCCTCGTTGTAGGCCACCCATGCGGACAGCGCCATTCCGGTGAACGGTCGCGCCTCGACGGTCAGCTCCGCGCCCCTGCTGCGTGCCTGCGAGACGTTGTCCGTGAAGGCGAAGCTCAACGTGGAGTTCAACAGTCCGGCAATCTGAATCTTCTGCCAGTCGATGTAGTACAGGGATGCGTCATAGGAGAGCGCGCCGCCCAGCAGTGTGCCCTTGGCGCCCAGATCGTAGTTGCGCGTCTCATCGGGCGTGAACTGGCACGGCACGTCGGCGGCCTGGCCGCAGCCGTTGTTGGGTCCACCGGCGCGGTAGCCCGACGCGAGCCGCAGGTACACCATCGTGTCTTCGGAGATCCGCAACCGCGGCGTCACGAGATAGGTGAAAGCATCGTCGTCCGCGCGCAGATCATTGGCGGTGTGCGGAGTCTCGCCGAAGACACTGCCGGCGTGGATGCCGGTCCACGTGATCGGCGCGTCCTGCTCGAACTTGCCGAAGCGCCCGCCCAGCTGCAGGTCCAGACGCTCGGTCAGATCCACCGTGACGGTCGTGAACACCGCCTTTTCCTCGAACGAAGACTCATTGTGGCCTGCGAAGGGCACGGCCACCGGTGCGCCCGAGTCTTCCGCGACGGTGTTCTCGCCGAAGAAATCGCCGTTCTCGTCGCCATAGAACGCCCCGACGAGCCAGTTGACGCGGTCGCCGAGCGGCAGCGAAGCGCGCACTTCCTGCGTGAACTTCTTCACGGTCCCGAGCTGATCCGAATAGAGCCGATCGAATCCCGGGTAATAGGGTTCGACCTGGATTCTCACCAGCACGCCGCCGAGAATTCTCGTGTAGTCGAGCTTGCTGCTCGTCTCGTCGACCGAGTAGCCGGTCACCGAGGTCAGCTCGACGGCGCCGAGCTGAGCGGTCAGCGTGGCGCCGTAGGCTTCCGTCTTGCGTTCATAGGTCCCCGTGCCCGGCAGAACCTCCTGACGAAACGCCCCTCTGCCGAAGTTGATGTCGACGTCGCTCGTCCCGAGCCGCTTGCTCTCCTGGTAGAGCGCGCTCAGCTTCATCGAGAAAGCCTGCGACGGGCTCCACAGGAGCGATGCGCGACCGCCTTCGCTTTCGCGCTCGTTGACGTCGCGCTCGCCGGTTTCCATGTTGTCGATGTAACCGGGATCGCTCAGCGTGAAGCCGCTCGCGCGGACGGCGAGCGTATCGCCGACCGGCACGTTGATGCTTCCGCGCACGGTGTGGCCCAGGTCGTCGCCGTGGCGAACACTGGTGCTACCGACCTGCACCCGGCCGCTCAGCCGCTCGAGCGAGGGATCGATAGTTACGTACTTGAGCAGTCCGCCCATGCTGCTCGCGCCGTAGAGCGTACCTTGCGGGCCGCGCAACACCTCGATCCGAGCTACTTCGCCGGGATCGATGTCGACGGCGGTCACGCCGGTGCCGGTGCCCGGCACGACCGACCCGCCGTAGGGAATGTCGTCGATGACGATGCCGACCGTTGCATTGGCATCGGTGGCCGTCGTGATGCCGCGAATCGACAGCGACGGCGCATTGCCCTCGCCGGCCACACCGAACGAGAGGCCAGGGACCTGGCGGTAGTAGTCTTCGAGTCGCAGTTGATTGGTCTGCGTCAGGGTCGCGCCGCTGAGTGCGGTGACCGGTACCGGCACGTCCTGCAAGCGTTCGGCGCGTTTCTGCGCAGTCACGATGACTTCTTCGAGCGTCACCGTCTTGAGATCCGAGTCACCGCGGGTCGGCTCGCTGGCAGAGACCTGCGTATCCACCTGCGCAATTCGCAGGCGGTTCCACAACGACGTGCTCTCGGTCTGCTTTGGTTGCGCGCGCGACGGTGATATGGCCGGCGCGCCGACCGGCAGAATGGTGACTGTCTTGTCGTCCACGTACTGAAACGTCAGGCCGCTGCCGCTGAGCAGTTGCGTCAGCGCTTCGTCGAAAGACAACTCGCCGACCGCGCCGGCGGTGCGGCGATCGCCGACGATTTCCGTGCGGTACAGCACCTGGAAGGAACGATCCTTCGCGAGTGTCTGCAAAGCAGAGCCGAGACTCTGCGGCGAAATACTGGTTTGTTTCCTGATGGCCGCGGCGGCCGGTTCCGCGGTCGCAAGGCCAGTGAGGACGAGACAGGTGATAGCAGCTGCTACGCTCAAGCGCATGATGACTCCCCAACCTCTTCTTAGGTCCAATGCGGAGGTAGAGCGTTGGGGAGTGGAAAGTGGATATGGCAACGAGATCACTCGAGCGTAATGCGGATCTCGCTGTCGGACTCGATCAGGCGGATTCCGGATTGCACGCGCAGGAAACGCAGCAGCGAGTCAGGGTTGGTGGATGAATAGGTGCCGCTGACATGAAAGTCGTCGAAGTCACCGGCATCCATGACGATGGGCCGCGGGCTGTAGCGATTGAATTCTTCGGCCACCTCGCTCAGCGATGCGTTGTCGAAGATGAGTTGCCGTTGTGTCCAGGCAGTTGCCGTCTTCGGGTTGACCGCGAGTGGCTTGCTGGCGATCTGGTCGCTGACCGTGAGCTGTTCGCCCGCGGCGAGGAAGGATTGTGCCTCCGCGAGCGGCACCACGGCGACGCGACCCTCGAGAACCGTAACAACGGTCCCGGACTGCCGACGATAGACATCGAACTGCGTGCCGACGGCGCGCACTTGCGTATCGTTGACGTGCACGACGAAAGGTCGCTGCGCGTTCTTCGCGACCTGGAAGAGTGCCTGGCCCTCGATGAGGTCGATGCCTCGTTCGGCATCCGTGTATCTGACCCGAACGCGCGAACGTGAATTCAGCTGGATGGTAGAGCCGTCGGCCAGCGCGAACGAGCGTTGCTCGCCGATAGCGGTGCTGTAGCTGTCGCGCTCGATGTAGAACCAGCTCGCCAAAGCCGCCGCGACTAGCAGGAACGATGCCGCGACTGGCAGCACTCTCTTACTCACGGACACCGGTCTATGCCGCTCTTCTGGCGACCGACCGATCGCTGACCTACGCTGATCGAGAGAGACGACATTGAGATCGGCACTCGCGCGCGCTCTATCGATAAACGCCTGCACATCGATCTCGCCGGTCGCAGCTGGCGCGGGCAGTTCGGCATACGTTGCAGCAATGTCCAGATATGCCTGAATGTGGTCGGGTGAACGGCGCAGCCACTCATGAAAGTCCTGTCGGGCGCTTGCGTCGAGATCCCCGGCGCGGAAATCGATGAACCAGTTCGCAGCCTCGTCGAGGATTTGTTGATTCGCGTTCATAGCGTCCCTACTTGCGTCCGTCCCGCGCATTGCGGCAGTGGACGAGAGCTTGCGCGAGGTACTTCTTCGCAGTGGGGCGTGCAACACCGAGCTCGCGGCCGATCTCTTCGATCGAGAAGCCGGCAAACCGATGCAGGAGCAGCGCGGTCGCGTACTTCGGCGGCAGCTCGTCCAGGGCGCGCTGCAGACTCTTCAGTCGTTCCTGCGTCTCGGCGGCGGCGGATGGGTCGTCGCCGGATGTGAGTTGCAGTTCCGCAAGGAGTTGAGTGATGTCGATTGCTTCCGGTGCACTTGCTTGACGCAGTGTGTGCTGGTGAACGACGTGGCTAGCCACGGTGAACAGGTACGCCTCCGGGCTACGTATGACCTCGTGCTGCGAGACGCGCATCAAACGCAGAAATACTTCTTGTGCGAGATCGGGGACATCGGAGCCATTGCGGGCGCGGCTGGACAGGAATCGCCGCAAGCGGCTGCCGTACTTGGCAGCCAGCGCGGCAACAAAAGACCTTTGGCTTTGAGCAACCAAGCGCGGCCTCGAATCAGAGGTTCCCAATACAGTAGAGCGCAATCCGGCGGCAAGTGGATACGCTCTGGTTCTGGCACCAATGAAGACCTCACAATCAACGGCTTACGTGCACCGCAAGCTCAGCAGCGGTCTCGCCATGAGTGTCTACGGAGCGACTTCTATTGGGGATATGCTTCACTTCGCATGCGCGGCCTTTCATTGATTTCTCGTCGGCACGCCGTGCTTGGCGGGTTCTGCCTGTGCTGTGCGCCGGGGTTGGGTCGCGGCGCCGATGAGCGCAACTCGCTCGAGACCACGGAGATCGCGCGTGGGATCCACATGCGCCGTGGGGCCGATCAGATCGCCACCGTGCAGAACGGCGATGCCATCGCCAACATCGGATTCATCGTTGGGCGAGACAGCGTCGCTGTGCTCGACAGCGGCGGCTCTCTGAACGACGGTGAGCGGTTGCGTCGCAGCATCCGGAACTTGACCGACCTGCCGATTCGCTACGTCTTGATGTCACACGTGCACCCGGATCACATCTTCGGCGCGGGCGCATTCCTGCAAGACAAACCCGCTTTCGTGGCGCACGCTCAGCTGCCGCATGCGCTGGCGCAGCGCGGCGAGTACTACCGCGAGCGGCTCGAGGAAGTACTTGGACGAGGCAACGCAGGTCCGATCGTGCAGCCGACAATGCTGGTGAGCGATCGAACGCAGATCGAGCTCGGCGGTCGATCGCTGGAGCTGAGGGCGCACGCCGTGGCACACACCAGTAGTGATTTGAGTGTAGTCGACTCGCAAACGGGAACGTTGTTTCCGTCCGATCTGTTGTTCGTGGGGCGGACGCCTTCGCTGGACGGCAGTCTGAAAGGATGGCTGCGGGAGTTGTCGGTGCTAGGCTCGATCGATGCGAGGCAAGCGGTGCCCGGCCATGGTCCAGTGAGCGTCAACTTCGCCTCTGCCGCAAGCAAGCTCAAGCAGTATCTCGAGACGCTGCTGCGCGAGACACGTCAGGCCATCGCGAACGGAGTGGACATCGCCGCGGCGCCCGAGACCGTTGGGCAGTCGGAGCGCAAGAATTGGACGCTGTTCGATGAGTATCACGGTCACAATGTCACGCGGGCCTACCAGGAGCTCGAATGGGAATGATGCAAAGACTTTTCCTGATCGCCGCCTGCGGTCTGGGGACCATCGTTTGCACACACGCCGCGAGCGCCGATGACGAGGCCATTGCGCGCAGCGAACGATGGGCGGAGCTGCAACGCGCGATCTTCCCGGGGCGAACGATCAGCGAGGGCGCCGGCGTGATTCAACTCGACGCGCCACCGCGTGCGTTGGATGCTGCGCTCGTTCCGTTCACGATCACATTGCCGAGCGACAAGCAGATCAAGTCCGTATTCCTGGTGATCGACAACAACCCGGGGCCGCTGGCCGGGCACTTCACATTCGGCGCCGCCGCCGACCCACGCACCCTCCAGGTACGCATGCGCGTCAACTCGTACACCGATGTGCACGCGGTTGCGGAAGACTCTGCGGGCAAGCTGTATGCGGTGCAGAAGTTCGTCAAAGCTTCAGGCGGCTGTTCAGCGCCGGCCGGATCGAATGATGAGGAGTCGACGCGCAATATGGGCCAGATGAAGCTGAAACTCGTCAGCGAGTTTGCAGCTGGAAAATCGGTGCAGGCGCAGCTCATGATCCGACATCCGAATTTCAACGGCATGCAGATGGATCAGCTCACTCGTCTCTACGCGCCGGCGCATTTCATTCGAACGATCGACATCACCTACGACGATCAGCCGGTGCTGCGTGTCGAATCGGACATCGCGCTCAGCACGGATCCCGTCATCACATTCGGCTTCAAGCCGTCGCGGCAGGGAAAGTTGAGGGTCGAGGTCACGGACAGCAAGGAGCAGAGTTTCGTGCGCGAGTTCTCCGTGCCCCCCGCTGCTGTGTCGTCGACGTTGTAGCGCAGGCCCGCCATGCGCCACCTGCCGCTGGGTCTGCTATTGGTGGTATTCGCAGCCGCCGGCAGTGACGCGGTGAGGGAGCCGGAAGGCTTCTGGAGCGGGCCGATGAACTCGGCTGTTCCAGCAACAATCAGCGGCGGCAAGGTCATCCAGGCGAAAGAGCTCGCGCGGCTGCTGAAGGAAGGCAAGCCGCTGGTGATCGACGTCTCGAATGAAGCAAAGCGCCCTGCGGGCATGGCACCTGATGCACCATGGATGCCGCTGCCGCAAGAGGTTATCCCGGGCAGCGTGTGGCTGCCGGGCGCTGGCATGCCCGACATTGCTCCCGAGACGGATGTACTGTTCCGCAAGCTTCTGTCGCAAACGACGAGCGACGATCACGAGCGTGCTGTTGTCATCTATTGCCACGAGCGCTGCTGGCTCAGCTGGAATGCCGCGAAGAGAGCCATCGCTTACGGCTATCGCCAAGTCCATTGGTTTCCGGAAGGTGTGGAAGGATGGCGCGCTGCAGGCAACACGACCGCCATCGCGAAGCCTTGGACGCCGGAAGCGCGCTGAGCGTTGGCGATAGGTCTGGCGATGCTTGCAGCCTACATTCAAGGCCTCACGGCCGGCAGGATGTCCTGCGGTACGAACTCGCGCTGCGAGCGGAACAGCACGGCGTCGGCGTAGCTGCCGCCGGTGAACGCGATCAGCAGGTCGAGCTCGGGAATCCCGATATACACCTGCCCGCCGTTGCCGCCTGGAAAATAGGCGTGGAGCTTGCGTCCGAGGTACGGGTATTCGAAGGAGTTCCAGAGATAGCCATAGGTCTGGCCGCTCTTCGGTGAGAGCACGCGCAGCGCCGCGCTGGATTTTTGCGCCCACTCGCGACTGACGACCTGCCGCCCTTCCCACTTGCCGTCGTTCAGGAACAGCTGCGTGAGCTTCATGAAATCCCGCGTGGTGAAGCGATGGCCGCCGCCACCGTACGCCTCACCGGTCGGCTGCAGGAACAGGTGATACGTCCCCATGTGCAGCGGCTTCGCGACCAGCCGATAGAACATCTCGGGCAGCGGCTCGCCGGCGATTTTCTCCAGCATGCCCGCGGCCAGGTTCGGCTTCATGCTGCAGTAGACGATCTTCTCGCCGGAATTCCACGCCATCGGCACGTCCAGCGAATAGCGATACCAGTCCGGCTGCGCCGTCTGCTGCTGCATCGGATCTTCGTCACCGGGCCGGTCGCCCGAATCGTCGCAGTCGAAGCCCGCGGTCATCGAGATGAGATGCTCCAGCGTCATCGCCTTCTTGCGCGGATCGAGATCGGCGGGGACCGAGCCGAGCATCGTCTCGAAGACGGGCGTATCGAGGCGGATCGGCACGCCAGCCTGCATCGCGGCGCCGATCAGCACATTGGTCCAGCTCTTCGAGGCGGATCGCAAATCGTGCGGCGTGTCGCGATCGAAGCCGTGGAAATATTCCTCGAGCACCAGCTTGCCGTGCCGCGCGATCAACAAGCTGTGGCCCTGCCACGTGCTGACATTCTCCTGCCGCATGTCGATCAGCTTCTGCACGAACTTTTCGATCATCGCCTGATCGATGCCCTCCTTCTCCAGCGTCGACACCGGCCATC
>DATEKT010000014.1:0-31223 GCA_035277305.1 Steroidobacteraceae bacterium | reverse complement strand
AACGTCCGAAGCCGTGCAGCGCGTTGACGGGATTGCCGTCGAGATCGACGAGCGCGATCGGGACCGAGTGGTAGGAGCGCCAGACGAAGACAGAGGCGTCGATCAGGTAGATCACGCGCGGAGTCTAATCCATCTCTGGGTCAGGCTTTGACAGCTATTGCACCGAGTGCGCCTTCAGCCGCGCGTGCAAAGGACTGGTACGCGGGAAATGCGCCAGCAGGTATTCCATCTGGTCGGCGAGCACGCGCCGGCCCTTGAGGTAGATGTATTCCGCATACGTCGGCTTGAACGGCACGGCGAGCAGCTGCAATCCAGCCTGCTCCGGCGTTTTGGACGCCTTGAGGTTGTTGCAGCGGCGGCAGGCAGTGACGACGTTCATCCAGGTATCGCGGCCGCCCTGGCTCAACGGACGAATGTGGTCGCGCGACAGCTGGCTGCTCGGGAAACGGTTGCCGCAATACAGGCACAGATGCGCATCGCGCTTGAACAGTGTTTGATTGTTCAGCGGCGGCGTGTAGTCGTTGCGCAGGTTTCCGGGGTTGTGCGTGTGCCCGGTGGTCGCGATGATCGAGTTCACCTCGACGATCGTCTGCAGGCCCGAGCGGGCATTGGTGCCGCCGAACAGCCGGTACAGGCGGATGCCGCAGGTGTAGGCAACCTGTTCCGTGTGGTACAGCCGCACCGCGTCCCGGTAGTCAATCCACTCCAGGGGCATTCCCGAGACGTCCGTCCTCAGGATCTCTTGATTGAGGCTGTACGGCGCTAGCACGACGCGGAATAAGATACGCGACAGCGCCGCAACTGGGCAACGTCGGGCCGTAGCCCGGGTGCAACAAACTGTGATCAGTGCCCGCCTTCGAGCGATTTGACGGCCTGAATCATGGCCACCATCACCTTCTGCGCGTCGCCGTAAACCATGTTGCAGTTGTCGGCGAAGAACAACTCGTTCTCCACCCCCGAGTAGCCTTTGCCCTGGCCGCGCTTGATCACGTACGCCTGTTTCGCCTGGTCCACGTTCAGGATCGGCATGCCGTAGATCGGGCTCGACTTGTTGGTGCGCGCGGCAGGGTTCACGGTGTCGTTCGCGCCGATGACGATCGCGACGTCCGCTTCCTTGAACTCGCCGTTGATGTCTTCCAGGTCGTAGATCATGTCGTACGGCACGCCCGCTTCCGCCAGCAGCACGTTCATGTGGCCGGGCATGCGGCCCGCGACCGGGTGGATCGCGAACTTCACGTCCACGCCAGCGTCCACCAGCAGCTTCACGAACTCATAGAGTTTGTGCTGCGCCTGGGCGACTGCCAGGCCGTACCCGGGCGCGATGATGACCTTGGCCGCATAGCGCATGTTCACGGCGGCGTCGGACGCCTCGGCCGCCTTCATGCTGCCCTTGATCTCGCCCTGCTGCTCGTCGCCCGTGACGCCGAAGTTGCTGAAGATGACGTTGGCGACGCTGCGATTCATCGCGCGCGCCATCAGCAGCGTCAGCAGCGTACCGGCCGAGCCGACGACCATGCCGGCGATCATCAGCGCCGGGTTCTGCAGCACGTAGCCCTCGAAGCCGACGGCGAGGCCGGTGAATGCGTTGTACAGCGAGATGACGACGGGCATGTCGGCGCCGCCGATCGGCATCGTCATCAGCACGCCGAAAATCAACGCGCCGACGAAAAACGCGGCGACGACTCGCGGATCCGTGTGGCCGTGCGAGAAGAACACGATGTAGAAGCCGAGGGCGAGCGTCGCCAGGAAGAAGGCGCCGTTCAGCAACTGTTGGCCGCGCAAGCGCCAGGTCTTGTCGATCTTGCCGTCGAGCTTCGCCCAGGCGATCAGCGATCCCGACAGCGAGATCGCGCCGATCAGGCCGCCGACGACCGTGGCGAGCAAGTGCACGAAGCCATGCGACGACGCAGCTTGCCGCGTAGTTGCTTCAGTGAGCACTTGCACCAGTTGACCGACCGTCTCGGCGTTCCCGAGCTGGCTGCCCAGGGAGGGGCGCAGCAGCTCGACTGCGGCGATCGCCGCGGCGGCGCCGCCACCCATGCCGTTGTACAACGCGACCATCTGCGGCATCGCCGTGATCGCCACGCGCTTGCCGCTCCACCAGGCCACTGCGGTGCCGACGACCAGCGCCGTCGCGGCCAGCACCATGTTCGTGCCGAGCTGCGCCTGGGCCGCCCCCGTGACGCTGAAGTAGTAGAGGAAGCTCGCGAGCGTCGCGACCAGCATGCCGACGCCGGCGACCACGATGCCGGAGCGCGCCGTGACCGGCGAGGACATGCGCTTCAGGCCGTAGATGAACAGGAACGCGGCCGCGAAGTAGCTCGCGTCGATGATGAATTGAGGATGCAGGTTCATGCGCGCTCAGCCCTTCTTCTCGTCGGGTTTCTTGGTGCTGGGCTTGAACATCTCGAGCATGCGCTCGGTGACGACGTAGCCGCCGGCCGCGTTCATCGCGCCGAGCGCCACGCCGATCGTGCCGATGATCTGCTCGGTGAGCGACGACGCGTTGAGCAGCGCGTACATCGCGCCGACCACCACGATGCCGTGCACGAAGTTCGAGCCGGACATCAGCGGCGTGTGCAGGATCGCCGGCACGCGGCCGATGATCTCGTAGCCGGTGAAAGCGGCGAGCATGAAGATGTACAGGGCAACGAAGCCCGTGAGCGTAGTAGCGAGATCCATGATGGCGATTAACCTTCGACGGCTTTTTTGGCGGCTTCGTTCTTGATCTCGCCGCCGTGCGTCAGCACGGTTTTGGCGAGGACTTCATCGCTCCAGTCGAGCTTGAGCGCGCCGTCCTTGACGAAGAGCTCCAGTAGATTCAGTTGATTCTTGGCGTACAGCTCGCTCGCGTGCTCGCCGAGCAGGCTCGGCACGTTGAGCGGCGCGACGATCGTCACCTGTCCGACCTGCACGGTCTCGCCGGGCTTCGTCAGCTCGCAGTTGCCGCCGCCTTCCGCGGCGAGATCGACGATCACGCTGCCGGCCTTCATGCCCTCAACCTGCGCCTTGCTGATGAGCTTCGGCGAAGGACGGCCCGGGATCGCGGCGGTCGTGATGACCATGTCGGACTGCTGGATGTGCTTGGTGATGACGGCGGCGACTTTGTCTTTCTCTTCCGGCGTCAGCTCGCGTGCGTAGCCGCCCGCACCCCGTGCATCGACGCCGGTGTCGACGAATTTCGCACCGAGCGATTCGGCCTGCTCTTTCGTCTCCGGGCGCACGTCGTAGCCTTCGGTCATCGCACCGAGGCGGCGCGCCGTGGCGAGCGCCTGCAGGCCCGCAACGCCGAGACCCATCACCAGCGCGCGCGCCGGGCGGATCGATCCGACAGCGGTGGTCATCATCGGCAGCATGCGCGCAATGTTGGTCGCGCCGACCAGCACCGCGTAGTACCCGGCGAGCGCGGCCTGACTCGACAGCGCATCCATCGCCTGCGCGCGCGTGATGCGCGGCACCAGCTCCATCGCAAAGCAGGTGATCTTCCGATCGCGCAGCAGGCGCGTCAGCTCCGGCTCCTTGTGCGCGTAGACGAAGGAGATGAGGATCGCGCCTTCCTTCATCGCGGCAACGATTGCTGTGTCGGGCGGCTGGACCGACAGCACGATGTCCGCCTCGCGCACCATCTCGATGGGATCGGCGTGCAGCTCTACGTTCTTGTAGGCCGCGTCCGCGAGCTTCACTGCCGTGCCGGCGCCCGCCTGCAGGTGCAGCTGCGCGCCCAGCTTCGCGAGCTTGTCCGCGACCGCGGGAACCAGCGCGACCCGCCGCTCGTGCGGCCGGGTTTCTTTGAGCACCGCAATCTTGACTGGCATGAACGCTCCGCCGAACAAAGGGCGCAATTGTGGATGCCTTGTCCCGACTGGGCAACACGCGCATGCTTGCGCCCCGCCCGAACCCCGACGTGTCAGTGATGACAGAACCCGCAGCAGTCCGCCCAGTCACGACCGCCCTGTCTTTCGCCTATCCCGTCCTGGCTCACTTCGCTATCGCGCGCAGCAGCGCCTGGCTGACGATTGCCGCTCTGGCGCTCCTCGCGGCGATTGCCCTGTTGCCGGGGCTGGCGCGAGGCGCGGCGGCGGCGTGGGTCGCCGTGCCGATCGTCGCCGCGGTGTGCTGGTGGCTGTCGGGCGTCGATCAGCCGCTCCTGCCTTTGTATCTGCCGCCCATCATCGTGCCGGCATTTCTCGCCTGCGTGTTCGGCAACAGCCTGCGGTCGGGCCGTACGCCCTTGATCTCGCAGCTCATCCGCCTGCTGCAGGCGCCGGGCGACGAAGAACCCGAGCCCGCGGTCTGGTCCTATGCGAGGCGGCTGACGGCGGCGTGGACAGCGCTGTTCGTGACGCTTGCCACTTTCAATCTGCTGCTTGCGGCATTCGCCGAGCCCGATGGACTGCTGCGCGCCGGCGGTATCGACCCGGGCCTCGCGGTGTCGCACGAGACGTGGTCGCTGTTCACGAACCTGATCGACTACCTGCTGGTCGCGGCGTTCTTCGTGATCGAATACGCTTACCGCCGGCAAAAATTCCCGCGTCAGCCCTATCGCAACATGTTCGACTTCCTGCGCCGCATGGTCGCGGCCATGCCGCTGCTGATCAGGCGCTCGCAATGACCACGGTCCGCGCGCACACCGCGAGCGTGTGCATCCCGAGCAGCCACCCTTCCCTCGCCGGGCATTTTCCCGGGCGCCCGGTCGTGCCGGCCGTCGTGCTCCTCGACTGCGTGCTCGGCGAAGCGGAACGCTGGCTCGGCGCTGCGCCAGCCGCCACCGGCCTGTCGCAAGCCAAGTTCACTACGCCGTTGCTGCCGGAGCAGACGGCGCAGCTGCAGCTGACGCTGCAGGGAAGCGAATTGCGCTTCAGCCTCACGCGCGATGCCGACAGCGTCGCTCGGGGTACTTTCACGCTCGCCTGAAGGATTTGGACGCGTGAAACAGCAATGGCTCGAGCGCCCCGAAGCCGGCACTGCCTTGGGTTACAAGCTGCTCAGTGCCTTCGCGAGGCATTGCGGGCGCGGCGCCGCGCGGCTCGTGCTCTATCCGATCACGCTGTATTTCCTGGTCCGGCGCGGACCCGAGCGGCGCGCCTCGCGCGCTTACCTGGAGCGGGTCACCGGCAAGCCGGTGAGCCTCGGGCAGGTCGCGCGGCACATCCTGTGGTTCGCCTCGGTGATCCTCGATCGCGCCTTCCTGCTGTCCGAGCGCTTCAAGCGCTTCGACATCCGCGTCTTCGGGCTCGACGACCTGCGCGCCGCCTGGGGACAGCAGCGGGGCGTGCTCGTGTTCGGCTCGCACCTCGGCAGCTTCGATGCGCTGCGCGTGCTCGCGCAGCTGCGCCCCGACGTCAAAGTGCGCGTCGTGCTCGACACCGAGCAGAATCCGGCGTTGTCGCACATCCTCAATGCACTCAATCCGGAGCTCGCGCGCTCGATCATCAACGCGCGGCGCGAAGGCATGACGACGGCACTCGCGATCAAGGAAGCGCTCGATGAAAAGGCGCTGGTGACCTTGCTGGTCGATCGTGCACGGCCCGGCAACGAGGTCGCGCTCTGCGACTTCCTCGGGGCTCCCGCGCCGTTTCCGGTGGGACCCTGGCAGCTCGCGGCCGCGCTCAAAGTGCCGGTGCTGCTGTGTTTCGGCCTGTACCGCGGCGGCAACCGCTACGACCTGTACTTCGAGCCGTTCGCCGACACGCTGGCGGTGGAACGGACGCGACGCGACGAGCATCTAAGAGAGCTGACGGCGCGCTTTGCCGCCCGCCTGGAGCATTACGCGCGCGATGCCCCGTACAATTGGTTCAACTTTTATGACTTCTGGAAAATCGAATCTTCGCAACCTGCTCGCAGTGCTGACGCTGCTGCCAGCGCTGTCCGCAACGGCGGCAACGCTTGACGCGGACGCGCTGATCAAGCGGCTGGCGAAGCCCGCGCCGGCCACCGTCGCGTTCCGCGAGGTGCGCTTCTCGCCGCTGGTCAACGAGCCGCTGGTGGTCGCCGGCGAGCTCGGCTACGACGGTCCGACCAGTCTCGACCGTCGCGTGACCGAGCCGTATCGCGAGACGGTTGCGATCCGCGGCGAGTCGGTGCGAGTCGAGCGCGAAGGCGAACCGGTTCGCAGCTTCGGGCTGAATCGCGCGCCGGAGCTGCGCGGCCTGTTGAACGGCTTCACGGCGCTGCTCGCAGGCGATCCGGCCGTGCTCGAGCGCAGCTTCAAAGTCGAGGCGAGCGGCACCGATCAGACCTGGACGCTCGAACTGACACCCCTCGATGCCCGCGCGCGGCGACGCCTGCAACAGATCGTCGTGAACGGCCGCGCCGACATACCGCAATGCTTCACGATGCTCACCGCGAAGGGCGGCGCCAGCGTGCTGCTTCTTGGCGCGTCGGCGGATCGCGAGCTGCCCAAGCCGACCACTCTCGACGGCCTCAAGCACCAGTGCAGCGCTGAATGAAGCGCACTCCGGCAGCGCTGGCGCTCCTGACGCTGTGGATCGCGGCGCTCGCGCTGCTCGGCTGGTTCGTGCAACGACAACTGGTCGTCGGTGCGGACCTGCGCCTGTTCCTGCCGAATCCCGTCACCCCCGAGCAGCGGCTGCTGCTGGAAGAAATCGGCGAAGGCCCCGCGTCGCGCGTACTGGTGGTCGCGCTGGAAGGCGCAGAAGCGCCTGTGCTCGCGGATGTCTCGCGCGCGCTCGTCGACTCGCTGCGCGAGAACCCGAACTTCAGCGTCATCACCAATGGCGAGATGGCGCTCGACGCTGTACCGGACGAGCTGCTGCCGTATCGCTTCCTGCTTTCGCCTACGCTCGACACGCAACCGCTCGATGAAAAGTATCTGCACGGCGAGCTGCTGGCGCGCGGACGCGACCTCGCCTCGCCCGCCGGCGCCTTCCTCGAAGAGTGGCTGCCGCGCGATCCGACACTGGAGCTGTTGAAGCTGCTGCAGCGCTGGCAACCGATGCAGGAGCCGCATCGCGAATTTGATGTGTGGTTCGATCGCGCCGGACGGCGTGCGTTGCTGCTCGTGGTCACGAAGGCGCCCGGGTTCGATCCCGATCGCCAGAAGGTCGCGCTCGACGATCTCGAACATGCGCTGCAGCAGGTCGCCGGCGATCGCAAGGTGAAGATGACTGTCAGCGGCGCGGGCAAGTTTTCCGTGCTGATGGAAGCGCGCACGCGCGGCCAGGCGCAGGCATTCGGCACGGCCGCGACCGTCGGCATGATCCTGCTCCTGCTCGTCGCTTATCGCAGTTTCGGCAGTATCGTCCTGAGCAGTCTGCCGCTCGCGAGCGCTGCGATCGCCGGCATGGCCGCGGTCAGCGCGATCTTCGGTACGGTGCACGGAATCACGCTCGCATTCGGCTTCACGCTGATCGGCGTCGCGCAGGACTATCCGATGCACCTGCTCAGTCACCGCCGCCCGGATCACGAGCCGGCTGATATCGCGCGCGGCCTGTGGCCGACGCTGGCGACCGGCGTCGCGAGCACATGCATCGCGTACCTGACTTTCATGTTCTCGGGCGTGAACGGCCTCGCGCAGCTCGCCTGCTTCACGGTCGCTTCGCTGGCCGTCGCGGGCGTGACGACGCGATTCGGATTGCCCGTGCTGATGGCGCGTGCAGCTCGCGACTTCGGCGATTCCAGGTTCCTCGACCGGCTATGGGATCGCATCGCCGCGCTGCCTCACATGCGCTGGACTGCAGTCGCGCTTGCGGCGGTCGGCATCGGCGTCACCGTGCTCGCACCGCAAGCATTCTGGGAGAACGATCTGTCACGGCTGACGCCCGTGCCGCGCGATTTGTTGATCACGGATGCGCAGTTGCGTTCGGAGCTGGGCACGGCGGACGCACGCTATCTCCTCGTCGTCGGCGCCTCGGACGGCGAGCAGGCATTGCGTACGCTCGAAACGATGGAACCGTCGCTGCAGGCGCTGGTCAAGAGTGGCGCGATCGGCGGTTACGACGATGCCGCGCGCTACGTTCCCACCGCGGAGACGCAACTGCGGCGTCAACAACGACTGCCTGACGCTGCCACGTTGCGCGAAGCTTTGCAGCGCGCGCAGATCGGCACGCCGTTTCGGGCCGGTGTGTTCGATCCGTTCATGCAGGACGTCGCAGAGGCGCGCTCGCTGCCGCCGCTGACCGTCGAAAAGCTGCGCGCATCGCCGCTCGGCGCGAGCATCGACATGTTGATGACGCAGCGAAGTGGCGGCGTCAGTGCGCTCGTGACATTGAGCGGGGTGAATGACGTCGCGGCGCTGCAGGCGTTTGCGCGCAAGGCCGGCGATAACGTCAGCCTGCTCGATATCAAGGATGCGTCCGAGCAGCTGATCGCGGCACAACGCACGCGGATTCTCTGGTCACTCGCTGCGGCCGCGGTACTCCTCGTCATCGTCATCGCAGTCGCCTTGCGCGATCGCTCACGAGTGTTGCGCGTGCTCGCGCCGATGGCGCTGACGACGGTGCTCGTGCTCGCGGTGCTGCGCGGGACCGGCGAATCGCTCAACCTGTTCCACCTGATCGCGCTGATTCTCGCCGCCGGCCTCGGACTCGACTACGCGCTGTTCTTCGAGCACGCGTCGGCGGATCGCGCCGAGCAGCGGCGCACGCTGCATGCAGTGCTCGTGTGCTCGCTCTCGACACTGATGGTCTTCGCGCTACTCGGCCTCTCCGATGTGCCGGTGCTGCGCGCGATCGGCGTGACGGTGACACTCGGCGTGATCTTCAATTTCGTGTTCGCGCTGCTGCTCACTCGTCCGCCGCCGGAAGCCGCGCAATGACCAACGTCCCCGTTGCACCGCTCGTGCCGCACCAGGGTTCGATGTGCCTGCTCGAACGCGTGATCGAGTGGGACGACCGGCACGTCGTGCTGGAAACCGCGACCCATCGCTCGCCGGAGAACCCGCTGCGAGCAAACGGACGCTTACGTTCTCTGCATCTGTGCGAATACGGCGCGCAAGCCATGGCTGTGCACGGGGGACTGCGCGGCACTGTCACGGGTGTCAAACCGAAACCGGGAATGCTCGTGTCGCTACGCGCCGTGCGCTTCACGCGCGACTACATCGATGATCTGCCGGGTGAGTTGCGGGTCGAAGCGGAATGTCTGCAGGCGGACGCGGGGAGTTTGCAGTACAGGTTCGTGGTCCGGCACGGCGAGACGTTGCTGGCGGAGGGTCGGGCTGCGGTGGTTCTCGTGTAGGGCGGGAAGAGGAAGAATTTTCTCGCCAAGATCGCCAGGATCGCCAAGGTCGGAATGAGGAACGTCGGAATTCGAACTTTCTGAACTCTCGCCTATTCTTCCTTGGCGATCTTGGCGATCTTGGCGAGAGTCCTTCCGGCTCTTCCTCTCACTCCGCTACTTCATCGTGCCTGACCACTGATCTCTTCCCCACGCAGAGCGTCAGCAGTGGGCCGGTCATCAGTGTGGTGACGATCGCCATCACCATCAGCATCGTGAACAGGTCGTTGCCGATCACGCCGATGTCGAGGCCGACCTTGATCACGATCAGCTCCATCAGGCCGCGAGCGTTCATCAGTGAGCCGACCGCGAACGAGATGGACCACGGCTGACCGGCGATGCGCGCGCCGGCGGCGGCACTCGCCACTTTGCCGATGATGGCGACTGCGAGGATCAGCAGCAGCGCGCCAAGGCCGGCGCCGCCGAATGCGCCGGGCGTGGTGTTGAGGCCGGCGAGCGCGAAGAACACCGGCATCAGTACCAGGATCGCGACGTACTCGATGCGCTCGATCAGCGTCGCGAGCAGACGATCGTCGCGCGGCAGGCATGCGCCGAACAGGAACGCGCCGAACACGGCATGCACCTGCAGAAGATCCGTGACGTAGGCGCAGGCGAGCGTGCCGATCAGCAACACCGCGAGCAGCGCGCCGCCCGGCTGGCCGTTGGCTGCGTAGCGCGCGATCAGTCGCGCCAGCAGCGGCCTGACGCCGACGAACAGCACGAGACACAGCGCAGCGAGCCCGCCGACTGTGCGCTCGAGCTGAGTCCAGTCGTGGCTTGCAGCGAGTACGACGACCAGCGCCAGCATCATCCACACGAGAACGTCGGCCATTGCCGCGCTCGCCAGCGCCAGGCGACCGATCGTCGTCTGCGTCATCTGGCGATCTTTGAGGATGCGCGCCATGACCGGAAACGCGGTCATCGACATCGCCGCGGCCATGAAGAGCGCAAACGGCCAGAACTTCACACCGGGAGGTGCGAGCGAGTCGTGCAGCGGCACCGCCACGAGCAGACCGAGGGCCATCGGAACTAGCACGGAGAGCACGGCGATCCAGCCCGCCGCGGCCAGCTGCTTGCGTCCGCCCGTCGGCATGCGCAGCTCCGTACCGACGATGAACATGAACAGCACCAGGCCGAGCTGCGACAGGCTGCCGAGCGCACCGATGCTGCCCTTCTCGAACACATGCGCATGCAACTCCGGCGCAATGGCGCCGAACACGACGGGCCCGAGCACGATGCCAGCCGCCATCTCGCCGATCACCGATGATTGTCCGAAGTAGCGCAGCACCAGGCCGAGCACGCGCGCGGTGGCGAGGATGACGACGAGCTGCAGCAGGAGCGGCGTGTGAGCCATCAGGCAGCGTCGTCGAACAACAGCGGCGCAGCGCCTGCGGCTACCGGATCGTTCAGCAGCTCGAGCACGGTGCCCGCATCGACCTGCGGACAACGCTGTACGGCGCGCGCGACGATTTCGCGCGCAAGCGTGTCGAGCAACGCGACGCTCTCGACGATGCGCGCCCGGAATCCTTCTTCGTCGAGCTCATCGCGCAGACCGCGATTGAGCTCGGCGAACCACGGCAGCGAGGCCTGATCGAGCAGCACGGCGTCATTGCGCTTCGGGCTCACCTTCGACCACTCGCGCATGAAGTTCTGCATCGCCTCGTTCAACGCCTTCGCGTGATTGAGCTTTCCCGACAGGCGCGCGATGTTCGCGGTGTCGGTGAGCCGGCGCTGGAAGAACAGCTGGCACAGCACGCCCCAGTAGTACGTGTAGTCCCAGATCACCTTGACCGGCATGACTTCCGGATCGCCGAACATTGCGTACTGATCCGTGTACAACGACAGCGTGCTTTCGTAGAACGAGAAATACAGCTGCTGGTACGCGTGGGCGCGGCCGCCGAACGGCTCGCCGGCGCGATCGCGCGCGATCAGGTCGGCGATGTACGTGTTGGCGATCGCGATGAAGTCGCTGCCGGGCGAATAGAACGGATCGAGGAACAGGCCGGCCTCGCCGGTCAGCGCCCAGCGGTCCGCCGAGAACACCTGCTTGCAGCCGTAGGAGAAATCGCGCAGGAACAGGAAATCCTGCAGGAGGTGGCGCTTGCTCTCGATCTCCTGCGCGAGCCGCGGCTGGTGCACGTGGAACCACTCGAGCGCCTTCTCGAACGTGTTCATCGTTTCGAGCGGATGGAGCTTCGCGTCGCAGACGATGCCGACCGAGTGCGAGCCGGAGGACAGCGGGATCAGCCAGGCCCAGTAGCCTTCGCCGCACAAATGATTGGTCGAGAGCCAGCGCAGCGGCGGATCGCAACGCTCGCGCCACGCCGTGTCGGACGACCACTCGTCGACGTCGACCTTGCAGGCGAGGCGGAACCACACAGCGTTCGCGTCGTGCGCGTTGTCCTCGGCAAGACCGAGCTTGCGCTTGATCAGGCCGGCGCGACCCGATGCGTCTATGAGCCAGCGGCATTCGACTTCGCCGCTCGCCTCGTCCTGGGTGAAGCGCACGCGATGGGCCGCACCCTTTGCGCCGATGTCGAAGCTGCGCACGACTGCTCCATCGACGAACTGCACGCCGAGCGAGCGCGCATGCTCGCCGAGGAAGTTCTCGAAGACGCCGCGATCGAGCTGATACGTCGGCGTCGAGAGGTAGCGGCTCGCGCCCAGCTCGGCCACCTGGTCGATGTCGGTGCGCCCCTCGTTGAAGAAGAAGCGGAAGCCGAACTTTTTCAGCTGGTGACGATGCAGATGCTCCTTCAGACCCAGCACGCTTTCGAAGTAGTCAGCGCCGATCTCGACCGACGATTCGCCGACCTTGTGCGCGGCCGGCGGCACCGGGTGCGCGCGGCGCTCGAGCACGAGGATCTGCATCGCGGCGAACTGCTGCCGCAGCTGAATTGCCAGCGTGAGGCCCGCGAGCCCGCCGCCGAGCACGACGACGTCGTACTTCGCGTTCACGCGGGGCTCACCTGGACGTTCAATGTCGAGCGCTCACCGAGCGACAGTCGCAACGATTCCGGGGCATCGGCTGCGAGCGCTTCGAGCAGCGGCATACACGACGCGAGCGCGTTGTCCGCCACGAGACTCGCGGCTGCAGAGCGCGGAGGCGTCACCGAGGAAGACTCGTCCGTGGCAATACGCAACGTCAGATGCCGACCCGCCGGACGCGCCGACGCGGCCGGCGCGAGCACGAGCGCCACGCCGAGCAGGCCGCGACTCGGCGCCATCGTCGACAATGCGCCTTTCGCTTCCACGTCGAACGCGACGTACAGCACGGGCTGCTGCTCGCACGCGATCTGGATCGCGGACTCGAGCAGACCGGCGCCGAACGTGTGCTGGAATGCGCTGATCGCGGTGTACGGCGCATGGCTCGAAGTGCCGATGCTCCAGTAGCCGGCCGCAGCGTTGTGCACGGAGTTGTGGAACTTGATCGGCGAGATCAGCGCGGGCGTGGCGACGAGCGTCGCGCACATGTAGTCGCTGATCCCCAGATCGCCGTGAGTCGAGGCGAACACCGCGGGCAGCTCACTCGGCGCGCGTCCGGCCGCAGCGCACGCACGCGCCGCAACTTCCAATGCAATCGCGACGGTATCCGGCGCGCGACGGCGCTCTGTCGGCCCGAGCAACGCAGGCGCGGGACGCGCGGCAGCAGTTTCCGGCGCCGCCTGCTCGCCGCGAATCACGGCGCGCGCGACGTCCCAGCCTGGCAATCGCGAAGCCCAGAACGCAACGCCTTCCACGACTACTTCAGGCAGCTGCGTGCTCATCCGGCACTACCGAAAGCGAGGACGCAATTGCTGCCGCCGAAGCCGAAGGAAAAACTCAGCGCGGTGCGCGTCGCGCGTTCCTCGTTGTCGCGGCGAATCTGCGGGCCGCACACCGGATCGAGCGTCTGCGAGTTCAACGTACCGGGCGCGAGGCCGTGCTCGATCGCGAGCAGGCTGATCGCCGCTTCGACGATTCCCGCCGCGCCGAGCGCATGCCCGGTCCAGCCCTTCGTCGAGCTCGCGAAGGTGCGCGCCGGAAAGAGCTCGGCGACGAGACGCGCCTCGACTTCGTCGTTCTTCTGGCTCGCCGTGCCATGCAGATTGATGTAGTCGATGTCCCCGGGTGTGAGCTGCGCGCGCCCGAGCGCCGCTTCGAGCGCGAATCGCGCACCGCGACCTTCCGGATGCGGCGTCGACATGTGGTGGGCGTCGCTGGATTCACCGTAGCCGAGCAACCATGCGGGCGCCGGCCCTTCGCGCTCCAGCAGCGCGAAGCCCGCAGCCTCGCCGAGGTTGATCCCGCGTCGCTCGACGTCGAACGGCCGGCACGGATCGGGCGAGACGAGCTCGAGGGAATTGAAACCGAAGAGTACGCTGCCGCAGAGCGTGTCGACGCCGCCGACCACTGCGGCATCGGCAATGCCGGTGCGGATCAGCCGTTCGGCCTGCGCGAAAACCTTGGCACTGGACGAGCACGCAGTCGCGACCGTGACGCTCAATCCGGAAAGGCCGAGCGCGTGCTGCACGAAATCGCCGAGCGAGTGCGGCGTGTGGATGATCGGGCGGCGCAGGTCGGCCGGGTACCGTCCGTCCGGATCCAGCCGCGCGTAAGCATCTTCGCTCGCGCCGATGCTCGACGTCGAAGTCCCGACGACGACCGCCACGCGTGCACTGCCGTAGCGCTCGCGAGCTGCGGCAACCGCGTCGTTGAAATTGTCAGCCAGCAGCCCGCGCCAGGCGAGCCGGTTGTTACGACAATCCCATTCGGCGAGGTGTTGCGGCAGCGCGCGATCTTCGAGGCTCGCGACCCGCCCGATCCAGGTTGCGAGCGGCGCAGTGCCGAAGTCATTGCGTTGCAAACCACTGCGGCGCTCGCGCAGCGCGCGCAGCGTTGCAACCTGGCCGTCGCCGGCAGCGGAGCACAGCGAATACGCGGTGATCGCCAACGGGCGCATCCGGCGCCTCAGGTCACGCGATGCTGCGTGATGTGCCCGGCCAGCGAGCGCAGCGAGCTGAAGATCCGGATGTTGTTCTCGTCATCGGAGCGCAGCTGAAAGCCGTAGCGCTTGGAAATTTCCAGCGCGAGCTCCAGCGCGTCGATCGAGTCCAGGCCGAGGCCGGTCTTGAACAGCGGCGCCTCGGGGTCGATCTCCGCGGGCGCGACGCCCTCGAGGTTGAGAGCGCCGACGATGAGTTCCGCGAGCTCGTGCTCGGCAGGGGACTGGGTTGCTGACATGAACGTGGATGCCGTGGAATCGATCGAGGTGCGGCGAACTCACCGCGCGCAAAGTGTATCATCCGCGTCCGCGCGCCGTATGCGGCGCGCACCCTACAAAAGACGACGGAATCCTCGACCTTGCGAGCCGACGACCTCTTCGACGATCTGCCCCGCACGACCGGCGCCGGCCCGGAACCGCTCCCTTCCCGCGCCGGACGCATCCGGGTCGAGTATTGCGACCCGGAGGCGCTGTCGGACGGCGTGCTCGGCGTCATCCACAGCGGCTGCCGCGCGGCCAGCGCAGCGCCGCTGAGCATCGACGTGCGGATGCAGCGGCTCGGCGGCCCGGCGGCAGAGGTCTGGTATGCAAACGGCCCCGTGCACACCGGCCGGGACGGAATCGTGCGTTACGCGCACGACGACCAGCACATGATCGCGGTCATCGAGGAAGACGAGCGCGCCTACGGCGGCATCCGCTCGGCCGCGGAAACGCTGTACTCCACCGTCCGTAAATTCCAGGAGCAGTGCGACTTCCCGCACCTGCTGCGCATGTGGAATTACCTCGACGCGATCAACGAGGGCGAGAGCGACGCGGAACGCTATCGCCAGTTCTGCATGGGCCGCGCGCTCGGCCTCGCGCGGCCGAACGGCAAGCGCCTGCCCGCGGCCACCGCAGTCGGCCGGCAGCAGACGACGCATCACCTGCAGGTCTTCTGGGTGGCCGGACGCGTCGCCGGCACTGCAATCGAGAATCCGCGGCAGATGAGCGCCTATCACTACCCGCGCACCCATGGCCCGATGAGCCCGAGCTTCTCGCGCGCGATGGTCGCGCCCGACCGCACCCTGCTCGTCTCTGGCACCGCGAGCATCGTGGGCCATGTCTCGCAACACGAAGGCGATGCGCAGGCGCAGCTGGCGGAGACCTTACGTAATCTCGCCGCGGTCACCGCTCACGCCGGCGCGCGGCGCGACGCGGCGCTGCGCCAGGATCTGCTCAAGGTATACGTTCGCGACCCGGTGCTCGTGCCGATGATCGCCGCGCGGCTCGCCGAAGCGTATCCGGGCGCCTCGCCGATCTACTTCGCCAGCGATATCTGCCGTCGCGAGCTGCTGATGGAGATCGAGTGCATACAATTGTAGAGGGTAGTGGCACGCAGTCCACGAGGTAGCTGCGGAGCGGAATCCGGAAGCGGGAAGATCTCTCGCCAAGATCGCCAGGATCGCCAAGGAAGATAAAGAAGAAAGGAAATCGGGAAGTCCGAAGGCATTATCCGTTCTCGCTCTTCCTTGGCGATCTTGGCGATCTTGGCGAGAGACTTCTTGATCCTCAGCCTTCTCCCTTCCGCAGCAGCCCCATCAACCTCTCCCTCGGCAACTTTCCCAATTCGTTGCGCGGCAGTTCCTCGACGATCTTCAAGGGTCGCGGCAGAAACGCCGGATCCACACTCGCCGCCAGCCGCTCCCGAATCTGCTTCGCAGTGCATCCCGGCGCGACCACCAGCGCAGCGAGCCGGCGGATCGTCGCGACTGAGTCTGGCTGCGGCTGAAACAACACTGCGTCGCGTACGCCCTCGACGGCGAGCAGCCGCTGCGTCAGATCGGTGAGCGATGCACGCTTGCCTGCGACTTCGATCATGTCGCTGCTGCGGCCGCGCACGACGAACTCGCCGTCGCCACGCAGCTCGACGATGTCCTGCAGCAGGATCGGCTCGACGAACCACGGCGCGGTGACCAGCGTTCCGTCCTCGTGCGGTTGCAGCTCGACGCCTTCGTAAGCGCGCCACGCGTCGCCGTGCGCCGTCCGGCGAGAGGCGATCACGCAGGTCTCGGTCGAACCGAACATCTCCAGTAGCTGGCCGCCGAGCCGCGCTTCGACGGCTGCGGCCAGCTCGCGATCGAGCGGCGCCGTAGCCGAAACGATCAGTGCCGTCTCCGGGAACGGCTGCGAGGATTCGACAAGCGTGCGCAAATGCAGCGGTGTGCTGACGAGCACTCGCGGCGCGGGCAGCTCGCCGAGCGCGAGCGCGATATCGGCGGGAAACAGCGGGCGTCCGGCATGCACGGCCATACCGCCGATCAGTGGCAGCAGGATGCTCAGCTCCATTCCGTACATGTGCTGCGGCGGAACCGTTGCCACGATCGCCGGAACGGTCGAGTCATCGATGTCCAGCGCACGCCGGATCGCGTCCGCATTGCGCGCAGAGCTGCCGTGCACGCTGCGCCAGAGCTTGGGGTACGACTTTGGTTGCCCGGTGCTGCCGGAAGTGCAGCCGATCATCACCGTCCGCTCGGCGGGAACGAAAGGGAGACATTCCCCGTTCTCCGCGCCGGAAATGAGGAATGTCGCCATTTCTTCGTCCTGCCAGCGATAGCTGCCGGCGTGCGCGTTGGCGACTTCCGCGACGACCTGCTCGGCCCGCGACGGCGGCAACAGCACCGTGTGACCCACGCTGAGCGCGGCGGCGTACGCGACGAGAAACCGATAGCGGTCCTCGCACAGGTTGAGCATCGAGCCGCTGGGCGGCAAGCGCTGCGCGATCGCCTGCACGTGCGCACAGAACTGCGCGAGCGACACCGCACGGCCTTGCAGATATGCCACGGGACGCGCCGGATCGGCCGGCGCCAGCAACGGCAGGGAGTGCACGCTCAGCGCTCCAGGCGCCGGAAGATCATCGAAGTGTTGACGCCGCCGAAGGCGAAGTTGTTGTTCATCACGTAGCCGGTGCTGAGCTCGCGCCCGCCGTCCACGATGTAGTCGAGCTCGCCGCAGCGCGGATCGACGTTCTCCAGGTTCAGCGACGGCGCGAACCAGCCGGCATTCATCATCTCGATGCTGAACCACGCTTCGAGCGCGCCGCACGCGCCGAGCGTATGACCGAGATAGCTCTTCTGCGAGCTGAGCGGCACGCGCCCGAACAGCGACGCCGTGGCGCGAGTCTCGGCGATGTCGCCGTGCTCGGTCGCGGTGCCGTGGCCGTTCACGTAACCGATGGCGCCGGGCTCGAGGCCGGCGTCGCGCAGCGCGAGCTCCATCACTTTGCGCATCGTCGCTTCCTCGGGCTTCGTGACGTGCACGCCGTCGGAGTTCGTGCCGAAGCCGACCAGCTCCGCGTGGATGCGCGCGCCGCGCCGCTGCGCATGCTCCAGCTCTTCGAGCACCATGATCGCTCCGCCTTCGCCGATGACCAGGCCGTCGCGATCGCGATCGTAGGAACGCGGCGTCGTCTGCGGCGAGTCGTTGCGGCGGCTGGTGGCGTAGAGCGTGTCGAACGCCATCGCCTCGGTCGCGCACAACTCTTCCGCGCCGCCCGCCAGCATCAGCGTCTGCCGTCCGTACTTGATCGCCTCGTAGGCGTAACCGATTCCCTGGCTGCCGGAGGTGCACGCGCTCGACGTTGGAATGATGCGGCCCTGGGCGCCGAAGAAGATCCCGATGTTCGCCGCGGTGGTGTGCGGCATCATCCGCACGTACGAGTTGGCGTTCAGCCCGCTCGCGTCGTTGCTGATGATCATCGCCGCGAAATCCTTGATGTCCGGCGTGCTGCCGGTGGACGAGCCGCAAGCCACGCCCGTTTCGCCGCTCGAGATCACCGGGCTGCCGGCGAGGCCGGCATCATCGATGGCGAGCTCGGCCGCGCGCACCGCGAGCTGCGAGACGCGCCCCATGCTGCGCAGTTGCTTGCGCGTCCAGTGCGCCGGCGGCGCGAAATCGGTGATCGGTCCGGCGAGCCGCGTGTTCATGTCGCTGTAGCGGTCCCACTCGTCCATGCGGCGGATCGTGTTCCGGCACGCTTTCAGACCGCGCATGATTTCCGGCCAGCTGGAGCCCAGCGCACACACGCCGCCGACGCCAGTGACGACAACCCGCCTCATCAGCACAACCCCCCGTTGACCGCGAGCACCTGCCGAGTCACGTACGACGCCTCCGCCGACAGCAGAAACGCAACCGCCGCCGCGACCTCCTCGGCCGTCCCGACGCGCTGCGCCGGAATCGCTTTGAGAATTTCCTCCATCGGCACGTGCTCGTCGACCATTTCCGTTGCAATCAATCCCGGCGCCACGCAGTTGACCGTGATCTGCCGCTTCGCCAGCTCGACCGCGAGCGCCTTGGTCGCGCCGATGATGCCTGCCTTCGCGGCGCTGTAGTTGACCTGGCCGCGATTGCCGACAAGGCCTGCGACCGACGACAGGGTCACGATCCTGCCCGGCGCCCGCCGCCGCACCATCGGCATGATCACAGGTTGCAGCACGTTGTAGAAGGCGTCGAGGTTGGCCTTGAGAACGCCGTCCCACTGCTCGCCGCTCATGGCCGGGAACGCCGCGTCGGAATGCATGCCGGCGTTGCAAACCACTCCGTAGTACGCACCGTGCCGGTCCATGTCCGCGGCGAGGAACTCGGCGCAGGCTGCCCGATCGGTGACGTCGAACTGCAGGACGCGCGCGTGACGTCCCGCCGTCATGACCTCTCTCGCGACGATCTCGGCTTCCTCGCGGCGCGAGCGACAGTGGACGGCGACGTCGAAGCCGGCGGCCGCGGCACGCAAGGCGATCGCGCGGCCGATGCCGCGGCTCGATCCCGTCACGAGCACGCTCTCATTCATGCCGCGCAGAGCTCCGCGACCATCTGCAGGCGCTTCTCCGGGTCGGCGACGAACGGGTTGCTCTGGTCCCAGGCATAGCCGGCGAGAATCGAGCAAATCATGCGGCGCACGTTGGGCGGCTGGGTTTTCGCGAACATGATGTCCTGAAAGCGCCCGTCGTACCACGCCTGCACGTAGGCGCGGAAAGTGTCGACGCCGCCGCGCAGCGGGACCTCGAACTCCGACCTCCAGTCGACCTGCTCGCCGCGCAGCTGCCGATCCAGCAAATGCGCGGCCATGCTGGCGGAGCGCATCGCGATCGTGACGCCGGAGGAGAACACCGGATCGAGGAACTCGGCGGCATTGCCCAGCAGCGCGAAGCCTTCCCCGTGCATCGTCCGCACGTTGGCGGCATAGCCGGACAGCTCGCGCGTCGGCGTGTCCCACTCCGCGTTCACCAGCAACCGCGCGAGGAACGGCTCCTCGCTGACCAGCTGGCGCAGGCGCGCGGCAAGATCGGCGGGGCGGGTGTCGAAGAACTCCTTGCTCGCGACGCAGCCGAGCGAGCAGCGCCCCTGCGGAAACGGAATCAGCCAGTACCAGACATCCTTGTGCTGCGGGTGGACGATAACCTGGATCTTGTTGCGATCGAAGGCGCCCTCCGGAATGCGGTCGGCGACATGCGTGAACACTGCATTGCGTACTGGGAAATTCGACGGCGTTTCCAGCTGCAGCAGCTTCGGCAGCGTACGGCCGAATCCGCTGCCGTCGAGAATGAAGCGGCCCGCGATGTCGTACTCGCGCCCGCCGGCTTCGATGGCGTGCACGCGCGGCTCCACGCCCGCCGTGACCGCGCCGACCCGAACCTCGTAGCGGACGTCGACGCCCTGCTTCGCCGCTTCGTTGGCCAGCAGCGTGTCGAATTTCGCGCGCTCAACCTGGAAGGTCGAGTTGCGCCCCGGCGTGAACTTGTCGTGGAACTCGAACTCGCCGTATTCCTCGCCGCGCACGAACGCGGCGCCGTTCTTGAACTGGAAGCCGTAGGCTTCGACGGCCGGCAGCATGCCCGCCTCTTCGACGAAATCCAGGCAGTGCGCCAGCAGGCTCTCGCCGATCGAAAAGCGCGGAAAGCGCTGCGCTTCCAGCACCACCACGTCCCAGCCGCGCCGCTTCAGCAGCGTGCTGGCGATGGCGCCGGACGGGCCGGCGCCGATCACGATCACATCGTGTCGTTCCACTTCATGCACCTCTCATGGCCGAAGCCACGCGCTCCAGCAGCACCGCAGGCGTCGCGAATTGCAGCACGCCCGTGCTGGCTTCGACGGCCACCTGGACGGTCCGTGCGCGCGCGACACGCTCATCGCTCGCTGCCTGCGCGACCAGGTAATTGATGGTCAGGCGGCTCTCCCACTCGACCAGCGAAGCCTGGACCGTCAGCCGGTCGCCGAAGCGCGCCGCCTGCACGTACTTGACGTGCATGTCGACGATCGGCCAGACGTAGCCGCACGCGAGCATCGCGTCGAGGCCGAAGTCGAGCCGCGCCATCAGCGCCCAGCGGGCGTTCTCCAGGTACTTCAGGTAGTGACCGTGCCAGACGACGCCGGCCACGTCCACGTCATGAAATGCGACGTGCGCCTCGACCTTCGCCTCGAGCACGCCGCGTTTACGCATGCGCCCTGCGCCACAACCTGCGCCACAACCTGCGCCACAGCAGCAACGGCAGGCGCACCAGCATGCCGAGCAGCAGGCTGATGTGCAGGCTGGTCATTCGCACGTTGTCGCGGAACATGCGGTAGTGCGAAACGCCGTCGAGCGGATAGCGCACCGGCGTCGCCAGCCAGCGGGTCCGCACGCCGCGCCAATGCATGCGCACCAGCACTTCGGTGTCGAAGTCCATGCGCTCGCCGACGCCGCTGCGATCGAGCAGAGCAAGCGTGACGGCGAGCGGATAGACGCGAAAGCCGCACATGGTATCGATCAGCTCGAACGACAGCGTCTCCAGCCAGACCAGCGCATGCGTCAGGTAGCGGCCGTAGTAGCGGGAGCGCGGGATGCTGGCGTCGAAAACCGGCCGGCCGCAGATCACCTTGTCGGGATGCTGACGCGCTTCTTCCAGGAACCGGGGCAGGTCGCTCACGGCGTGCTGGCCGTCTGCGTCGATCTGGACTGCGTGCGTGTAGCCGCGCTCGCTCGCGGTGTGCAAACCCGTGACGACAGCCGCTCCCTTGCCGCGATTCTTTTCATGTCGAACCAGCGTTACGTCCGGTGTCGCGCTCAGTCCTCGCAGCACCTCGGCGCAGGCCTGGCTGCTGCCGTCATCGACGAGCACCAGCGGCACACCCTGCGCGCGAATCTCGCCGACGACGGCGCCGATCGCATGCTCGTGGTTGTAGACGGGAATGACCACGCACGGCGCGAAGACCGGTTCAGCCATTCTCACTCATGCAGCAGGCGCTGCATGACCGCCACCAGGTCGCCGACGGTATGCACCGAGCGGAAATCCTCCGGCGTGACCTTGCGGCCGGTCTGGCGCTGGACTTCGTCCATGAGATCGACGACATCGATGCTGTCGATCTCCAGGTCCTCGTACAGCCGCGCCGCGGGCGTGACGTCGGCGGCGTCGAGCTGGAACAGCTCCACCAGCGTGGAGCGGATGCGCGCGAGGATTTCATCTTCCGATTGCATTTGTAGGTACTTCAGGCACGTCTGGCGCGTGCTGCATTCTGCCATTGCCAGGCGGCGCGCAGTTTAGCAGGCTGGGCGCTCCCCGTTGCGCCTCGAACTGCTCCTGCAACCGCTCGTTCAGCTCGCGCGAGGCGACCGGCAGCGGCGCCGCGCGATAGCCCTGCAGGTCTATGTCCTCGCCGACGACGAGCGTGAAGTGCGGGCGGCGCGCCGGAATCCGGTACCACGGCTCGGCCTTGGTCAGCGTGGTCGGCTCGACACGGATGTATACCGGCGTGACGCTGGCGGCCGCGCGCAGTGCGATATTTGCTCCGCTGCGGTGGAAGGCCAGCGGCTGCTGCGGGCGGGTGCGCGTTCCCTCGGGAAAAAAGATCAGCGGCTGGCCGTCGTGCAGCGCCGCTGCGGCGGACGCGATCATGTCCGCCGTCGAATCGTTGCGAATGAACTCGGTGAGGGTCACCGCGGCGCGCGTGAGCGGATTGCGCCACAACCCGGCTTTGACGACGCAGCCGGCGCCGGGAACGAACGCCAGCAAAAACACCACATCGATCAGCGAGGGGTGGTTGGCGAGGATCAGCTGACCCGGACGGCCGAGCCGTTCCCGGCCGCGGAATTCGTAGGACATCCCGCCGAGCCGGTGCATCAGGACGATGAACAGCCGCAGCGCGCCGCTCATGACCGCGCGCGCTCGAGCGCGCCTGCGCGCCCGGGTGGCTGGAATGATTCTCACCAGCGGTAGCAGCACGACCCCCACCACGGCTGCGCCGATCCCGAAAGCCAGGAAGCTCGTGCCGGTCACCAGCAGGCGCCACAGGTAGGCGGGCGCGAATTTGGAGTGGGCGGCCATCGGACAGGAATTATGATGGGCGCGCCATGCACGGCAACCTCCAACTGTGGCTCGCGGCGCCAGAGGCCGCCCAACACTTTGATCCCGCTCGGCTCACTGAGTTGGAACGAGTCCGCCTGGCACGCCTGCGCCGGGCAATCAAGCGTAAGGAGTTTGCGGTCAGCCGGGCGCTGCGCGCGCACGTCCAGGGCAACGCGAGACATCCGGTCAGCGAGAGCCTGAGTCACAGCGGCGGATTTGCGGCGCTGGCTCTCGCGGACACGGCACTGCGGATTGGTGTCGATCTGGAGGTGCATCGGCCGCGCGATGTGCTGGCAACGGCCCGAACTGCATTCAGCGAGTTCGAAGCCCGCGCGCTGGAAGATGCCGCCCATCCCGAGCGCGAGCGACTCTTCTACGCGATGTGGACAGTGAAGGAGGCGCTCGCGAAGGCTTTGCAGCTGCACCTGCTGGAAGCGCTGCGTTCCTGCGTGCTCCTCGTCGACGGATCGCAGTGGCAGGTTCGCGCACCGACAGTCTCAGCGGGGTGCGTCGCCGTGTATCAACCGCGTGCGGATGTGACGCTCGCGATAGCCTCGATAGGTGAGTCGCCGGCGATCGAATGCTGGAGCTGGCCGCCTCAGCAGCTTGCGTCGTGGCCGCTCATCGCCGCCATTTCTCTCGCAGGCGCTGCCGCTCCTGCGGCGACAGATCGCGAAAGCGCTGCCGCAGCTCGCGCCGCTGCTCCGGCGTGAGGCTCTGGAACTGGCGGAAGTTCTTGCGGATGCGCGCCTGCTCGCCCGGCGGCAATTTTTTGAACTGCTGATAGCGCTGCCGGATCATGCGGCGCTGGTCGGGCTTGAGCGTCTGCCAGCGCTTGAACCGCTCACCCGCCTGCGCGCGTTGCTCCGGCGGCATCGCCAGCCAGCGCTGCGAGCCGCGCGCGAGCTTCGCCTGGCGCTGCGGCGGCAGTTGCGACCACTTCGATTCGAAATTACCAAGCAGTTGGCGCTGCTGCGGCGACAGGGACTGCCAGCTGACGCCGGCTTCAGCTTGCGGCTCGGCTGCGCCCACCAGCGGTGCGGCGAGCAGCAGGAGTCCGCAAATAACCAGTACCGAGACGACCTTCATCGCTTCTCCGCGGGTTTCGCCGCGGCCTCTGTCTTGGTCCCGTCACGCTTCGCAGTCGGATCCTTCGCCGCCGGCGGCTCCGTCGCGGGCTGTTCGTCCTCGTCGTCGACGAACAGCGCCCAGTCCTCTTCGTCGCTGCCGAAGTTCGCCAGGTACTCGAGGAACTCCGCGTCCAGCGGCGGCAGCTTCTCGGCGGCCGCAGCCGGCCACGCACACGCGAACAACAGCACCGACACTGCGCTCACGGTCCTCATCGCTCAGCCGGTGTGCTCATCAGCAGTCGTATCGCCCAGCCACTGATAAAACTCGACGTCCTCGAGCATTTCGAAGTTGTCGGAGTCCGCGACGATGTCGATGTCCTCCAGCGCCATTGCTCCGCTGTCGCCGCCGGAACGCCAGCCGTTCCAGCTCAGCGCGACCGCGACGATCGCGGCGAGCGCAACGCCGCCGACGGGCGCCCAGAGCCAGCGCCGCTGCACCCTGCCCTTGCTCACCTCGTCGAGCGCGCGATTGCGCGCCTGGGTCAGCTTCGACCGCGTGCCTGCGTCCAGCCGCTCGACACTGTCCTCGAACAGCGCGCGCGCCTTGTCTTCAAAGTCGCTCACCACGCAACTCCCAGCTGCTCGCGCAGCGTGTGCACGGCCCGTGAATAGTGTGTCTTGACGCTGCCTTCGCTGCAGCCCATCGCGGCGGCGGTCTGGGCGACGTCCAGGCCTTCGAAGACGCGCAGCATGAAAGCTTCCTGCTGCCGTCCCGGCAGCTCCGCCAGTCCGCGCTCCAGCGCCTGCATCGCCTGGTCGGCGGCGAGCTGCTCCGGCGGCGGCGGCGAGCGATCCGGAACCGCCGCGTACTCGTCGGCGCCACTGTCTTCCTCCGAGCGTGAGCCGGGCAGCCAGGCCATGATCCGCGCCTGCACGCGTCTGCGGCGCTGACAATCGCGAATGCGGTTCTGCAAAATGCGGTAGAACAGCGGGCGCCACTCCTCGCTCGGCCGGCCGCCGTAGCGGCGCGCGAGCTGTAGCATCGCGTCCTGGACGCTGTCGAGAGCATCCTCGTCATGCCGCAAGGCGATGCGCGCCATGCGGAATGCGCGTTTCTCGATGCTCGCGAGAAAGCGGTCGAGTGCCCGCGCCTGCTCCAGAATCGGTTCCTCCACGCAAGGCTGTGCGCCGCCGTCCCAGCCCAGCGTCAGAACCGGGGCGGCGAGCGTGCGAAACGCCGGCAGGCTAACAGAAGAAGGCATGCAGACAGGTCCTCGCCAGAGGTCATTCGATGAGTGCAACGCTCGAACGGAGCTTCGGTTGACTGCGCGCGCCGTGCGCAGCGTACAAATTATGACCAAAAGCGGAATTCGTCCGTGGCGTGTGCACTTGGACCCTTTCACCCCAACCCATGCACAGACTTGTCCACAGCTTCTGTGCATAGAGCGCGTGGCGACGTGATCCTCGCAGTTGCCATCGACACGCCGCTGCGGCGGACCTTCGACTACCGTGCGACGCCGGATCTCCTGCCCGGACAGCGGGTCTGGGTACCGTTCGGACGTCGCAAGGTCGTCGGCGTCGTCGTCGCGCAGCGCGAGCGCACCGAAGTGCCGGCGGGCAAGTTGCGATCGGTCTTCGCGGCCGTCGATCCGGAGCCGACCTTCGATGCAGGTCTCCTGCAGCTGCTGCTTTGGTCGGCCGACTACTACCGTCATCCGGTCGGCGAAGTGATCGCCGCCGCGATGCCGGCGCCGCTGCGCACGGGTACGGCGCTGCGCGAAGAGACGGTCGTCTGGTCGCTGACCGAGCTCGGCCGCAACGAAGCGCTGACGCAGCTGAAAGCGAACGCGGTCCGGCTGCGTGCGATCGTCGAAGCGCTCGCGGGCGCCGGCGCCATGACCGCTTCGGAGCTCGCGAGCGCTGCCGAGAGCACAGCGGATTCCTTGCGCAAGCTCGAAGCCCGCGGCTACGTCGCGCAGTCGAAGAGAATTCCCGCGAGCGGACCTGCAGCCGCAGCTGTGCGCGGTGGCCCACTCCTGAACGAAGCGCAGCGGGAAGCCGTGCAACGGATCAGCGGCACGCTCGGCAGCTTCGCCTCGCACCTGTTGTATGGCGTGACGGGCAGCGGCAAGACCGAGGTCTATCTGCGCGCGATCACTGCCGTCATCGAGCGCGGCGAGCAGGCGCTGGTGCTCGTGCCCGAAATCGCGCTCACGCCGCAGCTCATCGCGCGTTTTCGCGCGCGCTTTGATTCGCCGCTGGCGGTGCTGCACTCGAATCTGGCCGACGGCGAGCGTCTTGCTGCCTGGCGCAGCGCGCGCGAAGGCCGCGCACGCATCGTCATCGGTACGCGGTCGGCGGTATTCAGTCCGCTCGCGCGGCCGGGATTGATCGTCGTCGACGAAGAGCACGTCGGGTCGTTCAAGCAGCAGGAAGGCTTCCGGTACTCGGCGCGCGATCTCGCCATCGTGCGCGCGCAGCGGCTCGGCATTCCGGTCGTGCTCGGCTCGGCGACGCCGTCGCTCGAAAGCCTGCATCGCGCGCAACGGCAACCGCAGTGGCTGTCGAAACTTCCGCAGCGAGCGGCGGCGAAGGCACAGCCGCCGCGCATGGCGCTGATCGATCTGCGCGCGCATGGTGAAACGCAGGGCATTGCGACGCCCGCCGTGCTTGCGATCGAGCGCCATCTCGAAGCGGGCGGACAGGTGATGCTGTTCCTGAATCGGCGCGGCTACGCTCCGGTTCTGTTCTGTCCCGCATGCGGCTGGTCAGCGCACTGCAAGCGCTGCGATGCGCATCTGACGGTTCACGGCCGCTCGCATCATCTGATCTGTCATCACTGCGGCTCGCAGCAACCCGTACCGGAAACGTGCGCCAACTGCGGCCAGCCGGCCAAGCCGGTCGGACAAGGCACCGAGCGCATCGAGGAAGCTGTCCGACAGCTGTTCCCGGACGCCCCGCTCGCCCGCATCGATCGCGACGCGATCCGCCGGCGCGGCGAGCTCGAAGCGACGCTCGCGCGCGTCGATAGCAAGGAAGTGCGCATCCTCGTCGGCACGCAGATGCTCACCAAGGGCCACGATTTTCCGAACGTGACGCTGGTGGTCGTGCTCAACGCCGACCAGGGTCTGTTCAGCGCCGACTTCCGCGCCGGCGAGCGCCTGGCGCAGACGATCGTGCAGGTCGCGGGACGCGCCGGCCGCGCGGAGCGGCCCGGCGAAGTGCTGATCCAGACGGAGTATCCCGAGCATCCGCTGCTGAAGCTGCTGCTGGCGGGCGGCTACGAAGCATTCGCGGCCGGCGCGCTGCAGGAGCGTGAACAGAGTGAGTGGCCACCGTTCGCACGCATCGCGTTGTTGCGCGCCGAAGCCGCGACGGCGCTCGCGCCCATGAAATTCTTGCGCGCGGCGCTGGCGATTGCCGGCGAACATCCGGTGCGTGGCGTGCAACTGCTCGGCCCCGCGCCCGCGCCGATGGAGCGACGCGCTGGCCGCTACCGTGCCCAGGTGTTACTGCACGCCGCTACGCATTCACCGTTGCAGAAGTTCATGAGCACGTGGTTGCCGGCGCTGGAAGCGCTGCCAGAGGCCCGCCGCGTCCGCTGGTCCATAGACGTAGACGCGCTCGATCTGGGATAGTCACCCGCCAACCGTTCACCTCGTTGCCGCACGTGAAATATCGGATCGAACAACTCGTCCAGGCCGCGCTCGCGACTTTGCCGGCCGACATCCTGCCCGCAGACATCGTCCGCCCGACAGTGGACGTCGAGCGCACGCGCGACGCCGCGCATGGCGATTTCGCGACGAACGTTGCGTTGCAGCTGGCCAAGCCCGCACGCCGCAACCCGCGGCAGCTGGCGCAAGCGATCCTCGACGCGCTGCCCTCGAGCGAGCTGATCGACAAGGCGGAGATCGCCGGACCCGGCTTCATCAATTTCCATCTCTCGGCGCAGGCCTATCAGCAGGAGCTGTCGCACATCTTCGCGCTCGGCCCGACCTACGGGTACAGCAAGCGCGGCGCCGGCACGAGCACTGTCGTCGAATTCGTCTCGGCCAATCCGACCGGTCCGCTCCACGTCGGTCACGGCCGGCAGGCCGCGCTCGGCGACGCACTGGCTTCGCTCCTGCAATCGCAAGGCCACCAGGTGAGCCGCGAGTTCTACTACAACGACGCTGGAGCGCAGATCCACAAGCTGGCGCTCTCAGTGCAGGCGCGGGCGCGCGGCAGCAAGCCCGGCGAGCCGGGCTGGCCCGCGGAAAGCTACGAGGGCGAGTACATCCAGGAGATCGCCGAGGACTTCCTCGCGAAGAAGACCGTCAACGCGCTGGACGGCGAGGCGGTCAAGGCGACGGGCAAGGTCGACGATCTCGATGCGGTGCGCCGCTTCGCGGTCGCGTACCTGCGCCACGAGCAGGACGTCGATCTGCAGAAGTTCGGCGTGCGCTTCGACGTCTACTACCTCGAATCGAGTCTCTATACCGACAAGAAGGTCGAGACGACTGTCGCCGCGCTGGTCGCAAGCGGCAAGACCTACGAGAACGACGGCGCGCTGTGGCTGCGCACGACCGAGTACGGTGACGACAAGGACCGCGTCATGCGCAAGTCCGACAGCACGTTCACGTACTTCGTGCCCGACGTCGCGTATCACGTAACGAAGTGGCAGCGCGGCTTCAGCGTCGCAATCAACGTGCAGGGCACCGATCACCACGGCACGATCTCGCGAGTGCGCGCCGGTCTGCAGGCGCTCGACATGGGGATCCCGAAAGGCTATCCCGACTACGTCCTGCACAGCATGGTCAAGGTCATGCGCAACGGCGCGGAAGTGAAGATCACCAAGCGCGCGGGCGACTACGTCACGCTGCGCGACCTGATCGAGTGGGTCGGGCGCGATGCCGTGCGGTTCTTTCTCGTGTCGCGGCGCGCCGATTCGGAATTCGTGTTCGACATCGACCTGGCGCTGTCGCAGAGCGAGGAGAATCCGGTCTATTACGTGCAGATGGCGCACGCGCGGGTGTGCGCGGTGTTCCGCCAGCTGCAGGAGCGCGGACTCGCGCACGATCGCGAGACCGGCGAGCGCAACGTTGCGCGGCTCAGCGAGCCGCACGAGAAGGCGTTGATCCGCCGCGTCTCCTATTATCCGGAGCTGCTGGAAACCGCAGCGCGGGCGCTCGAGCCGCACCAGCTCGCGCACTATCTGCGCGACCTCGCCAGCGACCTGCACGCGTACTACAACGCGCACCAGTTCATCGTCGACGACGTCGGACTGCGCAACGCGCGGCTCAACCTGGTCGCGGCGACGCGCCAGGTGCTGGAGAACGGCCTGAAACTGCTCGGTGTCTCCGCCCCGGAGAAGATGTAGTGGCGCGCGACTACAAGAACTCGAAACGCGGCGGCTCGGGAAGCCTGTCGGGCATCGCGGGTTTCGTCGTCGGACTCGCGCTCGGCCTCGTCGTCGCAGTCGGCGTGTACCTGTTCGATCGCCGGCCCGCGGCGCGGCTCGCGCAGGAGGCGCCGCCGATGACGCGCGACGAAGCACCCGCCCCGACGGGTAAACCTGCGCCGGCTTCAGCAGGCCAGGACGCGGAGACGCAGTTCGAGTTCTATGAAATGTTGCCGAAGTTCGAAGTCGTGATCCCGGAGGAGCGCGAGGGTGCCGCGACCCCGGCCGCCGGAGCGGGACCGGTCACCGGCCCGGTGGACAAACCCGGCGCGTACATCCTGCAGGCAGGTTCGTTCCGCAACAACGCGGATGCCGATCGCGTGCGCGCGCTGATCGCGATGCAGGGCGTGGAATCGAAGATTCAGAAAGTGACGATCGATCGCGATACCTGGCATCGCGTGCGTGTGGGCCCGATCACCAATCTCAAGCAGCTCGAAGAGACCCGCAGCAAGTTGCGAAACGCGCGCATCGACGCGCTGGTGATCAAGGTCGGCGAGTAGCTAGAGCTGCACGTAGGCGCGCACCGGAAACGTCGCGCCGCCCTTCCAGGCAATCGGCACCGCGTGCAACCTGCCGCCCTGCTGTGGAAGCGCAACCAGGTTCGTCATGTGCTCGCAGATCGGAATGCCCGCGCCCAGCAGGATCGTGTGCGCGGGACGCACCAGGTCCGTCATGTCATCGATGTTGACCGAGTCGATACCCACCATTGCAGCTCCCGCATCGACCAGCAGCTCGCAGGCCGCGGCGGTCAGGAACGGGTTCTCGCGACCATAGCGTTCCGTCCGCCAGTGCTGGCTGAAGTCGGTGCGCACCAGCACGGCCGCGCCTCGCAAGTCGATTCCCCTGAACAGCTCGGGACCCACGGCTCGCCCGAGTGCACGCGCATCGAATACGCGCACCGGCACGTGCGCCACGCGCTCGAGCGGCAGCCCCGCGAGATCCGTCGCGCCGCGATGACGATGGAGGGGCGAGTCCACGTAGGTGCCGGTATTGCCGCACAGATGCAGCGACGCGATGAGAAATTCCGACTTGTTCTGGTAGCGCGCCCGCGAGCTGTCGTGGTCGATGATGACTTCGGCCTGCGGCGCCGGCAGTCCGGGATACGTCACCATGCCGGGCTCGATGACGTGGCTCACTTCGATGAAACGGGTCATGGACGACATCCTCGCAGAGTGGGCTGGAGCGGCGCGCACGCACAGTCCCGCGGCCAGGCCGGCCAGTAAGGAGCGTCGCGTCATGCCGCGGGAATTCATGGCGACAGTCTGCCGCGACGGCGTGGAAACAACCGTGGGAATGCTCCCTTATCTGAGCCGGGCGACCAGCCGCTGGAAGCGGGGCTCCCGGTGCAGGCTGCAGTAGTCGGGATCGTTCATGACCCAATCGCGCTTGCCGCAGCCCTGCGCGAACACGCGTTCGAGCAGGTCCAGGGCTTCGTTGCTCTGTCCGGCACGCGCGTGCACGCAGGCGATGTTCACGAGCGCGCTGCTGTCGTCGGGATAGAGCTCGAGACAGCGCCGCGACCATTCCAGGGCGCGCTCCGTTTGAGCGGCTTCAACGAGCGCGCCCGCGCCCAGCGACAATGCGCGGCCATCGTGCGGATTGAGCGCGAGAATCTGCTCGGCGCGACGGATGCCTATCTGCACCGCATCGTGTGCGGCACTGTCGCGCCCGAGCGCACGCGCTGCCGTGGCGAGCAGCATGGGACTCTGAAAATCTTCGGAGCGCAGCTGCGCGGCGAGCTCGAACATTTCGGCGGCGCGCGCCATGTCGCCCACGGCGAATGCCGTGCGCGCGAAGTAATAGTAGGCGTCGAACAGATAGGAATTCAGGCCGAGCGCAGCTTCGAACTCGTTCACAGCCTCATCGTAGTGGCGCGAGAGCGAGCGTGCGAGACCGCGCGCCGCATGAGCTTCGGCAAGCCGCGGCGCAGCTTCGAGTGCGCGACGGCTTGCGTGTTCAGCACGCGCAAGCCCGACCGTGCCCGTGTCGAACCACTCGTAGAGACAAGCGTGCACCGTTGCGAGACCTGACCATGCCGGACCGTAACCCGGGTCCAGGTCGATCGCGCGCATGAACATGCTGCGGCTCGTCTGCAGCCCACGCTTCATCATGCGAGCGAGATGTTGCCGTCCTTGCAGGTA
>DATEKT010000013.1:0-26356 GCA_035277305.1 Steroidobacteraceae bacterium | reverse complement strand
CGGAGGTTTTTCGCGATGGCCACCCCGACTCATGCGTTCGCGGGCACGAAGAATCATCAGACCTCGAAGGAAGCCATCGCCGAAGAGACGCACACATCGATAGCCGAGGTCGAGAAGATCTACGAGCAGGAGCTGACGCAGTTGTCGACGGGCGCCAAGATCACGCAGTTCCTCGGCGTGCTCACCTCGAAGCGCGTGCGCATGCGCCTGCGGAAGCATTGAAGCTGCTGAAGTTCTTCTAGCGCGTGCCCGCGTAGCGTGCGGTCTTGCCGCCACGCGTAACCTGCGCGTCGATGCGATCGCCCGCGACTTCGCCGGAAATCTTCGTCGGCGTGCCGTTTTCCAGGAACGTGAGCTCGAGCTGCGAGCCATGCAAGCGCGCATTCGAGACCGGCTCGCTCTCGGCGCGGCCGCTCAGGTACTGAAATCTCTGTTCGAGCTGTACGGCGAAGTGCCCGTTGCCATCCGTCTCGCGAAACGACCAGGTGCCTTCGACCTGCGCCGGCACGATCCACAGGTACGCGTTGCCGTCATCCGTCATCGAGCGCTCGTCGGGCTCCCAGTCGCCCATCAGAAATGAGTGCGAGACCACGCGCGTCCCGGGCTGCATCTTCAGGATCGTCGGCCGCAGCCGCAGGTTCAGCTCGGGCATCAGATAGAGCGTCACCACCGTCGCGGAGCTGAAGTCGGTCTCGAAGATATCGCCGTGCCGGATCTGCACGCGCTCGCCGAGCCCGTCGGCTTGCACGTAGCACTGCGCGAGACGAGCCAGGTGCGGATCGTATTCGACGCCGATCGCGTGTGCGCCGAAGTCACGAGCTGCAGCGATTGCGATCTTGCCGTCGCCCGCGCCGAGGTCGTACACGACATCGCCTGCCGTCACTCGCGCCATCTTCAGCATGCGCGCGACCAGGCCATCGTCAGTGGCTACCCAGATCACATCCTTGCCGGGCTGGCCCGTCTGCGGCTTGTATTGGCGTTCGCATTCGTCGCGACTGGCAGCGTCCGCCGGCGGGGCGGAGGCGAGGAGCAGCAGCGTCAGGACGCACCAAGATACTGGCTGTGACACGAGCAGCCTCCGGCCTCACCGACGTGCGTAAATCATAACGTCCGTCTGCTGGGAAAGTTCGGGGGGTTGGCGGAGAATGCGCACGATTGAGCTGTCCAACGTGCCGTGGGCGGCCCGCTGCCGAGGGAACCGGGGCCGCAAGCGGAACATTCACGGCGGTTGCCTCGTGGAAGGAAGCTCGCATGCGCTTGGAACGATCGCGATCGCAGGATCTGGCGCGGCAAGGATTGCTGAGCCGCGCGCTGCGCGACTGGGATGGCGACGATGCAGGCCACCGTCGCATCCTGCTGCTCACCTCCGGGCTCGGGCTCGGTCACGTGCGTGCGGCCCAGGCGATCGAAGCCGCTCTCGATGCGACGCTCAGCGACTCTGCGACAGTGCACACGCTGGATCTGTGGTCGCTGATGCATGCCGGCGTTGCACAGGCCGTGCACGCCGTCTATCTCGAGCTCGTCCAGAACTATCCGCAGTTGTACGAGCGGCTCTACACGCTCGATGAGCACACGTGGCGGCAGATCCTGCAGAGCGAGTCGGGGCCGCCCCCGGCCGTGCTCGAGGTGCTGGAGCTGATCTCGCAGATCGCCGCTGGCGTCGGCGTGCGCTCGCCGCGTCCTGGCAACAAATACGCGTCCGACAAGATGCTGTTTTCGCTGCTCTACTCGTCGCTCCCTTACGACGCGAACAGCCTCGGCGGCAACGGCGTGCGCGCGCGGCTGGTCGTGATGAAATGGTGCTGGCTGCGATTGATCCGCAGACTCGAGCCCGCCATCCGCCGCTTCGTGCCGGATGTGATCGTCAGCACGCAGATGATTCCGGCCGCGATGGCTTCGTATCTGAAACAGCGAGGCAAAGTGACAGCTCCGCTGGTGGGCGTCATGACCGACTTCGGCGTGCACGATTTCTGGAAACAGCACGGCGTCGATCGTTACTGCGTCGCACACGAATCGATTCTCGGCAGCGTCGGGCCGCAGTTTCCGCACGCGGTCGAGATTCCGACCGGCGTGCCGCTGATGCCGGATTTCGCGCGGCCGCTGTCGCAGGCCGATGCGCGTCATGAACTGGATCTGCCGCAGCGCGGGCCGATCGTTCTCGTGCTCGGCGGCGGTCTCGGCTTGAGCGTCGACGCTGCGGTCGGGGCGTTGCTCGAACGTTCCGACGGTCCGCGTCTGATCGCGATGCCGGGGCGCAACGGCAACGCACGGCGCGCGCTCGATCCGCTCGCGCGCAAACATCCCGAGCGCCTGCGCGTCTGCGACTGGACCGATCGCATGGACGTGTACCTGCGTGCGGCCGACGTGGTCGTCGGCAAGCCCGGTGGGATCAGCGTCGCCGAAGCGCTCGCGTGCGGCCGGCCGCTGCTTGCGACGCGTTCGCTCGGCGGGCAGGAAGGATTCAACATCGAGTTCCTGCAGAGTCACGACGTCGGCGGACTGGTTGCGGACGGCGAGTTGCTCGATCGGCTCGCCGCCTTGTTGCAGAACCCCGCGGTGTTGCAGGCGATGCAGATGCGCGCATGGCAGCTCGGGCGTCGTGAAGGCGCACGGCGCGTCGCCGAGCTCGCGGTGAATCTCGCGGCGCCCAGCGAGTCTCTGGAATACCGATCGCCATGAACGTGCTGCGTCGCTGCGGTCAGGCCGTCCTGGGGCTCGTCGATGCCTGGTACTACCGGCGTTATCGCTTGCGTACGCTCGGGCCCGTGCTGTTCCTCGGGCAGGCGCGCTATCGCGGCCCCGAGCTGCGCTTCGAAGACGGCACCTTGCTGCGCGACAACGATCCGATCGGCCGCTTGCATTTCAACAACGCGAGCATCGCCGCGCTCGGCGAAGGCTCGTTGCATCGTGTCGGCTTCCGGTTTGCGAAGCTGATGCGGCAATCGCTGCGTGCACTCGCGGACGCGGCGCAATCCGATCCGGCTTTGCGCGACGTCGCCGTCTTTCAAGGCATGACGTGGCTGCCGGCGCACGGTGAAGTCGTCGGCTTCGTGAGCACGCCGATGCCGAAGAGCTGGCGCACGCGGCTGCTCGCGGGCCACTTCCGTCTGCTGATGAGCGCATTCGCGCCGGCGGCCAGCATTCGCGAGCGGGGCAATGCGGAGCCGCGGTTGTACTGGCTCACGCGCGCCGCACTGGTCAACAATCTGGGCAAGCTCAAGGTGGAGCCGTGAGCGTGCAGGCGGTCTACCTGACGTTCGACGACGGTCCGGATCCGCGCTGGACGCCGCAGATCCTCGAGCTGCTTGCGCAAGCGCGCATGCAAGCGACCTTCTTCGCGATCGGCGAATGCGCGCAGCGCGAGCCCGCGCTCATGCGACGCATCGCTGCTGCGGGACACGCGATCGGCAATCACACGTTCAGTCATCGACATCCCTGGCTCATGAGCTCGCGCTCCGCACGCGCGCAGGTGCGCGATGGAGCGAAAGCATTGAGCGATGTGACTGGCAGCGCGCCGGCTCTTTATCGCCCACCGCACGGACGCGCGCGGCCATGCATGACGGACGAAGCTCGATTGCAAGGCGAGCGCACGGTGATGTGGGATCGCAGCGCGATCGATTGGGGCTGGCTCGGCACTGCGCAGAGAATCACGGCGCGGCTCGCACGCGTACGCGCCGGCGACATCGTGCTCATGCACGATGGCCAGAACGAGCACAACCATCCCGAGCAACTGCTGCAGGTCCTGCCCGGCTTTCTGCGTGAGCTGTCCAACAGAGGACTGCATTCGCAGGCCTGCGCGCCGATTTGACGTAACGCCCTCGCGCCCATCCGAGAACCAGCGCACACTCCCGCGAACCGCCTACAGACCACCCCGTGGCGCGGTGGCACATTGCGCGGGCTGATAAAAGTCGTCGAGCGAGCCGGGGCATGAGCGCGCGACCTATCAATAAGAGAGCTCAGGAAGACAGTGAGCAGCCCATGACGGAGGAAGGCGATTCCAGCGGATATCGCCCCGGCATGGCGCTGCGCGTCGCGATCGGCTTCGTCGCCGTCGCGCTGACGGTCCTGGCTGCCAACTACATCACGCAGCAGAGCGCGCGCGAGGCGCGCGAGCGCGTGCGCGAGTTGCTCGTGCAACACGAGCCGCTGGTGCGCGCAACCGAATCGCTGGCCGCAGCAGTGTCGCTGTACGAGCGCGTGATTGTCGATCAATCCGAAAGCAGCACGATCTCGGTGCACCAGGCGCAGCTCGCCGGGCAGCGCATGAGCGATGCCGCAGCCGCTTACGACGAGGCCGCGGCCAACTTCCCGCAACTCGCGGCGTCGGCGCCACAATTCGACGCCGAGCTCGACCAGTTCCGTGCGATGGGTGAGGAGATGCTCAGCTACAGCACGGCGCGCGGGGCTCGCCTGCGCGAGTACTGGGCGCACTTCGACGATCTCGAAGCCAGGGTCAACGCGCCGCACGCGCGCGCTGTGCGAGTCGCGGGCGCCGTCTTCGCCAGCGAGCGGCTGATGGATCTCACGCGCATGCTGAGCACGATTCGCGAGCGCGTCAGCGCTGCCGGCAGCATGTCGTCGCCTCGTTCCGTGCAGGGCATCGTCTCCGCCGAGAACGCTTTCAGGCTCTACCTGCAGCAGCACTCGGACGAGCTCGCCAAGGTGCACGGTCAGTCGTGGTTGAAGGCAGTGTCCGGTGAGCTCGCCACCATCGTTGCGGGGCGTCGCGCGGCGTTCAAGTCGATCGACGATTTCAACGATCGCTCGATGCTGTTCCGGGACAAGGGTGCGGAGATCTCGGCGCTGATCGTCACGCAGCTCGTCGAGCCGGCGCGCCGCGCGCTCGCCGACGCAGACCGTCTCGCTGTAATTGCTTCCGACAAGGCAGATAGTCAGCTTGTCTGGGCGAGTGCGACAGTGCTGTTGTTGCTCCTCGCGATCGCGATCATCACCGTGACCAGCGTAACTGCGCCGGTGCGTCGACTGATCGATGCAACGCGTCGTCTGGCCGGCGGCGCCGTGCGGACTCGCGTTTCGCGGGCAGGCGTGCGCGAGCTCGACGTGCTCGCCGTTTCATTCAACAACATGGCCGAACAATTGCAGCACGCGCAGAGCGCCGTGCGGGCCTACCAGCTCGAGCTGGAATCGAAAGTCGACGAGCGTACGCGCGAGCTGAATCATCTCGCGTATCACGACCCGCTCACGGACCTGCCGAACCGCCGCCAGTTGTTCGTGCATCTGGACGCGTCCATCGAACGTGCGCGCGGCAGCAACTCGCGGCTCGCGCTGCTGTCGATCGACCTCGACAATTTCAAGACGATCAACGACAGCCTCGGTCATGCATTCGGCGACCGCGTGCTGCAGGCGGTGAGCGATCGTCTGCGCATGAACGGCCTGCTCGGCAGATCTTTCAGCGCACGCCTCGGCGGCGATGAGTTCACCGTCGTGTGCGAAGACGTGCAGACCGTGGCGGACGTCGAGAATCTGTGCGGCCAGGTGCTCGAAGAGTTTCATCGCTCGCTGTCGGTGCACGGCCGCGAGCTGCGCATCAGCGTCAGCGTCGGCGCCAGCATGTATCCGGATCACGCGAGCGATGCACACTCGCTGCTGCGAGCGGCGGATACCGCGCTGTTCCGCGCCAAGGAGCTGGGCCGCAACGGCTGGAGCCTGTTCGTACCGCAGCTGCTCGAAGCGGCGTCGTCGCGATTCAAGGTCGAGCAGTCGTTGCGCCGTGCAGTGGAGCGGGGCGAGTTCGAGCTGCTCTATCAGCCGGAGGTCTGTTTCGAAACGCTGGAAACGCACACGGTCGAGGCGTTGCTGCGCTGGCGGCTGCCGGACGGCAACGTGATGGCGCCGGCGGAGTTCTTCGACGTCGCGCAGCAGACCGGTCTGATCACCGACATCAGCGACTGGGCGTTGCGCAGTGCCATCGAAGCGGCCGTGCTGTGGCAGACCGGGCCGTGGCCGCGTGCCCGCGTCGCGGTCAACATCTCCTCGCAGCAGTTCCTCGACGGTCATTTCGTCGAGCGTCTCGAAGAGCTGCTGAGCCGGCATGCATTGCCGGCGGAATGTCTCGAGATCGAGCTGACCGAGAACGTGCTGCAGACCGGCCCGACCACGATCGCAGCGCTGCATCGCCTGCGCGAAATCGGCGTCAGCATCGCACTCGACGACTTCGGCACCGGCTTTTCGTCGCTGACTTCGCTGGAGCGGCTGCCGCTCACCCGCGTGAAGATCGATCGCGGGCTGATCGGCACGCTCGACACCAGCACGCGCTCACCGGCGATCGTGCGTTCCATCGTCGGCCTCTGTCACAGCCTTGGCTTGCAGGTCACTGCCGAAGGCGTCGAGCGCGCATCGCAGCTCGGCCCGCTGTTGCTGGATCGCGGCGTCCAGATCCAGGGCTATCTGGTCGCGCGGCCGCTCAAGGCCGCGGCGGTGCCGACGTTCCTCACCGATTGCCGCCGCCATCTGGAGCAGCTGCTCCTCACGACGCCGGTGCCGACCGTCGATCTGGATTCCAGCGCAACCCGCCTGCGCACGCTGCGGCTCTCGCAGCCCCGTCCTACGCGCGCCGTGAACGTGCGGTCGGACGAGGAATAGCGGAAGGGGAACCGCTCCTCGATCCGCGGAGTTTGTAGGGAAATCCATCGGGCGCCCGCTCGGGCGCAGGCTTTAAGAACGTGGCGCCGAATCAACCCCGAGTCCGAGTCAACGGCACCTGGGTGTCGCTGCTGACCCTCGTGCTCGTCGTAGCGATCCTGTGGGCCGGCAAGACCATCCTGTTGCCCCTCGCGCTCGGCATCATCCTCGCGTTCGCATTGACCCCGGTCGTACGGGTTTTCGACCGCGCCCGGCTGCCGCGCGTCGCCGCTGTCGCATTGACGATGCTGCTGGCGATCGGGATCGTCGGCGGCATCGGCTATGTCGTGTTCGGCCAGTTCGCGGATCTGTCGACCGAGCTCACGCGCTACACCTCTTCGATGCGGCGCAAGGTCGCCGAGCTGCGGCCCGGCAACGACGCGGCGCTGCGCCAGCTCACGCGCACGGTCGATCGCGTGACCGAGCAACTCGACGACAACGTCGCCGACCTGCGGCGCGCCCAGCCGGTGCGCGTGATCGAGCCGCGTTCCTCGGTCGAACGGCTGCGCGAGAGCGCGGGCACCGTGTTCGAGCCGATCGCAAGCGCGATCATCGTCATTGCGCTGGTCGCGTTCATGCTCGGCCAGCGCGAGGACCTGCGAGATCGCTTCATCCGGCTGATCGGCTCCGACAGCGTGAGCCTCACTACGCGGCTCATGGACGAGGCGGCCTATCGCGTGAGCCAGTTCCTGTTGTGGCAGACGCTGATCAACGTGGTGTTCGGCGGCTTGGTTGCCGCCGGGTTGTACTGGATAGGCGTGCCGTATGCGGCGTTGTGGGGCGGCTTGACCGCCGTGCTGCGCTTCGTGCCTTACGTCGGCACGCTGCTCTCGGTGCTGATGCCGGCTTCTCTCGCGTTCGCGACTTTTCCGGGCTGGACCGAGACGGTGCAGACGCTCGCGTTGTTCCTGACGCTCGACTTCGTCACGGCGTGGTTCATCGAACCGCTGGTGTTCGGCCGGCGTACCGGCGTCTCGGCGTTCGCACTGCTGGTGTCGGCGCTGTTCTGGATCTGGGTGTGGGGACCGATCGGGTTGCTGCTTTCCACGCCGTTGACCGTGTGTTTCGCTGTGCTCGGCCGCAACGTGCGCCAGCTGCGTTTCCTCGCGGTGATCTTCGCGGAGGAGCCGGCGCTCACGCCGCACGTGCGTTTCTACCAGCGACTATTGGCTCGCGACGAAGACGAGGCGACCAAGCTGGTCGAGCGCAAGCGCGAGGAGCTCGGCAACGTCGACGTCATCGAAACGGTGCTGATGCCGGCCTTGCTGCTGCTCTCGCAGCATCGTGCGCAGAATGAAGTCACAGAGGAAGACGCGCTGTTCATCCTGGACGTGATGAACGAGATCGTGCAGCGCATGGCACCGGTCGACGAAAGCCTGCCGGTGGCCCCGGTGATTGGGTTGGCGGCGCGAGCGCCGGAGGATCAGATGGCGCTGGAGTTGATGCGCGCTGCCGTCGGCTCGCGCGCGCTGACGCTCATCCCGCTCGACCTGTCCGCCGACGAAGCACTGGCGGAAGCGATCGAGCTGCGGCCCATGGCAGTCTTCATCGGAGCAATCTCACCGTCGCATAACGCAGAGGTGCGCAACTACTGCCGCCGTCTGCGCAACGCTGTGCCCGAAACCAAGATCGTCGTGCTGCGGCCGGCGGTCGAGGCGGACATGGAGCGGTCGCAGTCGCGCCTGCACGAGGCAGGTGTCGATAGCATCGTCTGGAACGCGAAGGAGGGGATTGAGGCGATCGAACGGCTGGTGTCGGACGCACCTGCGCCGTTGCGCGCTGTGGAGCAGGCTTCAGCCTGATTCTTGCCTGGGTGACACCGGTCCGACGGCATTCAGCAAGCCATCCGCCTTCTGCGGCTCGCCGGTCTTCAGCCAGTTGAACACCAGGTTGTGCCACATGATCCGCTGCACGTACGTGCGCGTCTCGTTGTACGGGATGTTCTCGATCCACACGTCCGCTTCGACAGGCTCCGCCGGAATCCAGCGCGCCGCTGCGTTCGGTCCGGCGTTGTAAGCGGCGATCGCCAGGACTGTCTGACCGCCGAAGCGATCGATCAGCTCGCTGAGGTGCGCTGCGCCCAACGGGATTGCGACATCGGGATCGAACAACTGGTCGGGCTGCGGTCGCGGCTGCTTCCAGGCTTTTGCAGTTCGCCGCGCCGTATCCGGCATCAGCTGCAGCAGTCCGCGAGCGCCGGCCGACGAAACTGCGTCGGCCCGATACAGACTTTCCTGGCGCATCACGCTGTAGATCAGTTCCGGCGGCAACTTGCTCAGCTGCGACGCTGCGCGCACCTGACGATCGAAGGGTTGCGGGTAGAGCAGCGCATAGTCGTTGAACAAGCGTTGCAGCGCGGCCGCCATGATCGCCTGGTCGTGCCAGCCCCAGCGCGAAGCGAGCTGCACCGCCTGAGGGCGAGCTGCCTGCGGCAGCATGTCGTAGCCGTTGGTCCATTCCAGATTGGCCTGCTCGCGCATATCGCAGCGGAACAGCTCACGCGCGCGGACCAGCGCGGGCAGCTGCTCGATCTCTTTCAGCTGCACTTCGTCGATCACCAATCGCTCGGGATGCGGTGCGACCGGCTGTCCGAGGCGCGACGACGCGGCGATCGAATAGTAGTTGTCGTCAGTCAGAGTCGACTCGTACAACTGCCGCGCGAGCTGCGGCTCGCCGGTGCGCTCGGCGGCGCGCGCCGCCCAATAACGCCAGCGCGTGAGACCGCGTTGCGTATCCGACATCGCGGCGACCGTGTTGGTAACGAGCGGCCAATCGCCGCTCCAGATCGCCGCGCGTGCCTGCCATTCGAGTGCGTAGTCATCCAGGTCAGCCGGCGCGACGCGCTTGAAGAAGCGCAGCGCTTGCGGATCTCGATCCCACGACAGCGCCAGAGCCAGCGCGAGCGCGTACGGGCTCGCCGTGGTTTCGTTCAGGGCGCGCGCTCGCACGAACGCGTCGAAGCGCTTCGCCGCGCCGTCGCGGTTGACGCGCGTGAAGCGCGTCCAGCCCGCGAGTAAGACTTCACTGTCGACGGCGGTCGACGGTGAGGCGATCAGCGCATCGATCTGTCGCTGCGAATCGTCGAGCAACTTTGCCCAGAGCAGCAGCGGCGCTGCACGATCCGCGGGCAGAAACGCCGCGATCTCTTTGCCGAAACCGGTATTGCCTTCCTTGAGCGCCATGCGGGCGCGCTGCTCGATGAGCTCGGGGGTCAATGCGTTCTGCGCGCGCAGCCAATCGAACGCGCGCTCGCAGTCCGGCAGGCTTCGCGGAGTCAGCCAGCGGCGGGTGACGGATGCTGCGAGATCGGCGGTGCGGTCGAGCTCGATCCGCGCCGTGAAGCTCTGGCATTCGAGCGCGTCGTCCGCCTGGGGCTCGCGGTACTGCGTCAGGAACTGCTCCCAGTGACCGCGCTCCGCGAGGCTCGACAACCAGACCCGGCGCAGGCCGCGGCCGACCGGGTCGTCTTCGTGATAGGTGATGAAGGTCTGCGCGCGCTGGTCGACCGTACCGAGCTCGTCGCCCGCGTCCGCGAGCGCGCGGCGGATGCGCGCGGCCTGCAAATACGGATAGAGCGGATAGGCGCGCAGGGCCTCGCTGTCAGAGCGCGGCTTGGCGTTCGGCAGGTCGACCTGCTCGTACGCCTGCTTGAATATCTCGCGGACTTTCTCGTACTGGTCGTGCGCTGCGGCGGCTTGCGCTTGCAGGGGCATGAACGCGCTGGCGAGCAGCGCGACAAGCGTCGAAGCGGGGGTCGTTGCGGGTCGTCGAGGGTGCATGAACATTCTCTTCGGGCACGCAAGGTTAACGGCAAGCGGCGGCGCGCGGAACCCTGCGATCGACCGCAACCTTGACGGCCGCCGTCAGGTTCACGGTGTAATCTTGGAGCGTGCAGACCTTCCTGAGTTCGCGGGATTCTCCGGTCGGGCCGCTGATCGCGGCGGCGAACGACGAAGCGCTTTGCGTACTCCAGTTCAGCGAAGCCGCTGCGGTCGCGCAGCACATGGACGAGCTTCGGGTGCGCTACGCCGGCACTGTGCGCGAGGGCTCGAATGCAATCCTCGAGGAGTCGTGGAGTCAGCTCGAGCAATATTTCCGCGGCGCGCGGCAAGAGTTCACGCTGCCGCTCGCGTATCCGGGCACGCAGTTCCAGGAGCAGGTGTGGTCGGCGCTGCGGGAGATCCGCTTTGGCGAGACGTGGTCGTACCTGGACCTGGCGCGCCGCATCGGCGATACCGGCGCGACGCGCGCCGTCGGCATGGCGAACGGTGCGAATCCGATCGCAATCGTGATTCCGTGTCACCGCGTCGTGAACGCCAACGGCGATCTCGGCGGTTATGGCGGCGGGCTGTGGCGCAAGCGCATCTTGCTGGACCTGGAGCGCGGCCAGGGCCGGTTGCCGTTCTGAGCGCGGCAGGCGACACTGAACACATGAAATTCACAGCAACTCTGCTCGCGCTCGCACTCAGCACGTTCATCGCGGGCTGCGCCACGACCAACGCGCCGCAGACGCGCATCGATTACGACAAGGCCGCCAACTTCTCGGTCTACCGCACTTACGGCTTTCCGAAAGAGACCGGCACCGATCGCGGCGGCTACGCGACGCTCGTCACCAGCTACTTCAAGAGCTCGGTCAGCACGGCGATGGAAGCGCGCGGTTACAAATACAGCGCGGAGAATCCGGACCTGCTCGTCAACTTCTACATGAACACGCGCGAGCGCACGGAGATCCGGCCCGGGCTGGACACCGGCTATGGCTACTACGGTTATCGCAGCGGCCTGTACCGGCCGTGGTACGACGACCGCACCGTCAACTACCAGGTCGGCACGATCAACGTCGACATCGTCGACGCAGCGAAGAAACAGCTGATCTGGGAAGGCGTGTCGGAAGGACGCGTTTCGGAAGAGGCGCTGGCGAATCCGAAGGTGACGATCAACGCGGTGGTCACCGAGATGATGCGTCAGTATCCCGGCAAGCCGAACATGTGAATCAGCGGCCGCTCAGCAGCGCGTCCATCTGCTCGGCGGTGAGCTCGATTTCGATGGTGTCGTCGAGCGCCGGCGCCTGCGGCATTTTCACCGCGCCCGGCAGCGGATCGATCGCGCAGATGTCGTCGACCTCGACCAGTGCGGTTGCGGCGGACGTGGAGCGAATTTGTCGGGATGCGCGCATGGGAAGCATGCTGCCAGACGACCCTCTGTCATGTGCAACGCAGTTCACAGCAGCGGGGTCAGGCGAATGATGAATCGCGAGAACAGCGCGCGTCCGGCTCGTGAGGGACTTTACTTTAATCGCCCGCCGACGTTGGACCGACGACATTGAGTCAAACACTTTCGCTCGCCGAGGCCCGCCGCATCGCGCTCGCGGCGCAATCGTTCGTACCCGAGGCCGCTGCACCGAAAGGTGTCGCAGCGCTTGCGAAGATCGTGCGGCGGCTCGGCGCGGTGCAGATCGATTCCGTGAACGTGCTGGTGCGCTCGCACTATCTGCCGGTGTATTCGCGTTGCGGCTCGTACGCGCCCGCGCTGCTCGAACGAGCTGCCTACGACGATGGCACCCGTGCGCTGTTCGAGTATTGGGGGCACGAAGCTTCGTTTCTGCCGGTGGAGCTGTATCCACTGTTTCGCTGGCGCATGGATCGTGCGCGCAACGGCGAAGGCACGTGGAAGCGCCTGCGCCGCTATGCGACGTCGCATCGGGCGCTGGTGGTTTCGGCGGTGGAGCAGATCCGCGAGCGCGGGGCGCTCGGCGCCAGCGAGCTCGCCGACTGCGGCAAATCGAAAGGCAGCTGGTGGGGCTGGAGCCAGGGCAAGGAAATTCTCGAATGGCTGTTCTGGATCGGCGACGTCACAACTGCGCGGCGCCGGAATTTCGAGCGTCTGTACGATCTGACGGAGCGCGTGCTGCCCGAGAGCGTGCGCACTGTGGCGGTGCCCTCGCCGGAGGACTCGCGTCGCGAGCTCATGGCTGTCGCGGCGCGAGCGCTCGGAGTCGCAACGTCGCGGGATCTGCGCGACTACTTCCGATTGCCGGCCGAGGACGCGCAGGTTCGTGTCGCGGAGCTGGTGGAGCAGGGTGTGCTGCAGCCTGTGACCGTCGAAGGCTGGAAGCAGCAGGGCTATCTGCACGCGGACGCGAAATCTCCGCGCAACGTGAACGTGAGCGCGCTGCTCTCGCCATTCGACTCGCTGATCTGGGAGCGCCAGCGGACCGAGCGTTTGTTCGGCTTTCATTTCCGGCTGGAAATCTATACGCCGGTGCACAAGCGCGAGCACGGCTACTACGTACTGCCGTTTCTGCTGGGCGACCGGCTGGTCGGACGTGTCGATCTCAAAGCGAACCGGCAGAGCGCGCGACTGGAAGTGCGCGGCGGCAGCGTGGAAGCAGGAGTGCGTATCGCGAAGGTCGTGGAGCCGCTGGCGCTGGAGCTGCAACAGCTCGCTCAGTGGCTCGGATTAGCAGGGTGGGCCGCGACTTCACGCCGCGGTGAGCTGATGCGTGCGTTGCACCTCAGCCGGCGCGCGTCGAGCGCGAAGACCAGCCGAACAGGCAGATGACGACAAACAGGATCAGGTAGAAAAAGCCCATCGCACAGTCCTGAATTCAACCTCTCCTGACTACTGAGACGTGTCCGGACCGTGGTGAGTTCCCGCCGCGCCCGTGGTGCAAATGACACATGAAAAAAAGGCCGGCAGCTTTCGCTACCGGCCTTTTCAGTCTATGGGTCAGGCCTCAGCCTGACTCTCTCAATCTTCCATCAAAAAGCTGCGCAGCTGCTCGCTGCGGCTCGGATGACGCAGCTTGCGCAGCGCCTTCGCTTCGATCTGGCGGATGCGCTCGCGCGTGACGTCGAACTGCTTGCCGACCTCTTCCAGCGTGTGGTCCGTGTTCATGTCGATGCCGAAGCGCATGCGCAGCACCTTCGCTTCGCGCGGCGTCAGGCCGGCGAGCACGGCGTGCGTGGTCTCGCGCAGCGACTCCATCGTCGCGGAATCGATCGGCGAATCCACCGAGGTGTCCTCGATGAAATCTCCCAGGTGCGAATCCTCGTCGTCGCCGATGGGCGTCTCCATCGAGATCGGCTCCTTGGCGATCTTGAGGACGCGGCGCACCTTGTCCTCCGGCATTTCCATGCGCACCGCCAGCTCTTCCGGCGTCGGCTCGCGCCCCATCTCCTGCAGCATCTGCCGGGAAATGCGGTTGAGCTTGTTGATCGTCTCGATCATGTGCACCGGGATGCGGATGGTGCGCGCCTGGTCGGCGATCGAGCGGGTGATCGCCTGGCGGATCCACCACGTCGCGTACGTCGAGAACTTGTAGCCGCGGCGGTATTCGAACTTGTCGACCGCCTTCATCAGGCCGATGTTGCCTTCCTGGATCAGGTCGAGGAACTGCAGGCCGCGGTTCGTGTACTTCTTCGCGATGGAGATCACCAGGCGCAGGTTCGCCTCGACCATCTCCTTCTTGGCGCGGCGGGCCTTCGCCTCGCCGACCGCCACTTCGCGGTTGATCTCTTTCACGTCCGCGATCGACAGGTGCACGCGCTCTTCCAGCGACTGCAGCTTCTTCTGCTGCCGCTCGATCTCCTCGCGCAGCCGATGCAGCGCCGCGGAGTGCTTACGCTTCGCGCGGATGTGCTTGTCGAGCCACTTGATGTTGGTCTCGTTCTTCGGGAACGTCTGGATGAAGTCCTTGCGCGGCATGCCGGCGTCGCGCACGCAGATCGTCATGATCTGCTTCTCGAGGTTGCGGACTTCGGCGACGTTGTCGCGCAGCTGCTGGATCAGCGCGTCGAACATCTTCGGCGACAGCTTCAGCTCCATGAACTCGCCGGCGAGCTTCTTGCGCAGCTTCTGCGTCTTCGGATCCTTCAGGCCCTTCTCGAGCAGCGCCTTCAGCGTCTGCTGGTGGAGCTTGGCGATCGACAGGAAGCGGCGCGCCGCTTCTTCCGGATCCGGACCGGTCTCGAGGACTTCCTCGTCTTCCGAATTCTCTTCCGACTCTTCGTCTTCCTCGGACTCCTTCGGCGCCGGCGCGGCGGCCGCGGCGAGCTTCGGATTCACGGGCGCGGCGATCTCATCGGGCGCGTTCGGATCGATGAAGCCGACGATGATGTCGACCAGGCGGCCCTGGCCGGCCTTGACCATCTCGTACTGGCGCAGCATGAACTCGAAGGTCATCGGATAGCTCGACAGCGCCGTACGCACGGCGTCGAGACCTTCCTCGATGCGCTTGGCGATGCGGATTTCGCCTTCGCGCGTCAGCAGCTCGACCGTGCCCATCTCGCGCATGTACATGCGCACCGGATCGGTGGTGCGGCCGAACTCCGCGTCAACGGTGGCGAGCGCGGCGGCGGCTTCTTCAGCGGCTTCTTCGTCGGCGACGACCGGTTCCGTCAACAGGAGCGATTCGGACTCCGGGGGCTTCTCGTAAACGGGAATGCCCATGTCGTTAATCATGTTGACGATGTCTTCGATCTGCTCCGGATCGACGATTTCGCTCGGCAGGTGATCATTGACCTCGACGTAAGTCAGAAACCCCTGCTCTTTGCCACGCGCGATCAGCAGCTTCAGCTGCGACTGACGCTCGTCGGCAATCTGTGCCGGTTCCTTCTTTGCTGCCAAAGTCTTGCTCAAGTTGGGGCCCTCTGAATTCGCATCTCGACTCACCCCAGGCCTGATTTACCTGAGGGGGGCGCGGGGGGATAAAAAGACCGCGCAGTGTACTTGGATCGCTCTGCCGATGCTAGGTTCTGCCGGGGGCTGGAGCCCCCCGATCTGGCCCCGTCGGGGGCTCGATATCGGCCGGATCGCCGGGCGACCCTTCGCGCTTATGTCTGGTAAGCAGTTCGGTGTAGCGGCGCTGGGTCTCATCCTCTTCAAGCAAGCGCTTCAGGGCGCCCAGCAGTTCCTGCGCCGCCCCCGCCTGATCCGCAATGTGCAGCTCCATGGCGGCGAGCTTTTCCAGGTGCCCAACATCGGGGCGGCCCCGCCAGCGTTCAAGCAAAACCGCGGTTTTGTCGCACGGTTGATCATGCAATTCTTCTACGAGCTGCACGATCAGGGGGATCCCGGGGCGGTCCAGCGCTTTGAGCGCGGTCAGGTCGCCGACCTTGTCGGCGATCCCCGGATAATGGACCAGGAGTTGAACCGCTTGGCGAACCAGGTTCCGGCGGCCGGCCACGGCGGGTTTGCGTGCGGGCGGCGGAACGGGTTTGCGCTCCTCGGCACGGGTGACTGGCGCAGCCTTGTTCATCGCCGCGGCCAGCCGCTGCGGGTCCAGCCGCACGACGTTCGCGAGCTCATCGCCGAGCAGCTCGCGGTAGATACCGGCCGGAATGCGCTCGAGCAGCGGCCTCGCCAGTTCGCCAAACTGCGCGCGGCCGTCGACCGTATTCATGTCGACCTGCGACTTCAGATGGGCGATGAAGTATTCGGACAGCGGCATGGCCTTGGCCACCCGCGCCTCGAACGCCTCGCGTCCCTCCTCGCCGACCAGCGAGTCCGGGTCGTGCCCATCCGGCAGAAAGAGGAAGCGCAGCTGCCGGCCTTCGCGCACATGGCTCAGGGAATTTTCCAGCGCGCGCCACGCGGCCGCACGGCCGGCGCGATCGCCGTCGAAGCAGAAGATCAGCTCGTTGCAGATGCGAAACACGCGCGACAGGTGCTCCGGCGTCGTTGCGGTGCCGAGCGTGGCGACCGCGTATGTGATGCCGGCCTGATGTAAACGCACGACGTCCATGTAGCCTTCAACGATGAGCAGGCGTGTCAGGGTTCGCGACGCTTGCCGCGCCTCGTACAACCCGTACAGCTCGCGGCCCTTGTGGAAGAGCTCGGTCTCCGGCGAATTCAGGTATTTCGGCTCGCCCTTGTCGAGCACGCGACCGCCGAAGCCGATCGTCCGCCCGCGCGCATCGCGGATCGGGAACATCACGCGATCGCGGAAGCGGTCGTAGTAGCCGGGATTTACGCCGGCCTTGCGCTCGCGTTCGATCACCAGGCCGACTTGTAGCAATCGCAGCCGGTCCGCTTCGCTCGCGCCGAACTGCTGCAGGACGCAGTCCCACGCATCCGGCGCATAGCCCAGCGAGAATTTCGCCGCGGTGTCGCCGGTGAGGCCGCGCGCCTTGAAATAGTCCTTGCCGCGATCGGACTCCCGCAGCTCACGCCGATACAGCTCCGCGGCCTTGTCGAGCAGCGCGAACAGCGCTTCCGGCGGCGGCGGCTGGCGGGCGCCCGGCGTTTCTTCGCGCGGCACTTCGAGGCCGACGCGTGCTGCGAGATCCTCGACCGCTTCGACGAAGCTTAAGTGGTCGTGCTCCATCAGGAACGTGATCGCGGTGCCGTGCACGCCGCAGCCGAAGCAGTGATAGAACTGCTTGTCCGGCACGACGTGGAACGACGGCGTCTTCTCGCCGTGAAACGGGCAGCAGGCCTTGAATTCCTTGCCCGACTTCTTGAGCGGCACGCGGCTGCCGATCAGCTCGACGATGTCGGCACGGGCGATGAGCTCGTCGATGAAGTGTTGTGGGATGCGGCCGGCCATAAGAACGGGCGAAGGATATGCCGCAGCAACGCGCCGGCATAGGTAAGCAAGAGTTGGACCGGAGTCAGGTCCGAAGCCCGACCCACACAGAGAATTAACCGGAGAGTTTTGCCTTCAGCTTGGCGCTGGCGGCCGCCATGTCGGTGCGGCCCTGCGCCTTCTGCTTCAGCAGCGCCATGGCTTTGCCCATTTCCTTGATCGAGGTGGCGCCGGACTGGGCGATCGACTCCGCGATCAGGGCGTCCACTTCGCCGTCGGACAGCTGGCTCGGCAGGTAGCCCTGGAGCAGCTCGACTTCCCTGGTCTCGCGCGCGACCAGGTCGTCCCGGCCGCCGCTCTTGAACTGAACGATGGATTCCTTGCGGGTCTTGATCATCTTCTCGATGACCGAGAGCACCTGCGTGTCGTCCAGGGTGATGCGTTCGTCGACTTCACGCTGCTTGATGGCAGCCGTGATCATGCGGATGGTGCCGAGACGCTCGCTGTCCTTGGCACGCATCGCCGCCTTCATGTCCTCGGTGACGCGGTCCTTGAGCGACATCGGCGTAGGGAAAGAGGGCTGGGGAGCCTTTAGAAGGAGCGGGCCGGACGGGGGCCGCGGCCGCCGCTGGTGTCGCGGGTCGCGCGCTTCATGTGGCGCTTCACGGCTGCCGCCTTCTTGCGTTTCCGTTCCTGCGTGGGCTTCTCGTAGAATTCGCGCCGCCGCAGCTCGGTCAGCACTCCCGCCTTCTCGCAGGCGCGCTTGAAGCGCCGCAGGGCGGCATCGAAATACTCGTTTTCTCGGACGCGAACGCTCGGCATCGCAACCTCTGTGAATTCCGGGACTTACCTGTTCGTGCAGGCCTGTTCGGGGCCTGGACAGGCTTTTGAGAGCGCGCCAGTGTAATGACGCGGCAGGTGAAAATCAAAGCAGGCACGGCAACTTGAGAGATCGACTGATAGGTGGGCGCTGAGATGAGGATCCTGGGCATCGAAACCTCGTGCGACGAGACCGCCGCGGCCGTTTACGACGGCCGGGACGGGCTGCTTTCGCACCGCCTGCACAGCCAGGTGCAGATGCATGCCGAGTACGGTGGCGTCGTGCCCGAGCTGGCGTCGCGGGATCACGTGCGGCGGCTCCTCCCTTTGATCCATTCCGCGCTCGCGGATGCCAATACCCAGCCGGAACAGCTCGACGGCGTAGCCTATACCGCGGGGCCGGGTCTGGTCGGCGCGTTGCTGGTCGGCGGCGCGGTTGCGCGCAGCCTGGCGTTCGCGTGGGGACGGCCCGCGGTCGGCGTGCATCACCTCGAAGGGCATCTGCTCGCGCCGATGCTCGAGTCGACGCCGCCCGAGTTTCCGTTCCTCGCGCTGCTCGTCTCGGGTGGCCACACATTGCTGGCAGTGGTCCGTGGACTCGGCGACTACGAGATCATCGGCTCGTCGCTCGACGATGCCGCGGGCGAAGCATTCGACAAGACCGCGAAGCTGATCGGCTTGCCCTATCCCGGCGGCCCGGCGCTGGCTGCTCTGGCGCGCAGCGGCCAGCCCGGCAAGTTCCAGTTCCCACGACCGATGCTCGATCGGCCGGGACTCGATTTCAGCTTCAGCGGCTTGAAGACCGCGGTCGTCGTGGCAACGCGCGACGTCAAGCTGGACGAGCAGACGCGCGCCGACGTCGCGCGTGAATTCCAGCAAGCCGTGGTCGAAACGCTGGTCGCGAAGTGCGCGCGCGCCGCGACTCAGACCGGCATGGGGACGCTCGTCGTCGCCGGCGGCGTCGGTGCGAACGAGCACCTGCGCAATGAGCTCGCCGCGCTCGGGCGGCGCGCGGGGCTGAAGATCCTGTATCCGCGGCCGGAGTTCTGTACGGACAACGCCGCGATGATCGCGTACGCTGGCTATTGCCGGCTGGCCGGCGGCGAGCACGACGAGCTGAAGATCCGCGCCAGCGCGCGCTGGCCGCTGGACACCCTGCGTCCGCCGCCGCACGCCTCCTGAGAACCGACAAAGCGAATGGACAAGATTTTCCTCAGCGCGCTCACCGTCGAATGCATCGTCGGCATCTGGGACTGGGAGCGTCGGGTCAGGCAGAAGGTCATCATCGATCTGGAGATGGCGACCGACATTCGCCGAGCCGCGACCAGCGACCACATCGATGACACGATCGATTACAAGAAGGTCGCGAAGCGCCTGCTGCAGTTCGTCGGCGAGTCGCAGTTCAACCTGGTGGAGACGCTTGCCGAGCAGATCGCGCGCCTAGTCGTGACCGAGTTCGGCGTCAGCTGGGTGAAAGTGCGGCTCAACAAGCAGGGTGCGATCCGCGGTGCGCGCGACGTCGGCATCGAGATCGAGCGGCGCGCAGCGGACTATGGCTGACGTCTACGTCGCCGCGGGCAGCAACGTCGAGCCGGAAAAGAATCTCGCGCGCGCGCTCGACGAGCTGGAGCTGACGTTTGGCGAGCTCGCGGTGTCGCCCGCCTATCGCAATCCCGCCGTCGGTTTCGAAGGGCCGGATTTCATCAATCTCGTCGTCGGCTTTCGTACGGCCGATGCGCCTTCACAGGTGAAGCAGTCGCTGGAGAAGATCGAAGCGCTGTGCGGCCGGCCGCGCTCCGCGCCGAAGTGGGCGCCACGCACGATGGATCTCGACATCCTGATGTACGACCAGGTGGTGAGCGACGAGCCGGGATTGCTGCTGCCGCGGCCGGATCTGCTGCGGCGGGCTTTCATGCTGAAGCCGCTCGCCGACCTGGCGCCGCAGCTGCTCCACCCCACGCAACAGCGAACGATCGGCGAGTTGTGGACGGAATTTCCGGGCGCCGATCACCCGCTCGCCGTCGTCACCATCCCACGCTCCGGCCGCCATCGACTGCCAGGATCTGCCCGGTGATGTACGGCGCGTCCTTTACGAAGAACAAAGCGGCGCGCACCACATCTTCCGGCGAGCCGCTGCGTTTCAGCAGCGTCTTCGCGACGATCTCGTTCTGCAGCTGCGGATCCATGCCGGCCTCGGGCCACAGGATCGGACCCGGCGCGATGCCGTTGACGCGCACTTCCGGACCCAGCTCGCGCGCGAGCGCTCGCGTCATCATCGCCAGCCCCGCCTTGGCGGCCGAGTAGACCGGATGCCGCGGCAACGGACGCTGACCGTGGATGTCGATCATGTTGACGATTGCGCCCTTGTGCTTGCGGAGCTCCTGCGCCGCGGCCTGCGCGACGAAAAAAGGCGCGCGCAGATTGGTGCCCATGAGATCGTCCCACTGCGCCGGCGTGACGCTGCCGACGGGCGTCGGATAAAACGAAGAAGCGTTGTTGATGAGCGCATCCAGCCGGCCGAATGCTTTGACTGCGCCCGCGACGATGCCGGGCAGCGCCGCGAGATCGAGGAGATCCGCGGTGACGATGGCGGCCGAGCGGGCACGCGCACCGTTCAGCTCGTCGCGCAACGATTCCGCTTCGCCGATAGACTGGCGACAATGGATGCAGACGTCGGCGCCGTGTGCGTGAAAGCCGCGGGCCAGCGCCGCGCCGATGCGCCGGGCCGCACCGGTGATCAGGACGGTGCGGCCGGCGAGAGAATGGGGGTCCATGTCCGACATGTTCGCTGAACTGCGCACCGAAGCAAATCCCGCAGAAATTTCATGAGCGCCGAGTTGCCGCTGCCGCCCCTCACTGCCGACGAGGCTGCGCACAGCCGGCGCCTGGTCAATCGCATCTGGGAAGAGATCGATGCGCGCAACGGCTGGCTGAGCTTCGAGCGCTTCATGGAGATGGCGTTGTACGAGCCGGGTCTCGGCTACTACAGCGCCGGTGCGAGCAAGCTCGGCGCCGGCGGCGACTTCGTCACGGCGCCGGAAATCTCGTCGCTGTTCAGCCGCTGCCTCGCGACCCAGTGCGCAGAAGTCCTGCAGCAGGTCAGCGGCGGCGCGATTCTCGAATTCGGTGCGGGCTCGGGCGTGATGGCCGCGGACCTGCTCAACGAGCTGGCCGTCAAAGGCTCGTTGCCGGAGCGCTATCTCATTCTCGAAGTGAGCGCGGACCTGCGGGAGCGGCAACGCGTGCTCGTGCAGGAGCGCGCGCCGGCGCATGCGGCGCGCGTCGAATGGCTCGATCGCCTGCCGGAAGAGTTTCGCGGCGTCGTGCTCGCGAACGAAGTTCTGGACGCTCTGCCGGTGCAGCGCTTCCGCATCCGCGGCGACCAGGTCAACTCGCTCGGCGTCACCTGGCAACTCGGCCGCCTGGACTGGTCCGAGACGCACGCGGACGCGGAGCTCGAAGCGGCCGTGCGCCGCATCGAAGCCAACACCGGTGAGCGGCTGCCGGATGGCTACACGTCGGAGATCAACATGCGGCTCACGCCGTGGATCGCCGGCGTCGCGGCGGCACTGCGCGAAGGCGTGGCGTTGTTCATCGACTACGGCCTGCCGCAGCGTCAGTACTATCGCAGCGAGCGCCGCGAGGGAACGTTGCTATGCCACTTCCGGCATCGCTTCCATGACGATCCGCTCATCAACGTCGGCGTGCAGGACATCGGCGCGTGGGTCGACTTCACCGCGGTCGCGGAAGCGGCGTCGGCAGCGGGCCTGGCCGTCGCGGGCTTCTCGACGCAGGCGCATTTCCTGATCGGCAACGGACTGGAGCAATTGCTCGCGCCGGCAGACGGGCACGAGCTCGCGTCGCGCGTGCAGCTCGCTCGTCAGGCGATGCTGTTGACGCTGCCGGGCGAGATGGGCGAGCGCTTCAAGGTGATCGGTTTGAGCCGCGGTATCGAGCAGCCGCTGCGTGGTTTCGGCGTTCGCGATCTGGCAGCGACGCTCTAGCTATTTGCCCAGCTGCGCCAGCGCAGCGAGCCGCGCACGGCGCAGTTTCTCCGCGATCTGCTGACCATTCAGCCCATCGCGCTCCGCGGGTTCGAGCGTCACGCCAGCTGCTGCGGCGCGCGCCCGGCGAAGATACTCCGCCTGCGGATAGTCGCGGTTCTCCAGGCCTTTGCGGCCGCGCGCGTCCGCTTCGCATGCCAGCACGAACTGTTCGAAGCGTCCCTGCCGCCGGAACGCGTCCGTGCGCTCGAGCAGATCGAGCAGCGTGCCGGTGCGCAACTCTTCGACCCGATGTGCTTCCAGGTGATAGCGCGACACGATCGCCGCGAGCTCGCGATACGAGTTGGGAATCCGCAGTCGATCGCAGAGTGCTTCGATGAGCGCGACGCCGCGCTGCTCGTGGGCGATATGACGTGGCCATTCCTCGGGCGGCGTCGTGCCTTTGCCGAGATCGTGCGTCAGGGCCGCGAAGCGCACGACCGGGTCGTCGCTCAGCTTCGCCGCCTGTTCCAGCACCATCAGCGTGTGCACGCCCGAGTCGATCTCAGGATGCCAGCGCTCGGGCTGCGGCACGCCGAACAGCGCGTGCAGCTCGGGAAAGATCTTGGGCAATGCGTCCGCGCCGCGCAGCACTTCGAAGAAGCGCGCCGGGGCCGGCAGTTCGAGCGCGCGCTGGGTTTCCTGCCAGACGCGTTCGCTGACCAATGCATCGAGCTCGCCTCGAGCGGCGATTTCCCGCATGAGCTCCACCGTTTCGGGCGCGACCGTGAATCCCTGCGGCGCGAACCGCGCGGCGAAGCGCGCGACGCGCAGCACGCGCACCGGATCTTCGACGAACGCTGGCGAGACGTGGCGCAACGAGCGATCGTGCAGGTCGCGCTGCCCTCCGAAGGGATCGATGAGCGCGCCACCGTCGGGGTCCTTCGCGATCGCATTGATCGTCAGGTCGCGGCGCTCCAGGTCCTGCTCGAGCGTGACGTCGGGCGAGAACAGCGTCTCGAAGCCGCGATAGCCGGGACCGGTCTTGCGCTCGGTGCGGGCGAGCGCGTATTCCTCGCCGGTCTGCGGGTGCAGGAACACCGGGAAGTCTTTGCCCACGGGCTTGAAGCCCTGCGCGAGCAGTTCTTCGGGGCGTGCGCCGACGACTACCCAGTCCCGCTCCCGCGCGGGCAGACCGAGCAGCTCATCGCGCACAGCGCCGCCGACGAGATAGATTTGCATAGCCATGTCACTGTATCGAATTGCCAGATTGCTGACGATTGTCGCCGCCGTGCTGCCGCTCACCGGCTGCTACCTGATGCAGGCGGCCGGCGGACAGATGGCGATCGCGTCCAAACGCGAGCCGATCGCCACCGTTCTGGCGGACTCGGGCACACCGCCCGAGTTGCGCGCACGACTGGAGTACGTCGCCGCCGCGCGGGATTTCGCCTCGCGCGAGCTCGGCCTGCCCGACAACGATTCGTACCGCAGTTACGCTGACCTCGGCCGGCCCTTCGTCGTCTGGAACGTCTTCGCCACGCCGGAGTTCTCGGTCGAGCCGCGCCGCTGGTGTTTCCCGATCGCGGGCTGCGTCGTGTATCGCGGCTATTTCAAGGAAGCAGCCGCGCAGAGCTATGCGCGCAAGTTGCGCCGGCGGGGCGACGATGTCGCTGTCGGCGGCGTGGCTGCCTACTCGACACTGGGTCACTTCAAGGACCCGGTGCTGAGCACGATGCTCGGCTGGAGCGACGCGCAGCTCGCCTCGACACTGTTTCACGAGCTGGCGCACCAGGTCGTGTATGTCCCGGGCGACTCGGAATTCAACGAATCCTTCGCGACCGTCGTCGAGGAAGCGGGCCTGGAGCGCTGGCTCGCGGCACGCCAGCGCATGCAGGACCTCGCCGTGTGGCAGGAACAGCGCGAGCGTCAGTCGCAGTTCATCGCGCTACTGCTCAGAGCGCGCGACAAGTTGCGCACGCTATATCAATCGGCTCTGCCCGATGACGAGAAGCGCAACCGCAAGGAATACGAGTTCGGCGAGCTCAAGCTGGAATATGCGCAGCTCAGGCAACAGGAGTGGCACGGCTATGGCGGCTACGACCGTTGGTTCGATCGCACACTGACCAACGCGCACCTCGTTTCGGCGGCGACGTACTACGGCTGCGTGCCCGGACTGCGGCGAGTGCTGAGCGAGGCGGGCGGCGACTTGCCGCGCTTCTACGAAGCGGTAAAAGGGCTCGCGCGCCTGGACAAGAACGCGCGAGCCCTGGCTGTCTGCGGGCCGGTCAGCCCACCGGGAACACCAACCGCGAGCGACCGCGCTGGATCGTGATCGCGAACGACTCCTGGCCTTTCACCGCTGCGCGCAGCTGCTCGACGTTCGCGATGCGATCGCGGCCGATGCCGAGGATGATGTCGTTCGGGCGCAGTCCGGCTTGAGCGGCCGGACTGCCTGCCGCGACCGATTGCACGACCACGCCACCGCTGTTTTCGGCGTCGGTGAACGCAGCACCTTCGAACGAAGGATGAATCTCCGCCGCTGCGTCGGCAGTGGCGCCGGAGCGCTCGCCGATGACAGCGGTCACGCGTCGCGGCTTGCCATCGCGCAGCAGGCCGATCTCGACTTTGTCACCGATGCGCAGCAGGCCGATGTTGTTGCGCAGCTCGGTGGAGTTGGCGACCGTCTTGTTGTTGATCGAGGTGATCACGTCGCCGGCCTTGATGCCGGCTTTGTCGGCGGCGCCGCCTTCGACGACTTCCGAGACCCACGCGCCGCGCGCGTTGTCGAGGCCGAGACTCTTGGCGATTTCGGGCGTGAATTGGTTCGACAGCTGCACACCGAGCATGCCGCGTTTGACCTCGCCGTACTGCACGAGCTGCGTCATCACGGCCTTGACCATGTTCGAGGGGATCGCGAAGCCGATGCCGATGTTGCCGCCGCTCCCGGAGAAGATCGCGGTGTTGATGCCGACGAGCTGGCCCTTCAGGTCGACGAGCGCGCCGCCGGAGTTGCCGGGGTTGATTGGCGCATCCGTCTGGATGAAGTCCTGGTAGGAATCGGCGCTGCCGTCCGAGCGGCCGAGCGCGCTGATGATGCCGGACGTGACCGTGTGGCTGAGCGCGAACGGATTGCCGATCGCGAGCACGAAGTCGCCGACTTCCGCCTTGCTCGAATCCGCGAGCGGCATCTCGACCAGGTTGTTCGCGGGGATCTTCAGCAGCGCCACGTCCGAAGGCTTGTCCGCGCCGACGACCTTCGCTTTGATCTGGCGATCGTCGAGCAGCGTGACGGTGATCTCGTCCGCGTTCTCGACCACGTGGGCGTTGGTGATGATGTAGCCCTGCCTGGCATCGACGATGACGCCCGAGCCGGCGCTCTGGAACTGCCGCTCGCGCGGCACCAGGTCGGGTGCGTCGAAGAAGCGGCGGAAGAAAGGATCCTCGAGCAGCGGATTGCGGCGCTGTTCGCGCAGCGTGCCGCGGGTCGCGATGTTGACCACGGCCGGCGAGGCCTTCTTCACGATCGGCGCGAGCGAAGGTACCGGAGTATCGCCAACTTTCTCGGGCAGCTGTGCGCCGACCGCGGCGCTCAGAAGCACCGTCGCGAACGCGCTGACAAACGAAGTAGTCCTGATCGACTGCGGTTTCATGCAAATGTCCTGAATGAGGATCCGGGCGGCACCTGGCCGCCCGGGAGCAACGATTCTAGCCGCAAGCCGGTCGGCTCAGAATCACGAGCTCTTCACCTCGATGCGGCGTGGCTGAATCTCGGCGCGCTTGCCGATGCGCACCGTGAGCACGCCGTTGGCCATCCGCGCCGAAATGGCCTCGGGATCGGCCGAATCGGGCAGCGTGAACCGGCGGAAGAACTCGCCGCTGGCGCGCTCGACGCGTCGATAGCCCCCGTCCTCTTGCCTGGTTTCATGCTGGCGCCGACCGCGCAGGCTCAGCAGGCCGTTCTCCATGGTGATGTCGATGTCCTTCGACTCGACGCCCGGGAGATCGGCCTGCAGAAGGAATGCATCCGGCTGCTCCTGCACGTCGACGGCCGGGAGCCAGTCGCTGACGGCGCCGCGCGACTCGTCGTCGCCCTGGCTGAATCCACGGCCAAACAGTCGATCGAGGTCCTGATGCAGACGATTGACGAGCGTCCAGGGTTCGTAGCGGGTGACGTTCATGGTTGAAACCTCGTGTTCGTGGTTGAAAGTTACAAGCACAAACGGAATTCAAGCGAGGCCGAACGTGGTGTCGCGCCGATTCGTTTCAAGCGGACAAGCTGTGTGCAGAGAACTGAGGATCGTGTGGGAAAGCTGTGGGTATCCGGGGGACACAATATCTTGTGTGTAGGCGTTACAGAGCCATTTCGCGGGCTCAAAAAAACACGCGG
>DATEKT010000012.1:0-3037 GCA_035277305.1 Steroidobacteraceae bacterium | reverse complement strand
CTCGACATCGAACCCGCGAAGTCCCGCCAGCAGGTCCACCCGATTGCCGTGCTTGTCGGTGATTGCAAGCAGCGCCGGTATGGGGTCATCGGCATCGCCTTGCTGCAGATCCGCTCCGAATCCTGCCTTCCTGAATGCTCTTTGCAGCTGCCTGAGCTTCGGTACGCTGACCGTGACGAGCGCGTCTGCATCCGTCGTTGCGCGAATGGAGCCGTGAAAAGATGCCGCCATCGCTCCGATGACGACATAGTCAACGGCCGCGTCTGTCAGCACTGCGGCGACATCCAGCAGCAACAACGCTGATTGGCCGGGGCCGCGCGCCTTCATCGCGAACGCCGCCCGGCACGGTGCAGGGACGTGACCAGCTCACTGTGCTTGACATGAGCGTGCAACCGCTGCTCCGGAGTCATAGCTCGCGCGGTTGCCAGCACTGCCTCCCGCGCGCTGTCGGCCAGCTTGGATCGCGTACCCTGCGGAGCAGGCTGCACGCCGCCATCGAGGAAAACGCCCGCCTCTTCCGGCGCGGCTCCGGTCTGCAAGACCAGACGCAAACCGGCACGAACCGCAATTCGAATCAGCAACTCCAGCGACAACTCGGCTACCCGGCCGTTCACGATCTTGCTGAGGGTGGGCTGGGGAATCTGCAGCTGCTTCGCTGCTGCTGCCTGGCTCAACTTCTGCCGGGCAAGAAAGCGCGCGACCTGCAGGGCGACATCGCTGCGCAAGGCCTGGATGGTCGATACGTCGCTCGGGGCATTCATAGTGAATATACTATAACTATAGCTTATTCACTATGCAAGCTATACTGGGCGCCGCTGCGCTACGCACACCGGGACATCGACTCATGCCAAAAGCCTATTGGATTGCCTGTTATCGCGAGATCTCCGATCCGGCCAAGCTGGCCGCATACGCGAAAATTGCCGGGCCCGCGATCGAGGCCGGCGGTGGGCGCTTTCTCGCCCGCACGGTCGCTGCGAAAGCTTACGAGGACGGCAAGGTAGACCGCACGGTCCTGATCGAGTTCGACTCGGTCGAGCAGGCAGTCGCGGCTCACGACGGCGCCGAGTATCAAAAAGCCCTGGCGCTGCTGAAGGGCGGCGTAGTGCGTGATCTGAGAATCGTACCGGGGGCCTGAGGAGGCGGCCGCTCAACGCTTCCGCTTGAACTTGAGCACCGTCTTCTCGCACATCACCCCGCCCCCCGGCACCACACCGAAGCCGGGCAGGTCCATGCCGCCGAAGCCGAGGCACTCCGTCTGGATGGTTTTCTCGGCCTCGTCCTCGCTCGAGAACGTCCAGGACTCGATGACGATCGCGAGATCGGACGCAGTGGGCGCGCTGTCACGAAGCTCAGCGGGAGGCGTCTGCACGATATTCTTGCCGAGCTTGAACTGCTCGCTCCAGAACGCTCGCGGCTCGGAGTCGCGCGGACAGCCGCGCGGCCCTTTGAGGTAGCGCGTCTCGGTCGTGTCGCCGACGAAAATCGGCAAGTCCAGCTTCGGCAGGAACGGCGGAGTTCGCTCCCGGTACAGCCAGGCGTTGTGCACTTCGAACGACACGTTGCCGGAGCCCTTCGAAGCGGCATAACAGGGCTTCGCAAGCTTCACGAGCATGGGATCGCCCACGAGCTTCGGCGGCCCGACGTCGCGGGTGTCGTAGTTGAGGGGATGCGAGCCGGTGAATCCCCTCGACACGAGGCCGCGCGGGAAATGCACAGTGAGGTCGACCTTGGTCTTCGCGTCCGAGCGCGTCGCTTCCGTCGCGCCGGCGATCGTCGAGTCGAACTCGAGCGTGAAGCGGCAGTCCCTTTCGAGCTTCGCGAGACCGGCCTCGATGAACTCGCGTTCCGCCTCGTAGGCCGTGATCTCCTCGCGGGCGTAGTCGGCCAGCGTTGCCCAGCGAGAGGGATCCGCCTCGCACGCCGCAGCGTGCACCGACTCGTGCTTCAGTAGCAGTGCGTTCAGACACGACGTGGTGGGATCAACGGTCGTGCGGCACAACCGGTTCGTTCTCGCAGCAGCAGTGTTGGCCCGAGGGTCTTTCGCTGCGGTCATGGTCTCCTCGACCTCGAGCTGAAAGGCAACACGACCCTCGTCGTCCGCAGCCGGAGCCCCGCCCGCCGCTGTCCATGCCGCGAGCCGCTCCCGATAGGCCCTGATCGCGGCCTGCGCCTGATCGCTGCGACCCGCCAAGTCCATCATGTCCGGGCAGGTACACGGCACGTCTGCACCGAGCGCGGGTACCGACCCGCAGAACATCGCCGCGGCCGCCAACACCCATGACGAAACAACGACTTTCATGGCGGCATAGCCTCGACCCGAAGCGCCCATCACGTCAATCGGCCCGTCGGACGCGGCGCACATGACAGCTTCTTCATGCCGCTCCGCGGGAATAGCATCCATTGATATCGTCACAACTGTTATTATCTCTGCCGTTACCTGAACCCTCCCCCGGAGCCCGCTCGCCCATGGATCGCTTCAAGCATGTCGGCTATCTGCTGAAGGATGTGAGTTGCCGCTACGTAGCGCGCTTTGAGCGTCATGCCGAGCAGGTGTCGCTCACCCTCATGCAGTGCAAGGTGCTGGTGCACCTGTCTAGGAACGAAGGCGCGAGCCAGGCGCGGCTGTGCGAGCTCACCACCGTCGAGCCGATGATGATGGTGCGCATCCTCGATCGCATGGAGGCCGACAAGATTCTCGAGCGCCGCCCGGATCCGCAGGACCGGCGCGCGCGGCGTCTGTACCTCACGCGCAAGGCGGCGCCGCTCCTGGATGAGATCGATCGCATCATGGAAGTCACGCGCAGCGAGATCTTCGCCGGCGTGAGCAAGACCGATCGCGATGCGTTCCTCAAGGTGCTCGAGCACATCCACGAGAATGCATGCGCGCTGGAAGCGGCAACGCCTCCGGTCGCGACCCCGCAAAAACTGAAAGCCCAACGAAACTGAGCGAACGCAATCCATGTCCACGCCCGACCCTTCTGCTCCTGTCGACGAGACACCCCCGAATCGCTGGCAACGCGCGCGCCTGCCGCTGCTC
>DATEKT010000011.1:0-32206 GCA_035277305.1 Steroidobacteraceae bacterium | reverse complement strand
ACTCGAAAGAGGCCGCAGCGCCCAAGGAATCCGCAGACGAATTCGTCGCCCGGATCAACAACGAGATGATGGACCTCGGCCGCGAAGAGTCCGCAGCCGGCTGGTCATATGCAACCTACATCAACCAGGACACCGAGTACCTCAACGCCAAGACAACCGAGCGCCAGCTCGAATACCTGAGCAACACGGTCGAAGCCGCGAAGGCGTACGAGAAGCAGCAGCTGAGTCCCGCGACGGCCCGCACGCTGGAGTTGCTGAAACTCGGCGTCGCCGCGCCCGCGCCGAAAGATCCCGCGAAGCGTGCCGAGCTCGCCAGCATCACTTCGAAGATGGAAGGCATGTACGGCGCCGCGAAGTACTGCCCGAAGGGTCCGGACTCGTGCAAGGACCAGGGCCAGCTCACCAAGGTGATGGCGACCAGCCGCAACTACGACGAGCTCACCGAAGCGTGGACCGGCTGGCATTCGACCGCGCGTCCGCTGCGCAAGGAATACGTGCGCTTCGTCGAGCTTGCGAACGAAGGCTCGCACGAGCTGGGGTTCGCGGATCTCGGCGCGATGTGGCGCTCCGGCTACGACATGCCGCCGGATGACTTCACGAAAGAAGCCGCGCGGCTGTGGGGCCAGGTGAAGCCGCTGTATGACTCGCTGCACTGCTACGTGCGCGGTCGGCTGCAGAAAACGTACGGTGCGGATCGCGTCCCGAACGGCAAGCCGATTCCCGCGCATCTGCTCGGCAACATGTGGGCACAGCAGTGGGCCGAGATCTATCCACTGGTCGAGCCGTATCCCGGCGTCAGCGATCTCGACGTGACCGCCGCGCTCAAGAAGCAGAAGTACGACGCGGTGCGCATCACGCAGTCGGCCGAAGCCTTCTACGTCTCGCTCGGCTTCCCGAAGCTGCCGCAGACGTTCTGGGAACGCTCGATGCTGACGCAGCCGCGCGATCGCGACGTGCAATGTCACGCCAGCGCGTGGCACATGGACAGCAAGGAAGACGTGCGCATCAAGATGTGCATCGAGCCGACGCAGGACGACCTGATGACGGTCTATCACGAGCTCGGCCACGTCTTTTACGATCTGTCGTACAACAAGCAGCCGTTCATGTTCCAGAACGGCGCGCACGACGGCTTCCACGAGGCGATCGGCGACACGGTGAACCTGTCGATGACGCCGGCGTACCTGCACCAGATCGACCTGGTCGGCGCGGTCAAGCAGAGCCCGCAGGCGACGATCAACCAGCAGATGAAGCTCGCGCTCGACAAGGTTGCGTTCCTGCCGTTCGGCAAGATGATCGATGAGTGGCGCTGGAAAGTGTTCGACGGCGAAGTGAAGCCGGAGAACTACAACGCAGCGTGGTGGCAGCTGCGCGAGCAGTACCAGGGCGTCGCGCCGCCGGTGCCGCGCACCGAAGAAGATTTCGATCCGGGCGCGAAGTACCACATCCCGGCCAACACGCCGTACACGCGCTACTTCCTCTCCTTCATCCTGCAGTTCCAGTTCCACAAGGCGCTGTGCGAGGCGGCAGGCTTCAAGGGTCCGCTGCACGAGTGCTCGGTGTACGGCAACAAGGAAGCCGGCAAGCGCTTCCAGGAAATGCTCGCGCTCGGCCAGAGCCAGCCGTGGCCGGACACGCTGGAGAAACTGACGGGCACGCGCCAGATGGATGCCTCGGCGATCCTCGATTACTTCGCACCGCTCCAGCAGTGGCTCGCGGAGAACAACAAAGATCAGACCTGCGGCTGGTAACAACACATGAACGCACCTTACAGCGCGAACGCTCCGCAACTGTCGGCGCGCGCCATCGGTCTGTCGATCGTGCTCGCGATGATCCTCGCCGCGGCGAACACGTATCTCGGCTTGTTCGCCGGCCTGACGATCGCAACGGCGATTCCAGCCGCAGTCGTCTCGATGGCGGTGCTGCGCCTGTTCGGCGGCGGGCACATCCTCGAGAACAACATCGTGCAGACCGGTGCGTCGGCCGGCGCCTCGATCTCGGCCGGCGTGATCTTCACGCTGCCGGCGCTGGTGATCATCGAATACTGGAAGGAGTTCAATTACTGGTGGGTGCTCGCGATCGCCGGCCTCGGCGGCGTGCTCGGCGTGCTGTTCTCCGTGCCGCTGCGGCGCGCACTGATCGTCGAGCAGAATCTCGCGTTCCCGGAAGGCAAAGCCGCGGCGGAGGTGCTCAAGGCCGGGGAGAATCCGGGCCGCGGCATCAGGATTCTCGCGGCGTCCGCGCTGATCGGCGGCTTCGCCAAGATCCTGGCGCAGAGCGGCATGAAGCTGCTGCCCGACGTCGCAGCGTCCGCCGGCTCGATCGGCAAGGCGTTCGCGTACGTCGGCACGAATCTGTCGCCCGCGCTGCTCGGCGTCGGCTACATCGTCGGTCTCAACATCTCGATCGTGATCGTCGCGGGCGGCGTGCTGTCATGGGACATCGCGATTCCGATCTACACGCAGTTCTTCATGGATACCGTTCCGGCCGGCGATCCCGAAGCAGTCGCGTACGGCGTGTGGGCGACGCAGATCCGTTATCTCGGCGTCGGTGCCATGCTCGTCGGCGGCATCTGGACGTTGTTCTCGCTGCGCTCATCGCTCCTTTCGGGCGTGCGCAGCGGCCTCGCGGCAGCGCGCGCCGGCGCGGGCAAGATGATCGATGAAACCGAGCGCGATCTGCCGATGAAGGCAGTGCTGTTCGGACTGGTCGTGTTCACGCTGCCGCTCGCGATCCTGTACCAGGCGATCGTGCACAACATCTGGGTGTCGATCCCGATGACGATCGTGATGATCGTCGCCGGCTTCCTGTTCTCCTCCGTGTCCGCCTACATGGCCGGCCTGGTCGGCTCGTCGAACAACCCGGTGTCGGGCATCACGATCGCGACGATTCTGTTCGCCTCGCTGATGCTGATCGTGTTGCTCGGCAGCGGCTCGAAGCTCGGCCCGGTCGCCGCGATCATGATCGGCGCTGTCGTGTGCTGTGCGGCCGCAGTTGCCGGCGACAACCTGCAGGACTTGAAGTGCGGCTGCCTGATCGGCGCATCGCCGTGGCGGCAGCAGGTGATGCTGGCGATCGGCGCAATCTCGTGCGCGGTCGTGATGGCCCCGGTGCTGAACCTGTTGAACGAAACGCGCGGCATCGGCGTGCCGACAGCGGAACATCCGAACCCGCTGCTCGCGCCGCAAGCGACGCTGATGGCGACGGTGTCACGCGCAATGTTCGGCGGCGAGCTGCCCTGGACGATGGTGTGGATCGGCGCTGCCGTCGGCGCGGCGATCATCGCCATCGACGCCGTGCAAAAGAAGCGCGGGTCCACCTTTCGAGTGCCCGTGCTGGCCGCCGCGGTCGGCATCTATCTGCCGCTGGATGTGACGATGCCGATCTTTCTCGGCGGCATCCTCGCTTACTTCGTCGAGCGCGCCGCCGGCAAGCCGGCCAACCCCGCCGATCACGAGCGCATGCACCAGGATGGCGTGCTGTACTCGTCCGGCCTGATCACCGGCGAAGCGCTGATGGGTATCGTCGTCGCGTTCTTCGTCTGGAAGTTCAGCAATCCGGACGTGATGGCGCTGCCGGAACGCTTCCAGCTCGGCACGTGGGAGTGGCTCGGCGTCGCCGTCTTTGCGCTGATCGGCTGGCTGCTGTATCGCGTGGCGGTCGAAGGCGCGCGCCGCGTGTGCAAGGGCGGCTAACGCCGCCCGCGGATCACTTCGACCTTGCCGTTGTTGCCGATCAGCCCGGAGGCGATCCAGCCGGTGAGGCTGACGATCAGCGCGCCGCCGAGCGCGGTCCAGAAACTGCTGATCGAGAAGCCCGACAACAGCAGCGCGACCAGCCCCAGCATCGCGGCGTTGATCACGAGCAGGAACAGGCCCAGCGACAGCAGGGTCAGCGGCAACGTCAGAACGACCGCTATCGGGCGGATGACGGCGTTGACGATACCAAGCAGCAGTGCGGCCGCCAGCAGCGTGCCGGGGCCGTCGAAATACAGGCCGGGCAGAATGTACGTGGCGAGCCACAGCCCGAGGGCGACGATCGCGACGCGCAGCAGAAATCCAGTCATGGTCTCGTCTCCGCAGTTCCGCTAGTCTTCGTTGCAGTCGAGTCTCGGCCCCAACTTATAGACAAGTGGGCCGCAATAACAAGATCGGGCTCATCAGCGGAGAATCAATATGCATTACGTTGCGATCGTCACCGCCGTGGCGTTGCTGCAGTTCTTCTGGTTCGGCTGGCAAGTGGGCGTGGCGCGCTCGAAGTACAACATTCCCGCGCCGGCCATCAGCGGCAACGACGTGTTCGAGCGGACCTTCCGCGTGCAGATGAACACCCAGGAGCAGCTGCTGGTGTTCCTGCCCGCTCTGTGGATCTTCGCCAGCTTCGTCAGCCCGTTGTGGGCGGCGGTGCTCGGCGCGGTCTTCATCGTCGGTCGTGCCGTGTATGCGGTCACGTACGTCAAAGACCCGAAGAGCCGCTCCATCGGCTTCGCACTGACTGCGATTCCGAATCTGCTGATGCTGCTCGGGATCCTGATCTGGGCAGTGTGGGCGCTGGTCAAATCGCCCGCGGCCTGAATTCACGCAGCTGGCGGGCGGCGGAGCATGCGGTCCTGCTGCATGCGCTGATCGGCAAGGATCATCAGCTCCTTCGGGTACAGATGATCGTCGGGGAAGTTCGCGATGCCGACGTTGACGTTGGCACGAATCAATCGGTTCGCCACCGACACCGTCCCGGCGTAGACGTTGTTGCGGATGCGCTGGCCGATCGACGCGCCCGTCTCCGCATCCGCTTCGACCAGCAGCACGATGAACTCGTCGCCGCCGAGTCGTGCCGCGACGTCCGAACCGCGAATCGACCGCGTGATGGCATTCGCCACGATGCCGAGCACCTGGCTGCCCGCGTCGTGGCCGAGCATCTCGTTCACCTGCGCGAGATTGTCGACGTCGATCACCGCGAGCGTGTAGGGCCGGTTGAAGCGCTCAGCCTTGCGATGCTCCTGCTGCAGCACTTCCTCGAACGCGCGCAGGTTGAGCAATCCCGTGAGCGAGTCGGTCGACGACAGATCGCTGATGCGTTGCACGGCGCTGTGCATCCGGCCGATCAGTGCAGCGACGACCAGCGCCACGACCGTTCCCGGCGCGAACATGTTGAACAGCAGACCGAGAAACTCCGGATCGCCGATATAGGTTTGCGGCGTCAATGCGCCGAGCAGAAGTCCGAGCGCAGCGATGACTGCGGTCAGCAGGACGACGAGCCACCAGCTACCGAACGCAACGGCGATGCTTGCGAGAGGAATCGAGAACAGCGGCAGCAGCGAGCTGCGCGATGCGCCGGTCGCGGCACAGAGCAACGCGACGCTGGTCGTGGACGACGCGACATCGATCCAGTGCTGTCGCGCGAGCTGGTGCTGCAACGCCGGGATCGAGCGCGTGATCAGCATGCTCAGCGCGAGCAGCGCCAGCGCGCCGACCGCGAGCATCGGTTGCAGAACATTCTGGGGAGCAAAGACGAACTGCAGCGCGCCCGCCGTCAGGATGAGCAGTTGCAGCCACAGCAGCACTGCAGCCGCGAAGTCCCGATTGTCGCTGGCCGGCTGCTGCTCGGCGGACATGCGTACTCAGTTAGCGCTGCTTTGACGGATCGTGCCCGGAGCCTTGAGCAGATCCACGGCGACGTGCAGCGCGCGGTCGTCGCCTTCTTTTTGATCTTCGACCGGGACGTCCGGTGTGATGCCACGCTTATTGATGGACGCACCGGACGGTGTGAAATAGCGTGAGGTCGTCAGCTTGATCGCGTGCCCATCGGACAAGGCCATGACGGTCTGTACCGAGCCCTTGCCGTAGGTCTGGCTGCCGACGAGCCGAGCACGATGATGATCCTGCAAAGCGCCGGCCACGATCTCCGACGCCGACGCGGAGCCGCCATTGACCAGCACGATGAGCGGCGCGCCTTCGATGTCGTCGCCGGGGCGCGCATCCATCGAGAACTTTGCGTCCGGCGCGCGGCCGTTCGCGGTGACGATCACGCCGCCGTCGAGAAACACATCCGAAACGCCGACGGCGGCTTCGAGCACGCCGCCGGGATTGTTGCGCAGGTCGAGCACCAGGCCGCGCAACGGACCGCCGCTCGCCTTCTTGAGCTTGGCGATCGCGGATTCGAGATCCGGCGTCGTGGTCTCGCTGAAGTGCGAGATCTTCACGTAGCCGAGACCGGGCTCGAGCAGCTCGTGACTGACGCTGTGCACCTGCACGGCAGCGCGCGCCAGCGTGAACTCCATCGGCTTCGGATCCGGGCCGCGCGCGATCGTGATCTTCACCGGCGTGCCGATGCGGCCGCGCATGCGATCGATGGTGTCGTTGAGATTCTCGACGTCGACCGGCACGTCATCGACCGCGAGGATGCGGTCGCCCGCGAGCACGCCGGCTTTGAAAGCGGGCGCGTCCTGGATCGGGTTGATGACCTTGACGACGCCGTTCTCGAGCGCGACCTCGATGCCGACGCCGGAGTATTCGCCGGTCGTGCTGATGCGGATCTCGTCGAACTGCCCGGCATCGAGGTACGCGGAGTGCTGATCGAGGTCCGCCATCATGCCGCGGATCGCGGCTTCGATGAGCTCCTGATCGGAGATGCGCTCGACGTATTCGCGGCGCACGTGCTCGAGCACTTCGGCGAGCAGCTTCGTGTCCTGCCACGGCACCGGCGCATTCGCATCGTCATCGGCTTGCTGCACGACAGGCGCGGGCGGCGGAGCATCGAGCTGCGCTTGCACCGGACGACCGACGGACAAACCGAAACCGCCGACGAGGCCGAGCGTCAGGACCAGGACGAAGCGGACGGGATTGCCCAGGCGAACCATGGCTGAGAGTTTCTGGACGTTGGAAGGGGCTGTCGAAAGCATAGTACAGGGTGAGCAGTGGGCCAATGCGACGGAAGATTCAGCAAAAGCCCGACTGCTTCATGCGTACCTCACACTAAAGACCGATGCGCGAAGGCCGTGTCGAGCCGCCGCGCGGCGCGGGGCCGGAGCGCAGCAGCTCCTGCAAGACGATTTCGAGCGGTCGCGGCCGGCCGATCGCGAAGCCCTGGCCGTAAGTCACGCCGAGCTGGCCGACCGCGCCGAGGATCGTTTCGGTCTCGACACACTCCGCCGTGGTCTGCAACTTCATCGACTGCGAAAGCTGCACGATCGCAGTCACCGCCGCACGCGAGCGCGCATTGCCGGCGAGGTCACGAACCAGCCCGCCGTCGATCTTCAGATGCGACACCGGCAGCGACTTCAGATATGTGAGCGAGGACAGGCCGCGGCCGAAGTCATCGAGCGCGATCGCATGGCCCAGGTCCTGCAGCCGGCGGATCAGCGTCTCGGCGCGCACGATGTTCGCAACCGCTGCGGTCTCGGTGATCTCGAACGACAGCATGCCCGGCGGCAGGTCGTACTCGCGCAGCTTGTGCTCGAGATAGGCGGGGAAGTGCTCGTCGCCGAGCGACTGCCCGGAGATGTTGATCGCGAAGTGCGCGTCCATAGTCGCCAGCCGCGGCGCCGCCGACGACAGGATTTCCAGCGCGTACTGCACGACCCAGCGATCGATGTCGGTCGCGAGCTGGTAGCGCTCCGCGGCCGTGAGGAACTTGTCCGGCGCAACGCATTCGCCCGCAGGGTCGATCATGCGCAACAGCAGCTCGAAGCGGCGCGCGCCGCCGTTGTGTGCAAGCTCGACGATCGGCTGCGCGTCCATGCGGAAGCGATCGTTGGCAATCGCTTCGCGCAGGTCGCCGATGATCGCGACGTCTTCGTAGCGGCGCACGATGCTGCGATCCGCGTCCTGGTACGACTCGACGCGGCCGCGGCCGCGATCCTTGGCCGCTTTGCACGCAGCCTCGGCGTGAGCAAGCGCGTGCGACAGCGGAAACTTCGTGCTCGCAACAGCCGCGAGGCCGAAGCTCATCGACAACGCGACGCGCGCGCCCTCGTGCGTGAACTCGAGCTCGGTGATGCTCTGGCACAGGCTCATGAGGAACGTGCGTGCGTCGTCCTGGCTTTCGTTCGCGAAGAACAGCGCGAAACGATCGCCCGAAATGCGCGCGGCGGAAACATTCGACGGCAGCTGCATGCGGATCGTCTCCGCGATGCGCACGAGCGCGGCGTCGCCGACGTGCATGCCGTGGTTCTCGTTCACCACGTGCGTGCGATCGACGTCGGCGTAAGCGATGCAGTGCTCGCCCGCTTTCGCTTCGATCGCCGCCAGCGCGCGCTGCTCGAGCGCGGGGCGCGTCAACAGTCCGGTGCTCGGGTCGTAGGCGTTCTGCAGCACGTACGCGATGTGCCGCGTCATCATCTCGATCACGCGCACCTGGCGCGTGTCGAAGTCGGAGCCGTTGAGCCGCTTCAGCAGGATCAGCAGGCCGACGACATGCTGGCCGCCCTGGCGGATCGGGCACGCGAGAATCTTGTACTGCAGGCTCCCCATCGGGCCCGACGGCGGCACCTTGTTGAGCATCAGCGTGCGGCGCTGGACCTGCACCCACGCGAACAGATTGCGCTGGGTCTTCTCGACGGTCTCGCACTCGGTCGCGCTCAACGCGCCGCCGGTGTGCAGGATGGAAATTTTCTTGTCGGGGATGAAGAGTGCGCCGGCGGTGCACTGCAGATGCGTCACGCAGCTGCCCACGAGTTGCTCGAGATCGTCGCTGCTGGTGTCTTCCGGCATGCTCGCGTCGATCAGCAATTCGAGATCGGAATCGCGCGACGGGACGGCCTCGCGCGGAGCGCCGATGTTGTACTGGCTCGACAGCTCGCGGCTGAGCACCTGCAATGCCGGCCGCAACAGGCCCTGCATGAGCGTGAATGGGCGCGCGCCGCCGTTGCCGTCCTGGCAGGACACGCCAAGCGCACCGAGCAGCTGGTCGCCGTCGCGCAGGATGAAGACGTACGCGGTGTCGCCGCTCCACGAGCGCGCGAAACCGTCGCGTTCTTCGGGATCGCTGAGGCTGGCGGCGATTTCGTCGCGGGCCGAGTTCAGCGCCTCTTCCATGAGATGCGTGAGATCCGGTCCGTCGCAGCCGTCCGAGAGCCACAGCGGCGTGCTGATACGATCGTAGATGGCGATGCAGCTCGCGCGCGGCATCAGCATCTTGACCAGCTGGCCGTAGGGATCGAGCGACGTCGACAGAGCCTGAGCTTCTATCGTGTCCTCGTCGTCGAGAATGGTGCCTGCGGCCAAGGGGTGCCGACCTGCTGTGTCCGGGGTTTTCGAGCCTTGGACAGCATCATCCCGGCCTGGCCGGCGGCGGTCCTTGATCTTGCCCGCAGTTTCGCGTGACTCACGTCACTCCCGTGATCCCCGTCACCTTCTCAGGGCTTGCCCAGCCACTCCTGCGGGTCGAGCGTCTGCTTGCCCTTGCGAATTTCCAGGTAAAGGCCCGGCCGGCCGAGCCCGGCGGCCTCCCCGACCGCCGCCAGCGCGTCGCCGGGGGCGACCCGATCCCCGACCCGTCGGTAGACCTGCTCGTTGTGCCCGTACAGGCTCATGTAGCCGCCGCCGTGATCCAGCACGATCAGCAGCCCCAGGCCCGGCAGCCAGTCGGCATACACGACGCGCCCGTAGTACGGCGACCGGACCTGCGCTCCGCGCTCGGCCGCGATGACCACGCCCTGCCACTTCAGCGGCCCGCCCGCCCGCAGCTGTCCGTACCTGGCCAGCAGGCGCCCTTTGACGGGCCAGGGCAGCTTGCCCTTCACGCGCTGGAACGGCTGCTCGGCCAGCTCCGGGAATTCCTCGATCGCCCGCCGCAGCTGCTCGACCAGCTTTTCCAGCGCCTGCGCATCCGACTGGAGCTTCGCGAGCTGATCGTTGCGGGTCCGCAGTTTCGCCTGCACCTCCGCCAGCGTCTGCGCGCGTCGCTCGCGCGCACCGGCAAGGGCCTTTACGTCGCGCGCGTTCTCCGCCTCCAGGTCGCGCAGCCGTGCGGTTTCCGCGGTAATGCCTTCGCTCAGCAGTTCCAGGTGCGCGAGGTGCTCGGTGATCGACGTGATGCGCTCAGCGCGGGCACGGCCGAAATAGCCGTAGTAGGCCATCATGCGGCCGGCCGCCGCGGGATCGCGCTGGTTGAGCAGCAGTTTCAGCTGTTCCTGCCTGCCGTTCATATAAGCAACTTTGAGCTCGGCGCCGAGCTCGTCGCGCTCGTCGGCCACCGCGCGCTGGGTCTGCGCCTGCTCGTTCCTGAGCCCGGCGAGCTTCTGCTCGGATTCGATGCGCCGGCCGCGGACCTCCGACAGGCGCTCGCGCGCGGACTGGATCTGCAGGTCCGCCTGCTTCAGCTGTCCGGTCAGGGAATCGCGGCGTTCCGCGTCGGCATGGATCTGTTTGCGGATCGCCTCGATGCGGGTGCGCACCTGGCGCAGCTCCGCTTCCTTGGCGTCCACGCCGGCCGCAGAAGCTTGAAAAGCCGGCGCCCACAGCAACAGTACATAAGCCGCTGCGGAAACGACCGACAGGCGGCGGGAAGACCTGCCACTCACGAGCTTTGCCGCGCTCCCCGCGGCATGTTCCCGACGGGGCGGCTGCTATACTTCGCGGCCTTTTGGCGGGCCGCCTGCACGCAATGAATCGTTTTTTCGAATACGTCGCTCATCATCCCTTCCTGGTCGCGGGCGCGGCGATTCTCGCCGTTATCGCGCTCGTGTTCGAGTTCCGCCATCGCGCGCGCGGCAGCAACGCCCTCGGGCCCGCCGAGGCCGTGCGCCTCGCCAACTCCGGCGCGTTGCTGCTGGACGTGCGCGACAGCCAGGAATACGAAGCCGGCCACATCATCGAGGCGCGCAACCTGCCCGCCGCCGAGCTCGCCGCCAAGGCCGAGACGCTGAAGAAATACAAGGAAAAGCCGGTCATCGTCTATTGCGAGAATGGCGCGGCCTCCGGTGGCGCCGCGAACAAGTTGCGTGCAGCAGGCTTCACCAAGGTCGTGACGCTGCGTGGCGGACTGCAGAGCTGGCGCCAGGAGAACCTGCCGCTGGTGAAGGGCGCCGCCCGTAAGGATGGCAAACAGGGATGAGCCAAGGACCGAGCGACCGCAGGGAGAGCGGTCCGGGTAAATCCCCCGTGGAGACTCAGCCCGAGGTGGTGATGTACTCGACGAACTGGTGCGGGTATTGCCAGCGGGCACGCAACCTGTTCGAGCGCAAGGGCATCGCCGTGCACGACATCAAGCTCGACGACGAGCCGGACCAGCGGCCGGTGATGCTGGAGCGCACCGGCGGTCAGCGCACGGTGCCCCAAATCTTTATCGGTGAGCTGCACGTCGGGGGTTATGATGAGCTGGCCGCCCTCGATCGCTCCGGCGAACTGAACACACTCCTGGGCCTGGCCCCCTGAATTCATAGAAAAGATAGAGGATCTGCATCATGGCTGACGAAGCTTCGGTACTCCCCAACGACCAGAACGTAGACCCGAACGCGCCGCAGTTCGCGCCGCAGGCGGTGTACGTCAAGGATGCGTCGTTCGAAGCGCCGGCAGGTCCGCGGATCGCGGCAAACGCGCCGAATCCGACGATCAATCTCAACCTCAACACCTCGGTCACCGATCTCGGCGGCGACATGAAGGAAGTCGTGCTGATGGTGCGCGTGGAAGCGAAGTCCGCGGACAAGACCGTGTGGCTGGTGGAAGTGCAGCAGGCCGGCGCGTTCGGCATCCGCAACGTTCCGGCGCAGGACATGCAGCGCCTGCTCGGCATCTTCTGCCCCAACTACCTGCTGCCGTATGCGCGCGAGGTGATTTCGGATCTGCTCTCGAAGGGTGGCTTCCCGCCGTTCCTGCTGCCGCCCGTGAACTTCGAAGCGCTGTTCAACCAGGCTGCGACACGCGCGCCGCAGCAGCCGCAATCGCCCGCGGCGTCGGTGAACTGAGCCGCGCACGTGTCCGCCGCGCCCGAGAGCTCGACATGCGTCGTGCTGGGTGCAGGCTCCTGGGGCACCGCGCTCGCCATTCAACTTGCTCGCTTGTCGCGCCCCGCAGTGCTGTGGGGTCGCGATCGTGCGCACGTTGCGGCGCTCGCCAGTCAGCGCAGTAACGAGCGCTACCTGCCTCAAGCTGCGTTTCCCGACACCTTGCGTGTCGAGACCGATCTCGCAGCAGCCGTGCGCTCCGCTCGCGATCTGCTCATCTCCGTGCCGAGTCACGCGCTGCGCTCGCTGTTGCAGGAGGTAGCGCCGCACCTCAGCGCCGACGCGCGAGTCAGTTGGGCGACCAAAGGATTCGAGCTCACGACCGGATTGCTGCCGCACGAAGTCGTGCACCAGGTGCTCGGCGAGAGCGTGCCGACCGCGGTCGTGTCGGGGCCGACGTTCGCAAAGGAAGTCGGCGCGGGACTGCCGACGGCGATGACCGTTGCCGCCACCGACGCGACGTTCGCGAGCGATCTCGCGCAGCGATTGTCGGGGCTGAATTTCCGTGCGTACACGTCTGCCGACATGGTCGGCGTCGAGACGGGCGGCGCGATCAAGAACGTCCTCGCGATCGGCGCGGGCATTTCCGACGGACTCGGCTTCGGCGCCAACACTCGCATTGCGCTCATCACTCGTGGCCTGGTCGAGATGACGCGTCTCGGCGTCGCGCTCGGCGCGCGCAAGGACACGTTCATGGGCCTCGCCGGTCTCGGCGACCTGGTGCTGACATGCACCGACAACCAGTCCCGCAACCGGCGTTTCGGCCTGGCGCTGGCCGCAGGGACGTCTGGAGCCGACGCGCAGAAGACCATCGGCCAGGTCGTCGAAGGCGTGCAGGCCGCGCGCGCCGTGCGCGATGTAGCGACGCGGCTCTCCGTCGAGATGCCGATCTGCGAGCAGGTGTACCGCGTCGTCTACGAGGGCGCGCACCCGAAGGACGCGGTCAAAGAATTGTTCAGCCGCGCGCTGAAACCGGAATAGGTCAGGCGAAGCCGCGCTGCCGCCAGGCTTCGTAGACGACGACCGCCGCGGCGTTCGACAGGTTCAGGCTGCGATTGCCCGGCCGCATCGGAATTCGCAGGCGCCGCTGCGCTGGACAGTCCTCGAGCACCGCTTGCGGCAGGCCACGAGTCTCCGGTCCGAACACGAACGCATCGCCGTCCGCGTATTGCACGCTGTCGTACTGGGTCGTACCTCGCGTCGAGACGGCGAACCAGCGCGGCCTGCCGATTTCCTCCAGGCACTGCGCGAGGCTTTGCCAGACCCGCACGTCCGCGAGCTCCGCATAGTCCATGCCCGCGCGGCGCACCGCTTTCTCGTCGATGTCGAAGCCGAGCGGGGCGATCAGGTGCAAGCGCGCGCCGCTGTTGGCGCACATGCGGATCACGTTGCCGGTGTTCGGCGGGATCTCGGGCTGGTAGAGGATGACGTGAAACATCGCACTGGAAGGGTAAACTATCGCGCCATGCTGCCTGCGAGCCTATCCATCGATTTCTGCGGCCTCAAGCTCGATTCGCCGATCGTGCTGCTGTCGGGCTGCGTCGGCTTCGGCGAAGAGTACACGCGCGTCGAAGGCTTCACGAACCGCGACGCCGGCGCGATCGTGCTCAAGGGCACGACGCGCGAGCCGCGCCTCGGCAACGCGCCGCATCGCGTGTACGAGACGCCGATGGGCATGCTCAACGCGATCGGGCTGCAGAATCCCGGCGTCGACCACGTCATCACGCAGATCCTGCCGGCGCTCGATTTCACCGAGACGCGCTTCATCGCGAACGTCTGCGGCTCGACGATCGAGGACTACATCGAAGTGACGCGCCGCTTCGACGACTCGCCGATCGATGCGATCGAGGTCAACATCTCCTGCCCGAACATCAAGGAAGGCGGCGTGCAGTTCGGCAACTATCCGCAGATGTCGGGTCGCGTCACCGCTGCGTGCCGCGCGGCGACGAAAAAGCCGCTGATCGTCAAGCTCTCGCCGAACCAGACCGACATCCGTGAGAACGCACGTTATTGCATCGACGCCGGCGCCGATGCGCTCGCGGTGATCAACACCGTGACAGGCATGGCGATCGACGTGCACACGCGCCGTCCGGTCATCGGCAACATCCAGGGCGGCTTGTCGGGGCCGGCGATCAAGCCGATCGCGCTGCTCAAAGTGCACCAGGTCTACGAAGTGGCGCGGCGGCACAACGTGCCGATCATCGGGCAGGGCGGCATCACCTCGGCGAACGACGCGCTGGAATTTCTGATCGCGGGCGCGACCACCGTCGGCGTCGGCACCGCGCTGTTCTACGATCCGCTGGTGTGCAAGAAGATCAACGAAGGTATCGCGGCGTACCTCGCGAAGCACAGGATGCAATCTGTCGCCGAGCTCATCGGCACGTCGTCAGCACACCCGCCGCTCGAAGCACAAGTCACTCATCGTCCATCGTCAGCTCTTTGAGCTTGCGAGTGAGCGTGTTCCTGCCCCAGCCGAGCAGCCGCGCGGCTTCCTGCCTGCCGCCCTGCGCCTGACGCAGCGCTGCGCGAATCAGCGTGCGCTCGAATTCCGGTAGCGCATCGTCGAGCAACGGCGTCTCGCCGGCCGCGAGTCGCTTCTCCGCCCAGTGCGTGAGCTGACGCGTCCATTCGTCCTGGAGCTTCGCCGCGCCGGGCACACCGCCGAGATCCGCCGGAATGTCTTCGACCTTGATCTCGCGACCGGGCGCAGTCGCCGTGAGCCGGCGGCACGCGTTCACCAGCTGACGCACGTTGCCAGGCCACTCGAAGTTCGACAGAGCAGCGGCGGCTTCGGGTGTCAGCGTCTTCGGCTCGACACCAAGCTCCAAAGCAGCGGCGCTCAGATAGTGAACGAGCAGCTCCGCGGTGTCTTCGCGGCGCGAGCGCAGCGGCGGCACTTCGATGCGGATGACGTTCAGCCGGTGGAGCAGGTCTTCGCGGAACTGTCCCTGACGGACGCGCTCTTCGAGATCCTGGTGAGTTGCCGCGATGACGCGCACGTCGACGCGCACCGGAATCTGTCCGCCGACGCGATAGAACTCGTTCTCCGCCAGCACGCGCAGCAGCCGCGTCTGCAATTGCGGCGACATGTCGCCGATCTCGTCGAGAAACAGCGTGCCGCCATCGGCCTGCTCGAAGCGCCCGCGCCGCAATTGATCCGCGCCGGTGAACGAGCCCTTCTCGTGACCGAACAGCTCGGACTCGAGCAGATCCGCAGTGAACGCCGACGTGTTCAGCGCGATGAAAGCCTTTGCGGCGCGCGGGCTGTGACGATGCAAGGCGCGCGCGACGAGCTCCTTGCCGGTGCCCGACTCACCCGTGATCAACACAGTCATGCTCGAGCGTGACAGCCGACCGATCGCGCGGAAAACTTCCTGCATCGCCGGCGCCTGTCCGAGCATCTCCGGAATGCGCCGCGCTTCAGTCGCAGGTTCGGGCGCCGCGACGCGTTGCTGAGCCGCGCGTCGCACCAGGTCGACGGCCTGATCGATATCGAACGGCTTCGGCAGATATTCGAACGCACCGCCCTGATATGCAGCCACCGCGCTGTCCAGATCGGAGTGCGCGGTCATGACGATGACCGGCAGCTCCGGCTGACTCGCGCGAATCTGCGTCAGCAGCTCCAGGCCGCTGCGGCCGGGCATGCGGATGTCGGTGATCAGCACGTCGGGCCGGTCGCGGCGCAACGCTGCGAGTGCAGTGTCCGCCTGGTCGAACGCAGTCGGGGCCATGCCGCCCTGACGCAGAGCGCGCTCGAGCACCCAGCGAATCGAGGCATCGTCGTCGACGAGCCAGACGTTAAGAGGCTTCGGTGAGATGGACGACATTGAGGGGCAACAGGATCGTGAAAAGGGTGAGGCCGGGCCGGCTGTCGAACTCGATCAGGCCGTCATGCCGGCTGACGAGATCCTGCGCGACCGCGAGCCCGAGGCCGGTGCCGTCCGCACGCCCGGTGACGAGCGGATAGAACAGCGTTTCGCGCAGGTGGTCGGGCACGCCCGGTCCGTTGTCTTCGAACTGCACGCTCGCGACGACGCGATGACGCCGGGCGCCGATGTTCACGTTGGTGAGCGCGCGCGTGCGCAGCACGATGCGACCTTTGCCGCTTTCGTTCTGCGCGATCGCCTGCAGCGCGTTGCGGCCGAGGTTGAGCATCGCCTGGATGATCAGATTGCGATCGAGCGGCAGCGGCGGCAGGCTCGGATCGTAGTCGCGCTCGATCATCACTGTGTGCGGCGCGTCGGCCGCGAGCAGGTGGCGCACGTGCTGCAGCAGCTCGTGGATGTTCGTCGGCTCGCGGCGCGGTGCGTGTCCCGGGCCGAGCATTGCATCGACCAGACCGGCGAGACGATCGGCCTCGCTGATGATCACCGACGTGTATTCGCGCAGACGCGCATCCGGCAGCTCGCGCGCGAGCAATTGCGCCGCACCGCGCAGACCGCCGAGAGGATTCTTAATCTCGTGCGCGAGTTGACGGATCATCAGCCGGCTGCCGTCGATCTGCGTCAGCAACGCAGTCTCGCGCGAGATGCGCTGATGCTGAGTGGTATCGCTGATCTCGATCATGACCGCCGGCGCCGCCGTCTCTTCGTACGGCGCGACGGCGCAGTCGACGATCAGCTCGCCTTCGCCATTGATCGGTCGCAGCGCGAGCTCGCGCCGCAGGAACGGCCGCGACGTCTCGAGCGCACGATCGACGATCGCGCTCAAAGCGCTGGCGTCCGCAAGCAACTCGTCGAGCGGCCGGCCGCGCGCCTGGTTGCGGCCCATGCCGAACAGCGTTTCCGCGGCGACGTTGAGATAGAGAATCGCGCGCGTGCGATCGACGATCAGCACGCTGGTGCTGAGACTGTCGAGAATGCGTCCGGGATCGGCCATGGCGCTCGCAGCGGCGAAGACGTGAGGCAGTGCGGCCATCGCTAGCCGCACCTCCGGGGGCCGGCGGCGCCGGCGGCACCCGACGTCAGGGCTTCTTGGGCTTCGGCGCGGGCTTCGCAGGAGCGACCGGGAGATTGGTCGCCGGATTGACGGCCGGGCGTGCGCCGTTCAACGCGCCGTAACTCGGCTGCTTCGTCAGAACCTTGTTCGCGGCGCCGCGCGGTTGCGGCCTGGTCGGTTGCCGCAGCGTCGGGCCGACCGGCGGATTCGCGATCGACTCCTGGCGCACGTTGAACCCGACGGCCGGAGTTTCCTGGAGTTTCTTGCCGTACTGATCCGTGATCACAGCAGTGACGCTGTGCACGCCGCGCGGCACTTCGGTCAGCGCGTAGCTCAGCGAGTTGCGCGGGAAGCCGCTCACGAGCTGGCCGTCCAGATAGAGACTCAGCTGGTGCAGCGACTGGACCCTGGGGTTGACCCGGATCTCGACGCTGACCTCGCCGCCGGTATTGATGATCGACTCGTTGCTTTCCGGACGATAGATCACGAAGTCCGTGTAGGCCGGACCCGCTTCCTCTTCGGACGGCGTGGACGAGGAGGCAGAGCTGACACCGCTCGAGCTCGACTGGGACACGTTGCCGGCGCGCACTTCGATCTTGGTCGCGCCCTGCACAGGTTGATCGGAGTAATGCGTGACGCCGTTGGCGTCCACCCATTTCCAGATGTCGGCCGCCGTGGCGGCGCCGGACAGACCCGACGTCGCGAGCGCGATCAGTACCAGGAGCGCCGTACGCATGAGGCCAGAGCATAGCCGCTTCGCCCATTGCTGACCAAAACCCACCGACAAAAACGGTGACGGGCTGTGACGTCCGTCACCGCAGCCTACCGCGTGCGTGGCTGTGCCGGGCCGGAGGACCCGGCACGCCGTACGGTCACACGCTGTAGTACAACTCGAACTCGAGCGGGTGCGTGGACATGCGCACCTTGGTCACTTCCTGCATCTTCAGCGCGATGTACGCATCGATCACGTCATCGGTGAACACGCCGCCGGCTTTCAGGAAGCCGCGGTCCGCGTCCAGCGCCTGCAGCGCCTGTTCCAGCGAGTAGCAGACTTCCGGAATGTTCTTGGCCTCTTCCGGCGGCAGGTCGTACAGATCCTTGTCCGCGGCATCGCCGGGGTGGATCTTGTTCTGAATGCCGTCGAGACCCGCCATCAGCATCGCGGCGAAGCCGAGATACGGATTGGCGGTCGAATCCGGGAAGCGCACTTCGATGCGGCGTCCCTTCGGATTCGCGACCCACGGAATACGGATCGAGGCGGAGCGATTGCGCGCAGAGTAGGCGAGCATGACCGGCGCTTCGAAGCCCGGCACCAGGCGCTTGTAGCTGTTGGTGCTGGCGTTGGTGAACGCGTTGATCGCTTTCGCGTGCTTGATGATGCCGCCGATGTAGTACAGCGCCATGTCCGACAGGCCCGCGTACTTGTCACCCGCGAACAGCGGCTTGCCGTCCTTCGAGATTGACTGGTGCACGTGCATGCCGTTGCCGTTGTCGCCGACGATCGGCTTCGGCATGAAGGTGACCGTCTTGCCGTACGCGTGCGCGACGTTGTGGATCGCGTACTTCAGCATCTGCACTTCATCGGCCTTGCGCACCAGCGTGTTGGCGTTGACGCCGATTTCGCACTGGCCTGCGGTCGCCACTTCGTGGTGATGCACTTCGGCCTTCATGCCCAGCTCTTCGAGCGCCAGGCACATCGCCGAGCGCAGGTCCTGGAAGGAGTCGACCGGCGGCACCGGGAAATAGCCGCCTTTCACGCCGGGGCGGTGCGCCTTGTTGCCTTCCTCGTACTGCTTGCCCGAGCTCCAGGCCGCCTCGATCGAATCGATCTCGAAGAAGGAGCCCTGCATGGTCGTGCCGTAGCGGACGTTGTCGAAGATGAAGAACTCGTTCTCCGGGCCGAACAGCGCGCGGTCGCCGATGCCGGTCGACTTCAGGTACGCCTCGGCGCGCTTCGCCAGCGAGCGCGGGTCGCGGTCGTAGCCCTGCATCGTCGACGGCTCGAGCACGTCGCAGCGCAGGATCAGCGTGGTCTCTTCGAAGAACGGATCGAGCACCGCCGTGGTGGCGTCCGGCATCAGCACCATGTCGGACTCGTTGATGCCCTTCCAGCCGCCGATCGACGAGCCGTCGAACATCTTGCCGTCGTCGAAGAACGCCGAGTCGATCGTGTGCGACGGGACGGTGACATGCTGTTCCTTGCCGCGCGTATCCGTGAAGCGCAGGTCCACGAACTTGACCTCCTTCTCCTTCAGCATGCTGAGCACTTCAGCGGGCGTCGTCATGAGTCTTCCTCCGGTTGGCGGCAAAAATTGATGATCACCGGCCGCTCGCCGCTGCGATGCCGGTGGTTATTGAGTCTGGGCTCGCGAGTTTGCAGGATCTGTGCCACTGCGTGACCACTCCGTCGTGGTGCGCAAGCGCTTGATCCGGCGTCCGCAGCGTCGCAATCGAGTCAGGAACCGCGCCGTCGCGGGGCGTCGGTGCGGGCCGGCGCACTATAACCGTGCAAGGCTGTAGGCTCTAGGCTCTACCGCTATACTCCCGCGCCTTTGCGCTCGGACTGACGCATGGCCTCACCGAAAGCTGTCGCACCGCCCCGGACTTTCCAGGATCTGATCTTCGCCCTGCAGGCGTATTGGTCGAAGCAGGGCTGCGTCATCCTGCAGCCGTACGACATGGAGATGGGTGCGGGCACCTTTCACACCGGCACGCTGCTGCGCGCGGTCGGACCGGAGCCGTGGAGCGCCGCGTACGTGCAGCCCTCGCGCCGGCCCACCGACGGGCGCTATGGCGAGAACCCGTTCCGCGGGCAGCACTACTACCAGTTCCAGGTCGTGCTCAAGCCGTCGCCGCTGAACATCGTCGAGCTTTATCTCGGCTCGCTCGCGGCGCTTGGCTTCGATCTGCTGACGCACGACATCCGCCTGGTCGAGGACAACTGGGAGTCGCCGACGCTCGGCGCCTGGGGCCTCGGCTGGGAGATCTGGCTGAACGGCATGGAAGTCACGCAGTTCACCTATTTCCAGCAGGTCGGCGGACTCGATTGCCGGCCGGTGATGGGTGAGATCACCTACGGCCTCGAGCGGCTCGCGATGTACCTGCAGGGCGTCGAGAGCATGTACGACGTCCTGTGGACCGACGGTCCACTCGGCCGCGTCACCTACGGCGACGTCTATCACCAGAATGAAGTCGAGCAGTCGAAGTACAACTTCGAGCTGGCCGACACGGCGCAGCTGTTCCGGCACTTCGACGAGCACGAAGCCACGTGCCGCATGCTGCTGGCGAACGGCCTGGCGCTGCCGGCGTACGAGCAGATGCTGAAGACCTCGCACACGTTCAACCTGCTCGATGCGCGCAAGGCGATTTCCGTCACGGAGCGCCAGCGCTTCATTCTTCGCGTGCGCGAGCTGGCGAAGGCGGTCGCGGAAACCTATTACGCGAGTCGCGAGGCGCTGGGATTTCCGATGCTCCAGCGCGGTGACGGAGCGGCCGCATGAGCAAGCGAGATTTTCTGTTCGAGCTGGGCACCGAAGAGCTGCCGCCGAAGTCGCTGTTCACGCTGGCGCGAGCGCTGGCCGATGGCATCGAGAAAGGATTGGCGTCAGCAGGGATCGCGCATGGCGAGCTCGAATGGTTTGCCACGCCGCGACGGCTCGCAGTGCGCGCGCACGCGATGGCGGACAAGCAGCCGGATCAGGAGATCAAGCGGCAAGGGCCCGCGGTCGCCAACGCATTCGATGCGTCGGGTCAGCCGACGAAGGCAGCGTCGGGATTCGCAGCGTCATGCGGGGTGAGCGTCGATCAGTTGCAGCAGGTCGACGGTCCGAAGGGGCGCGTGCTGATGTTCGTCGGCACGAAGAAAGGCGAGCCGACGGCCGCTCTGCTCCCGGGCATCGTCAAGACCGCGCTCGAAGCCTTGCCGATCGCGAAGCGCATGCGCTGGGGCGCGGGCGATGCCGAATTCGTGCGACCGGTGCACTGGGTCGTCATGTTGCTCGGCACGACCGTCGTCGAGTGCGAGATTCTCGGCATCGCGTCCGGCAAACAGTCGCGCGGCCATCGCTTCCATGCGCCGAATCCCCTGCCGATCGCGAGCCCGGCGAAATACGTCGAGACACTGGCGAAGGCGCACGTCGTAGTCGACGTTGCCGACCGGCGCGAACGCATTCGCAGCGGCGCGATTGCACTCGCGCAGCGCAGTGGTGGTCAGGCGGTCATCGAAGACGCGCTGCTCGATGAAGTCACCGCGCTGGTCGAATGGCCGGTGCCGCTGGTGGGTCGCTTCGACGAACGCTACCTGCAGCTGCCGCAGGAAGTGCCGATCGCGACGATGCAGGACCATCAGCGCTATTTCCCCGTGCGCGATTCGCAGGGGAAGCTGCGCAACGAATTCATCGCCGTCGCCAACATCGAGAGCCGCGCGCCGGACAAAGTGCGCGACGGCAATGAGCGAGTGGTGCGGCCGCGGCTCGCAGACGCAGCGTTCTTCTGGGACAGCGATCGCAAAGTGCCGCTGGAAAGCCGGCGCGCGACGCTGAAGAGCGTGACGTTCCAGGCGAAGCTCGGTTCGCAGCACGACAAGTCCGAGCGCGTCGCGCGGCTCGCGGTGCGCATCGCCGAAGCGATCGGCGCCGATGCATCGCTTACGCGTCGCGCGGCCGAGCTCAGCAAGTGCGACCTGCTCACGCTGATGGTCGGCGAATTTCCCGAGCTGCAGGGATTGATGGGCAAGTACTACGCGCAGCACGACAACGAGCCCGCTGAAGTTTCCGCGGCGCTCGAAGAACAGTACTGGCCGCGCTTCGCCGGCGACCGCGTTCCCGAAACCCGTACCGGCATCGCGCTCGCGCTGGCGGACAAGCTCGACACGCTGGCGGGCATTTTTGCGATCGGCCAGAAGCCGACCGGCACGCGCGATCCATTCGGTCTGCGCCGCGCCGCGCTCGGTGTGTTGCGCACGATTCTCGAACGGCAACTCGAACTGGATCTGCGCCAGCTCATCGAAACAGCTGTCGCAGCGCAGCCCGTCGAAAAGGCGCCCGCGGTTGCAGAGGAAGTGTGGACGTATGTGATCGAGCGGCTGCGCGGCTCGTACCTCGAAGGTGAAGCAGGCCGCAAGGTCACCACCGAAATGTTCGACGCAGTGCTGGCGAGCAAGACGCAGTCGGTGCTCGACATGGACGTGCGCCTGCGCGCGCTCGAGCGCTTCCTCACGATGTCGGAGGCGGATAGCCTGGCGGCCGCGAACAAGCGCATCGCGAATATTCTGCGTAAAGCGCCGGGCGATCTGACCGGAGCGGTCGATACCAGCCGGCTGCAGGAAGGTCCGGAGCGACAACTCTTCGAGCACGTGCTGTCGATGGAACGTGCCGTCAATCCGCTGTTCGCGCGGCGTGACTACGCGCAAGCGCTCACGCAGCTCGCGAGCCTGCGCGACGACGTCGATCGTTTCTTCGACTCGGTGATGGTGATGGCCGAGGACGCGGAGGTTCGCGCGAACCGGCTGGGACTGCTGCTTCGTCTGCGCGGCCTGTTCCTGCAGTTCGCCGATCTGTCGCGCTTGCCCGGCTAAGCGGAGGCCTGCTTGCAGCTGCTGCGATCGGTGCTGTTCACGACGTGCCTGTTTCTCGGCACGTTGCTGTACGCCGTCGTCGTCGTCGCGCTCGGGTGGTTGCCGCATCACAAGTTGTACGGCGTCGCGCGCAGCTGGGCGCGTGTTCATCTATGGCTGCTGAAAACATTTTGCGGCCTGAGCCACACAGTCGAAGGGCGCGAGAACATTCCGCCCGGCGCGCATGTGTCGATGTGGAAGCACTCGTCCGCGTGGGAAACCATCGCGCAGGCCGCGATCTTTCCGCCGCAAGCCTGGGTGCTGAAGCGCGAGCTGATGTGGATCCCGCTGGTCGGGTGGGCCGTGAGCTTTCTCAAGCCGATCGCCATCAATCGCAAGGCCGGCGCCGCGGCGGTGTCGCAGGTGATCGAGCAAGGCAAGCAGCGGCTGAGCGAAGGAACGTGGATCCTGATTTTCCCTGAAGGCACGCGAGTCGCCGTTGGCGAGAGCCGCAAGTACGGAGTGAGCGGCGCCCTGCTCGCCTCACGCGCCGGCTGCAAAATCGTGCCGGTCGCGCACAACGCGGGCTACTACTGGCAGCGGCGCGGCTGGGTTAAGAAACCCGGCGTGATTCGCGTCGTGATCGGTCCGCCGATCGAGGCCGCGGGACGCGATCCACGCGAGCTCAACGAAGAAGTGCGCGCGTGGATCGAGCACCAGATCGCGGCGATCGTGCCGGCCGGTGGTTAAATAAAACTTTCTGGTTTGCCCAGGGTGGCGCCCAGTTTCAGTCGAAGCCTGTTAGAAAAATTTAAATGTCGAGGTTGGCAACCGCCAGTGCGTTCTTCTCGATGAACTCGCGGCGCGGCTCGACCTGGTCGCCCATCAGTGTCGCAAAGATGTCGTTGGCCGCGAGCGCGTCCTCGATCCGCACCTTGATCAGCCGGCGCGTCTCGGGATTGATCGTCGTGTCCCAGAGCTGATCCGGATTCATCTCGCCCAAGCCCTTGTAGCGCTGGATCAGCTGCCCCCGGCGCGCCTGCTCGAGCAGCCACTCGATCGTCTGCTTGAAGCTGCTGACTTCCTGGCGCTGGTCGCCCTTCACCACATACGCGCCAGGCTGCATCAGACCGGCCAGCGTCTTGCCCAGCTCGGCAATGCGGCGGTACTCCGACGACTCGAAGAACTCGCGGTGGATGTGCTTCTCGGTCGTCGTGCCGTGCTCCGTGCGTGCGACCAGGAGTCGCGGCGTGCCGCCGTCGGTGCTGCCGATCGTACGGACGCGGTAGCGACGCCCCTGGTCGTCCTGGGAGTTCAGCTGCGCTTCGAGCGTGCGGCCCCACTGCGTGAGCCAGTCGATGCGATCGTGATCGGCCTGCGTCACCTCGGGCATGTACAGCAGCTGTTCCAGCACGCGCTGGTCGTAGCGCCGGGACGAGCGCCGCAGGATCGCCGCGACCTCCATCCAGCGTCGCGCGAGTGCCTCGAGCGCGGCGCCGACCATCGGCGGCTGAGCGGGATCGCCATACAGCTCGGCGTCCTCGAGTGCCTGCTTCAGCAGCATGGCGTTGAGCTCCGCTTCGTCCTTGAGGTAGTGCTCCGCCTTGCCCTTCTTCAGTTTGAACAGTGGCGGCTGCGCGATGTAGATGTGGCCGTTCTCGATCAGCTGCGGCATCTGGCGATAGAAGAACGTGAGCAGCAGCGTGCGGATGTGCGAGCCGTCGACGTCGGCGTCCGTCATCACGATCACGCGGTGGTAGCGCAGCTTCGAGAGATCGAAGTCGTCTGCGCCGATGCCGGTGCCGAGCGCGGTGATCAACGTGCCGACCTCCGCGGACGAGAGCATCTTGTCGAAGCGCGCCTTCTCGACGTTCAGGATCTTGCCCTTCAGCGGCAGGATCGCCTGGGTGCGGCGATCGCGGCCCTGCTTGGCCGAGCCGCCTGCGGAGTCGCCCTCGACCAGGAACATCTCGGAGAGCGCCGGATCGCGCTCCTGGCAGTCCGCGAGCTTGCCGGGCAAACCGGCCAGATCGAGCGCGCCCTTGCGACGAGTCATCTCGCGCGCCTTGCGTGCGGCCTCGCGAGCGCGGGCCGCTTCGAGGATCTTGGTCGCGACCGCCTTCGCCTGCTGGGGATGCTCCTGCAGGAATTCATCGAGCTTCGTGCCCACGGCCGACTCGACGATGCCCTTGATCTCGGACGAGACCAGCTTGTCTTTCGTCTGCGAGGAAAACTTCGGGTCGGGCATCTTCACCGAGAGGATCGCGGTCAGGCCTTCGCGGGCGTCCTCGCCCGAGGTCGGGATCTTGTCCTTCGCGGCGAACTGCTTCTCGATGTAGTTGTTGAGCGTGCGCGTCAGGGCGCTGCGGAAGCCGGCCACGTGCGTCCCGCCGTCCTTCTGCGGGATGTTGTTCGTGTACGCGTACATGCTCTCCTGGTACGAGTCGTTCCACTGCAGGCCGAGCTCGATGGTCACCGCGTCCTGCTGCGTGCGGAACCAGATGATCGTCTCGTGGATGGCCGTCTGGTTGCGGTTGAGGTAGCGCACGAACTCGCGGATGCCGCCCTCGTACTGGAAGACCTCGCGCTTGTCGTCGCGCTCGTCGATCAGCTCGATGCGCACGCCGGAGTTGAGGAAGGACAGCTCGCGCAGCCGCTTGGCCAGGACGTCGTAGTTGAACTCGATGTTCGTGAAGATCGTGGCGCTCGGCTTGAAGCGGATGATCGTGCCGCGCTTGTCAGTGGTCCCGATCTCCGCCAGCGGCGCCTGGGGCTCACCCATCCGGTACTCCTGCTGGTGGAGTTTGCCGTCGCGATGGATGGTCAGGAGCAGGTATTCGGACAGGGCGTTGACGACTGAGACGCCGACGCCGTGCAAACCGCCGGAGACCTTGTAGGACGAGTCATCGAACTTACCGCCGGCATGGAGGACGGTCATGATGACTTCGGCGGCCGAGCGCCCCTCCTCCGGATGGATATCCACAGGAATTCCACGGCCGTCATCGGCCACGGTGACCGACTGGTCAGCGTGGACGGTGACCGTGACCTGGCTGCAATACCCCGCCAAAGCTTCGTCGACAGAATTGTCGACGACCTCGAACACCATGTGGTGCAAACCACTGCCGTCGTCGGTGTCGCCGATGTACATGCCGGGCCGTTTGCGGACAGCGTCGAGCCCCTTCAAAACTTTGATTTTGCTTGAGTCGTAGACGTCGGAATCTGTCATGGCCCGGCCTGGAAAATGAGGTGCGGAATTATAAGAAATTGCCTTGTTTCACGTGAAACTTTCGGCCGATTTTCACGCCTTCAAGGCCGCTCTCATGGACCGAGGTGATGATCAGCTGGGCGGGAATTTGAGCCACCGCCGCGAGGAGTTTCCCCAAATTATCCACATCCAGCTCGGCCGCCGGATCGTCCAGCATCAGGCACGCTGGCGGCGCGCCGAGTGCGGATTGGAACGTCAGCTGCCCGAGGATGAAGGCCGCCGCCAGCAGCTTTTGCTGGCCTCGCGACACGCGATCGCGGGCCGGTGCACCTTCGAAGAAAAACGAAACGTCGGCGCGGTGGGCCCCGACGGTGGTCGTTCGCAGCCGCTGGTCCCGTGGGCGAGACTCGACCAATGCCGAACCCAGGTCATGGTCCGCCGCCCAGCCGCGGCGATATGTGAAGCGTGCGCCCTGAGCGCTCAGGAGCTGATCGGCGATGGCAACGAAGTACGGCAGCAGCTGGGCTGCGTACTCGCCACGCAGCTCATCCACCCGATGTCCGGCTGCGCTGAGTTCTCGATCCCAGGCGACGATCTGCTGTTCGTCGCCGCCCGCACGGAGCGCCGCATTGCGCTGTTGAAGCGCCCGCTGGTAGCGGCGCCAGACGCCGAGGAACTCATGTTTCACGTGGAACACGCCCCAGTCGAGCAGTCGCCTGCGGCGGGCCGAACCTTCTTCGATCAGCCGATGGAGCCCGGGGTCGATCACCTGGACGGGCAGGATCTCGGCGATTTCGGCGATGCCTGAAACGCCTTGGCCAGCGAGGTTCGCTCGCGTGCCCTGCCTGCCGTATTCGATACCCGCGACCAGTGAGCCGCGCGACGTCTCAACGCGCCCGACGACGCGGAGAAACTCAGCTTGAGGTGGGAGGAGCTTTTCGCGCTGGCTCGTGCGAAACGAGCGGCCGTGCGCGAGGAAGTAAATCGCCTCGAGCAGGCTCGTCTTACCCGAGCCGTTCTCGCCGACGATGCCTGTTGCGCGCGGATCGAGTTCGAGACGAGCCGAACGGATGCAGCGGAAGTTCTCGATCTCGATCGCGGTCAGCACATCGGCGGCAGGCCGGCTCAGAGCCGCATCGGCATCACGACGTACTTCGCCTGCGGCGTCGAGCTCGCGCTGACCAGGCAGCTGCTATTCGCGTCCGTGAGCCCCAGCTCGACCTGGCCCGCGTCGATGGCGGCCAGCGCATCGAGCAGATAGTTGACGTTGAAGCCGATCTCGAGCTCATCGCCCGAGTACGCGATTTCCAGTTCTTCCTCGGCCTCTTCCTGCTCGGGATTGTGAGACTGCAGCGTCAGCACGCCGGTCTTTACCGCGAGCCGGATGCCGCGGTACTTCTCGTTCGACAGGATGGCGGCTCGCTGAAGTGCGGCACGCAGGATGTCCCGATCCGCGAAGATCTTCTTCGGCGGAGCGGCCGGAATCACGCGTCCATATTCCGGGAAGCGGCCATCAATCAGCTTCGAAGTAAAGCGAATGTCGCCGATCTGGGCGCGAATGTGATTGCTACCGATCGCCAGCTCCACGCTGCCTTCGTTGCCCAGCAGTCGCTGCAGCTCCAGCACCCCCTTGCGGGGCACGATGACCTGCTGGGAGGAGGTCGACTGGCTATCGAGGGCCGATTCACAGAACGCGAGCCGATGGCCGTCAGTCGCGACCGTTCGCAGCGCTTTGCCATCGGATTCCAGCAACATGCCGTTGAGGTAGTAGCGCACGTCCTGCTGGGCCATGGAGAAATGCGTCTTGTCGAGCAACCGCTTGAGTGCGGGCTGAGCGATCGTCAGCGTTTGCTGGGCGCGGATGTCTTCGACGGTCGGAAAGTCAGAGGCGGGCAGCGTGGCCAGCGTGAAGCGGCTCTTGCCCGAGCGGATCGTCGCACGTTCGCCCTCGATCGAGACTGTTACCTGCGTTTTCTCTGGCAATGCCCGCACGATGTCGAGCAACTTGCGTCCGGGCAGGGTCACTTCCCCCGCCTGCTGCAGATTCACGTTGGTCCGGGCGACGAGCTCGACCTCGAGGTCTGTGGCCGTGATCGAGAGCTGTTCACCCCGACCGACCACTAGCACGTTGGCGAGGATCGGCATCGTCTGCCTGCGCTCGACCACACCGATAACCGCCTGCAAGGGGGCGAGGATCGTTTCCCGCTCTGCGCTGAACTTCATCTTTCCACCTGTCCGAATTCTTAATTAGATAAATAGATATTTAAGAATTGTAGTGATTATGAGTGAGCCACATCTCTGTGCATAAGTGCTTTTTCGTCAACACGCTCAACACGCTGCAGTGGTAACGAAGCACGGAGCAATCTCGTCGGCACTTGTCCTAAAGCTGTTAGCTTTTTGTGGATCAATACAGTCCGCAGGTCTTACACACTATATCCACAGTTATCCAGCGAGGGTTCTCAACAGGTTTGAATAGTCCTCGCTGGTGCGCGTGTTCGACTCGCGCAGCTCTTTGATCACGCGACATGCGTGCAGCACCGTCGTGTGATCACGTCCGCCGAATGCATCGCCGATCTCCGGCAAGCTGTGACTCGTGAGCTCCTTCGCGAGCGCCATCGCAACCTGGCGCGGCCGCGCGATCGATCGGCTGCGGCGCTTCGAGAGCAGATCCGCGACGCGAATCTTGTAGTACTCGGCGACGGTCTTCTGGATGTTCTCGATCGTCACCAGGCGATCCTGCAGCGCCAGCAGATCGCGCAGCGCTTCCTTCGCGAAATCCATCGTGATCGCGCGGCCCGTGAACTGCGAGTTCGCGACGACGCGGCGCAGGGCGCCTTCGAGCTCGCGCACGTTGGAGCGGATGCGCTTGGCGATGAAAAACGCTACTTCTTCCGGCAAATCCACGCGTGTCTGCGCAGCCTTGCTCATGAGAATCGCGACGCACGTTTCCAGCTCCGGCGGCTCGATCGCCACGGTGAGACCCCAGCCGAAGCGGGATTTCAGCCGCTCTTCCAGGCCTTCGACTTCCTTCGGATAACGATCGCAGGTCAGGATGATCTGCTGCTGGCCTTCGAACAATGCGTTGAACGTGTGGAAGAACTCTTCCTGCGAGCGATCCTTGCCGGCGAAGAACTGGATGTCATCGATCATCAGCGCATCGAGCGAGCGATACGCGGTCTTGAAATCGTTGATCGTGTTGTGCTGGAGCGCTTTCACCATGTCGCCGACGAAGCGCTCCGAATGCACGTACGCGACGCGCGCCCGCTCGTTGCGGCTGCGGATCATGTTGCCGACTGCGTGCATCAGGTGCGTCTTGCCCAGACCGACGCCGCCGTAGATGAACAGCGGGTTGTACGCGCGCCCCGGATTCTCGGCGACCTGCACGGCCGCCGCGCGCGCCAGCTGGTTGCTCTTGCCCTCGACGAAGCTCGTGAACGTGAAGTCCGGATTGAGCCGGCTGCCGAGCAGCGAGGGCAGATCCTTGGCCGGCGAGCGACCGTTCTGCGGCAGGATGGCCGCGGGCGGTGGCGGGGCGAGGGCGCGCGAGCCGACCTCGAGCACGACCGACGGCGTCGGCGGCGAGCCGACAGCATCAACCAGCTCGGAAATGCGGTTGACGACGTTCTCGTTCACCCAATCGACGACGAACCGGTTCGGAGCCAGCAGCCGCAAGGTGTGCCCCTCCTCGACGGCCTGCAACGGACGGATCCAGGTGTTGAACTGGGCCTCCGGTAGTTCCGCCTCAAGGTGAGCAAGACAGCGGCGCCATAACGAACCCTGCACGGTTTCGTCCCCTAATGTTGAACCGGTCGAAGAATTGTTCTGCGGGCTACGCGGAAGGAGGGCGAGTCTATACCGATGCACCGAGGGTTATCCACAGCCCTCGCGAGCGATCTTTCTGACGGCGGAAGGCGCGGTTTCGCTTGACACTCCCGGACTCGCTGCGTACCCTTCCCGCCCTTCTTTCCGCCCCAGCATGTGCTTGTTTTAATGCAACTTTCGCAGTTGCATTCATCCTGACGAAAGCAGCGAGAGCCTCGTATGAAGCGTACTTACCAACCCAGCAACCTGCATCGTCAGCGCACGCACGGTTTTCGCGCCCGCATGGCCACGCGAGCCGGCCGTCAGGTTCTCGCACGGCGCCGCGCGAAAGGTCGCAAGCGTCTCACTGTCTGAGTCGCTGCGCGCGCTCCGCGCCGCCGGCTCCATCGCGCCCCGCTTGTCTCCCGCTCGGCCGTTCAAACCCGCGCAACGCCTCCGGCAAAAATCTGAATTCGATCGCGTGTATCGTGACGCGCGCCGCTCGGCCGACGCTTTCTTCGCGATATTTGCGCGGAACACCGGCGCGAGCGTTCCTCGACTTGGATTGGCGATCGCCGCCCGCATCGTGGGGAATGCGGTGCGCCGCAATCGCATCAAGCGCCTCATTCGGGAATCGTTTCGTCAGCATCAGCATGAGTTGCCCGCAGTGGATCTCGTAGTTAACGCGCGCTCTGCCGCGCGCGATGCGGACAACGCAGCCATCACGCGCAGCCTCGAAGGCCATTGGCGCAGAGTGGTCAAGCAATGCGCGCCGTCCTGAAGGGCCTCATCCGGCTGTACCGCTATCTCGTGAGCCCGATGCTCGGGCCGAACTGCCGCTTTTATCCGAGCTGTTCCTGCTACGCCGAAGAAGCAATCGATAATCACGGCATCGTGCGCGGCAGCTATCTCGCTGCACGCCGCATCCTGCGCTGTCATCCGTGGCATCCCGGCGGTTACGACCCGGTGCCGCCGCCCACTTCGATAAAGCCTGCGCCACATGGATAACCAACGCATATTCGTCTGGGCTGCACTGGCCCTCGTGCTGTTCATGAACTACCAGGCGTGGCAACGCGATTACGCGCCGCCGCCTGCGCCCACCGTCACTGAGTCGCAGTCGGCGACGCCGCAGAATGCAGCGCCGACGGATTCGCTGCCGCAACTGCCGACAGAAAACGCGACGCCTGCGGCTCAGCAACCCGCGACGCCGACGCCTGCTCCCGAACAACAGCCGGTCGAGAATGCGCAGAGCACCGCCGGTGTCGTGCGCGTCTCCACTGACGTGCTCTCGGTCGACATCAGCACACGCGGCGGAGAGCTGACGCGCGCGGATCTCGTGAAGTACGCGCTGGTGAAGAATCATCCCGAAGTGCCGGTGCGTCTCTTCAGCGGGCAACCGCCGATCTATGTGGCGCAGTCCGGGCTGCTCGCGGCCGACAAGCGTCCGGAGCCGAATCACCGCGCGATCTATCACGCCGCGGCGGCCGAGTATCAGCTGAAGGCGGGCGAGTCGCAGCTGGTCGTGCCGCTCACCTGGAGCGAAGGCGGCATCACCGTCACGAAGACGTACACGTTCCATCCCGGCAGCTATCGCATCGATCTCAGCTACGACGTCGTGAACACCAGCCCCAGCGACTGGAAGGCGGCGTCATACGTGCAGCTCGTGCGTCACTACGAGCATCTCGAGCGCTCGTACTTCAAGGTCGAGACGTACGCGTATCGCGGGCCCGCGTATTCCGACGGCAACGGCTACCACAAGCTCAACGTCGAGAAAGAAGAAGACCGCGCGTTCAAGAAGACCATCACCAACGGCTGGGTCGCGGCGCTTCAGCATCACTTCGTCGCGGCGGCGATTCCGCCTGCGGCAGAAGCCTACGACTATCAGCTCAGCCTGAGTCCCCGCAACGATTTCACGCTGTCGTATCGAGGGCCGCTGAAGACAGTGCCCGCGGGCGGCACGCAGACTTTCAAGGAAGAGCTGTTCGTCGGACCGAAACTGCAGGAGCAGCTGGTAGCAACCGCGCCGCTCCTCGACCACGTCACCGACTACGGCTGGCTGACGCCGATCGCGTGGGCGTTGTTCAAGGCGCTCGAATGGGTGCACAAGGGTGTGCAGAACTGGGGCATCGCGATCATCTTCGTGACGTTCCTGATCAAGCTCGCGTTCTACAAGCTGACGGCCGCGAGCGGCCGCTCGATGGCGAAGATGCGCAACGTGTCGCCGCGCATCAAGGCGATCCAGGAGCGCTACAAGGACGACCGCGAGCAACTCGGACGCCAGATGATGGAGCTGTACAAGCGCGAGAAGATCAATCCGCTCGCCGGCTGTCTGCCGATCCTGATCCAGATTCCGTTCTTCTTCGCGTTCTACCGCGTGCTGCTGGAGAGCGTGGAGATGCGGCAGGCGCCGTTCTTCGGCTGGATCAACGACCTGAGCTCGCGCGATCCGTTCTTCATCCTGCCGCTGTTGATGGGCGCGGCGATGTTCGCGCAGTTCAAGCTGCAACCGATGCCGAGCACCGACCCGATGCAGGCGAAGGTGTTCGCGTTCATGCCGGTGGTCATGTCGGTGACGATGGCCTGGTTCCCGTCGGGCCTCGTGCTGTACTGGCTGACGAACACGCTGCTCTCGATCGCGCAGCAATGGCGCATCAACAAGCTCGTGGCGGCGGAGCAGAACAAGACGTAGCAAGCCGTGGACGTAACACGCGATACGATCGCCGCGCTCGCCACACCTCCGGGGCGTGGCGGCATCGGCGTGATCCGCGTG
>DATEKT010000010.1:0-10233 GCA_035277305.1 Steroidobacteraceae bacterium | reverse complement strand
CCGGCAGCGGCTCCCGATCACGATCGCGCTGGACCCCAGCGCCTACGCATTCGTCGAGCAGTGCGCGGGCCAGCGGTGGTTTCGCTCCGTCGACGATTTCTTCGAAGCGGCCGTGGCGATCTTCCGCAACCACATGGCGGCACTGAACGCTTATGTCGAGCTGGAAGAAGCCAAGGGACACACGCGCGATGAGATCCTGAGCACCGCGCAGTTCGAGATCGTGTTCACCCGCCAGCGGGACTGAGTCGGACATGGCCGATCGGCCGTCCCAGGTTCACGCCTCGCCCGTGCCTGGACATTTATTTGCACCAGGTCGCGGCAGCGATCGAAGCGCTCGAAGAGAGCAAGCCCAATGTCCACGGCGCACGCAAGCAGCTGAAGCGCGCGGCGGATGATCTCTACCGTCGCGAGAAACGTTGCCGCCCGCGACGCCGCGCGCTGGTGCCGGGAGAAGATTAGCGCGAAAACTCAGCAGTGCAGCAATTTGCTGCGCCGCTCAGTTTTCGGCGCTTTTCTCTCCCGGCACCGGCTTCAGCTACATGCGTCGGCATTCTATCGAGGATTCGAACAGCTCAGCTGTGGTTCTCGAGCAGCGGCAGCAGCACGGTGAACTCGCTTCCACACCCTTCGCCGGCGCTGCGAGCTTCGACGCTGCCGTGGTGCAAGTCGACGAGTCCTTTCACGAGCGCGAGGCCGATCCCGAGGCCGTCGGTCGTGCTGTGCGCCGCATGATTCGCCTGAGAGTACATGTCGAAGATCTTCGGCAGCATTTCTGCCGAAATGCCCATGCCGTCGTCGCGAATGGTGAACGACGCGTCGCGTCCCGCGCGCGATAGCCGGACGGTGATCGTCCCGCCCATCGGCGTGTACTTCGCGGAGTTGGTGAGCAGGTTCACGATGATCTGATTGATGCGCACGGCATCGCCGCGCACGTACATCGGCTCTCCCGAGACGTGCACGTTCAGCCGATGCTGCCTGCCTTCGATCTGGTGACGCGTCACGTCGATCGCTTCGCGGACCGCGTCCTGCATGCGCACCGGTTCCAGGCGCAACTGCACCAGGCCATGCGTGATGCGCGCGACGTTCATCAGATCTTCGAGCAGCCGCGCCATGTGATCGACCTGCCGGCGGACCATGGCCGTGGCGATCGACGCAGTTTCGCCGTGCTGCCCAGTCTTCTCCAGCGTATGCGACGCGGCAGCGAGTGCCTGCAGAGGATTGCGCAGCTCGTGCACCAGGATCGCGAGGAATTCGTCCTTGCGCTCGCTCTCGGTCTTCGCCACCTCGTCGGCGCGCTTGTACTCGGAGATCACGGCCTGCTGCTCGTCGAGCCGCACGCTCATCACGTCGGCGAGCCGATGGAACCGTGCCTCGCCTTCGCGCAGCGCGCGCTCGCGCCGCTCGTGCTCGATCGCAACGCTGGCGACGGAACACGCGAACTTCGCGACGTCACGCTCCCACGAGCTGATGACGCGCGGCTCGGAGAAACACAGCATGAGCGACGCGATCGCCTGCCCGCTGCGACCTCGCACCGGCTCCGAGTGACACGCCTGCACGCCGTGCTCGAGGCAGTGCCAGCGCCAAGATTGCGCCCAGCGCAGGTCCGTCGCGATGCTCTCGCACGCAATCGGCTCGCCTTTGAAGACAGCCTGGCAGCACGTGCCGATCGACAGCTCATTGATCGGCAGGCGGCGCAACGCCGCCGCGAACGATGCCGGCAGCTGCGCGGAGTAGCACTCCTCGAAGTAACGCATCAGCGGATTGGCCACCAGGACGCACGCGCGCAGTCCCGGGCTCAGGCGTGAAACGGATTCGGTGACGGCGTTCAGGCAGCGGTCGAGCGGCGCGCCATCGGCGATCAACGCGAGGATTTCCTTCTGCTCGCGCAGCAGCTGGTCGGTGTGCTTGCGGTCCGTTATGTCATGAAAGTAGACCGCGATGCCGCCCGACTCTACCGGAAACACCCGCACCCAGAACCAGCGCTGCCACGGCGCGTGGAAGTTCTCGAGCTCGGTCACTTCGCGCGTTTCCATCGCATGCACGTAGGCCCGCTGCAGCGGGGTGCCGCGGCCTTCGCGGAACAGGTCGTCCCAGCAATGGCGGCCGAGCAGCTCGTCCGGGTCCATGCCCTGCTCGCGCAGCGTGCGCCGCGCCGCCTTATTCATATAAGTCATGCGCCAGTTCGCATCCAGCACCTGGACCGAATCGGTGACGCTGTCGAGCACGTCCGAAATCGTGCCTCCGCGCGGAATGACGACAGCCATGCCCGCCATCGGCGGGGCCGGTTCAGCGCTCGGAGTGGGATCTGGAGTGGCCATGGAAGTACCCGCAGTACCTTCCCTGGCTAGGGGATGATTGGGACGCGCACGTAGGCGTGCGAGTATGCCGCGTCCCGCCCTTCAGACAGTCGTTGAATATACGCACTGACTCGAATCTGCCGGCGGTCCGTGTCCCGGTCACCCCAGGATCGCAGCGTGACCGGGCGCCGCTCACTACAATCTCCGCATGGCCGTCGCACATCTCGATCTCGGCACGGATACGCAGACCCGCACTCGCGGCTGGCTGCGCAGCCCCGACTTCGTGCTCTACTTCCTATGGGGTATGTTCTGGCTGCTGATGCTCGCTGTCGCCGTGCAGGACTACGTCCGCAGCGGCGGAACGCGCTACTGGCAGCCGATCCTGTGGGAAACCACGTCGCTCGTAATGGCCACTTTCTGGGTCGTGCTGCAGCGTCGCGTCGATCGGCAGTACGCGGTGTATCTCGATCGGCCGCTGCTGTGGATCGGTCATCACATCAAGTGGCTGCCGCTGGTCATCCTCACGTTCGTGCCGATCGTATTCGGCGTGCGGCACGGCATCTACGCACTGCTCGGCCAGACTTATACGCACGAGTCGTGGCCGTACGTGCTGTTGTACGAGTCGATCAAGCTGGTGATGTTCACCGGCCTGTGGATGGGCCTGATCTTCGGTTTTTCCGCGTTCGCCCGGTCGCAGGAGCAGCATCAGCGCCTGCTCGCGCTGCAGAAATCCCTCGCCGAAGCGCAACTGGCGCACCTGAAGGCGCAGCTGCGTCCGCATTTCTTCTTCAATGCGCTCAACACGATCTCCGCGCTGATGCACGTCGATGTGCCGCGCGCCGATCGCCTGCTCTCACGCCTCGCCGATCTGCTGCGGGCGACCTTGCAATGGGGCGACAAGGAAATCACGTCGCTGCGCGAAGAGATCCGCATGCTGGAGTTGTACGCCCAGATCATGCAGGAGCGGTTCGCGGACCGGGTGACGCTCACGTGGAAGGTCGACAATGCTGCGCTCGCGGGATCGATCCCTGCCCTGCTGCTGCAGCCGCTTCTGGAGAACGCGTTCAAGCATGGCGTCGAACGCAGCCGCGATGCGGTTCGCATCGAGATCGAGGGCCAGCGCGAAGGCGATCAATTGCGCATCGCAATCCGCAATACCGGCTCGACATTGGCGAGCGGCGCTGCCGAAGGCGTGGGCCTGCGCAATTGTCGCGAACGTCTGAGCGTGCTCTATGGCGATGCCGGCAAGTTGCAGCTGACGCAGCTGCCGGATGCAGTCGAAGCTGCCGTAACGCTGCCCTGGCAGGAACATCACGCATGATGCGTGTGCTGGTCGCAGACGACGAAGCTCCGGCGCGCGGCAAGTTGCAGCGCTGGCTCAACGAGCAAGGCGACATCGAAGTCGTCGCCGAATCCGAAGATGGGCTCAGCGCCGCCGAGTCCATCGAGCGGCTGCGCCCCGACGTGGTCTTTCTCGACATCCAGATGCCGGGGCTCAGCGGCCTGGAAGTCGCGGCGCAGCTCGAACAGGAAACCGCGCCACTCATCGTATTCGTCACGGCGTTCGACGAGCACGCCATCAAGGCGTTCGAGCTGAACGCGATCGACTACCTCCTCAAGCCCTACGACAAGGACCGGCTGCTCAAGACGCTCTCACGCATCCGCTCCCGTCCCGCCGACGGTTCCACTCGCGCCGCAGTCGCGACAGCTCGCGCCCAGACCCAATCGCGCGACCGCCTGCTCGTACCCGTCGGCGAAACTCTGCAACTCATCGATAGCGCGACGATCGAATGGCTGGAAGCCGCCGACAACTACGTCAGCGTTCACACGGCCTCGCGCAGCTACCTCCTCCGCCGCACGTTGCACGACTTGCTCGAACAACTCGGCGAGGAGCAATTCGCTCGGATTCACAAATCGGCCGCTGTGAACATCGCGTCGGTGAAGGCGTTCACCCCGCTGTTCAAGGGTGACTACGAGGTGCAGCTGAGGACGGGGAAGATACTCAGGCTGAGCCGCCGCTACAGAGATGTGCTATTCGGGCGGATGGGGCGGTAAGAGAAGAATATCTCTCGCGGAGATCGCCAGGATCGCCAAGGAAGAATAGGAAGAGTCTCAATAGTTGGAATTCCGAGCCTCAGAGTTCTGACCTTGTCTTCCTTGGCGATCCTGGCGATCTTGGCGAGAGATCTTCCGGCTCCAAAGGAACACCCCAATCCCGCTCACCCCTCGCATCCGCCATTTCACCCCATTTCCGCAGCGACGCCTTGCATTACGGCCCACAGTCCCTCCCGAACCTGAAACGGAGGCGGCTGGCATGAACACTGGAACACTTCCCGCGGGCTCGAACCGCTACGACTTCCTCGACTGGCTGAGGGTCATCGCGATTTTCGTGCTGCTCTTCTTCCACACCGGCATGTTGTTCGTCGGGTGGGGCTGGCATATCGAGAACGCCGAAACGCTGACGGCGCTGCAGTTTCCGATGGGCATCGCGCATCGGTTGCGCATGCCGCTGTTGTTCGTCATCGCGGGCGCCGGCATGTGGTTTGCGCTGGGCAATCGCAACGGCAGCGGTCTGGTGCGTGAGCGCAGCGTGCGATTGCTGTTGCCGTTAGTCGCCGGCATGTTCCTGATCGTGCCGCCGCAGATCTATATCGAGCGGATCTTCCGCGGGCAATGGGACGGCGGCTACTTCTCGTTCTTCTTCGAGCGCGTGCTGCAGTTCCAGCCGTATCCGCACGGCGACTTCAGCTGGCACCACCTGTGGTTCGTCGCATATCTGTATGTCTACGTGTTCCTGCTCCTGCCGCTGCTGCTCTGGTGGCGGTCTGCGAAGAAAGTGGTGAAGCCTGGAGTGTGGCTGTATGCACTCGGACTGCCGCTCGCGATCAACGAAGCGATCCTGAAGCCGCTGTATCCGGAGACGCATGCGCTGATCGGCGACTGGTATCTCTTCAACCACTACTTCCTGTTCACGCTGTTCGGCGTCGTGCTGGCCTCGATGCGCGATGCATGGGATTGGTTCGCGGCGCGCCGGCAGCTCTCGCTCGGCGTCACACTGGTCGTGTTCGGCGTTGCCATGCTGCTGTTCGAGACGGGCACGATCCATCGCGACACGCCGGCCGATGCGTTCGTCGCGAACATCTTCACGTGGGCCGCGATCATGACGTTCATCGGCTACGGCCGCCGCTACCTGTCGTTCTCGAATCCGCTGCTGCGCTGGGCGCGCGATGCGAGCTACCCGGTCTACATCCTGCATCAGACCGTCATCGTGGTGATCGGCTACTGGATTATTCAGCAGCCATGGAATGCCTGGACGAAGTATGCGGTCGTGCTGCTGGGAACGATGGCGATCTGCGGGATCCTGTATGAAGGCATTCGCCGCTTCCCGCTGACTCGCGTCCTGTTCGGGCTGAAGGCCTTGCGCAAAACACCGATCCGTGCGGGCTCGACCCCGCCGCCGGTCGCCGCCCGGGCTGCAATGGTTGCGGATGACGTCGCCTGACCTTGGGAGATGGCGGGACATTGGCGTATCGTGTGCACATGTTTGGCCTCCTCGAGAGACGACACTGCATGCAATCGACACTGTCCCGCCTGCTTTCCCCCGCCCTCCTGCTGGGCAGCCTGCTGCTCGGCGCCCCGCTCGCGAATGCGCAGCAGTGGGTCGAGGGCAAGGACTACTTCCTGATCCAGCCGGCGCAGCGGCCGAGCACGCCGCCCGGCATCGTCGAAGTCACCGAGGTGTTTTCGTACGCGTGCATCTACTGCAACCGTGCCGTGCCGATCATGAACAAGCTGAAGGCGGCTCTGCCGTCGAACGCGCGCATGACGTACCTGCCGGCGGCGTTCAACTCAGCCGAATCGTGGCCGATGTTCCAGCGGGTCTACTACACGCTTGCCGCGCTCGATCAGATCCCGAAACAGCATGACGCCGTGTACAGCGCTGTGTGGACGAGCAAGGAGCTGGCGGTCACCGACGCGGACGGACGGCGTTTGAAATCGCCGCAACCGACGATCGAGGACGCGGCGCAGTTCTTCCAGAAGAAGGCGGGCATCAAGGCGGACCAGTTCCTGGCCACGGCCAAGTCGTTCTCGGTGGACGCGAACTGCCGCCGCGCCAATGCATTGGTCGCTGCTTACAAGATCGACGGCACGCCGACGCTGATCATCAACGGCAAGTACCGCATCGGTGCGCAGAAGCTCGCATCGGAGAGCGAGCTCATCGCGATGGTGAAGTGGCTGATCGCGAAAGAAAGCGGCGGCGGCTGAAGCTCGGCCCTATGTCTCAGGGCTCCTTGCGTGGCGCCAGGAACGTGAACGTATCGGGCGTCACGGCGCACTGATCGACATGCTGAGGTGAGACGGTCGCGAGATCGCTCACCCAGCATTCATCGAAAACCGAGCAGTAGCACGCGCGGAACTTCAGCTCGAAGCGCGCGGTGTTGAACTTGTCCCACAGGCTCTCCTGGCCTTCGCGCTTCATTCCCAGGAGCAGCGGAGTGTCGCCGGCGCGCACCACGACCGGCATCGTCAAACCCGTCGAGACCGCCGGACGCGTCGTGGCGGTCGGGTCGAGTGTCTGCATCAGGTCGCGCGGGGTGCGGATGCGCTTGTCGTTGAGGAAGACTTCCAGGCTGATCAGCTTCGCTGGACCGACACCTGCGTTCTCGATTTTCAGCGTGATCTCCGGCTCGCCCTTGTCGTTCGCATTGCCGGTGGCGAACTGCAGCAGCGGCCATGAATTGGCCTGCACCAGGCGCGCATTCTCGTCCGCCATTTTCTGCATCGTGTGCCCGTGATGGATCGCGATGCCCAGCGAGATCAACGAGACGGCCAGGGCCGAGAGGGGCACCACCAGGTCGATCCAGCGGTGCCCGGTCCGGTGGGCGTGGTGGTGAACTTCGGTTTCGGGCGTCATCGCGGCAGTTTACCCGATGGCTGTGACCGAGTCGGCACGTCCGGACGACAGCCAGTGCGAAGATTTCCCCGTGCGCCTCACGCATCTGGCATTGGTCACCGTCGCGCTGCTCGCGGTCTGGCAGTTCGTGGCCTCGCGGCCGATTCATCGCGAACCGGGCGAGATCGCCGCGGCCGATCCGCTGCAGTCGAAACTCGAAGAGCCGCAGACCCTGACTCGCGGCGAGTTTCAGGTGATCCCGCGAGCCCGGTTCAGCGCCGAGGTGCGCGTGCTCGGCCGCGAGCGCTATCGGTTCGGTGCGCTCGCGGACGTGAGCCCGCTCGATATCGCGGTGGGCTGGGGGCCGATGTCCGACTCAGCGGTGCTGGCCGATATCGACATCGCGCAAAGCGGTCGCTTCTATTTCTGGCACTACGACGACGAGCCGCCGATCCCGCCGCGAGACATCGAGACGCACTCGGCGAACTGGCATCTCGTGCCGGCGAACGACAGCGTGCGGCGCAAGCTCAACGGTCTGCGCGTCGGCGACGTGGTGAAGCTCGACGGGATGCTCGTGAACCTGCAGAACGCCGAAATGACCATGACCACGTCCCTGACGCGCAACGACACCGGCGCCGGTGCGTGCGAGATCGTGTACGTCGAGTACACGACCATCGAGCCGCGCTGACTATTTCAGGATTGACCGCGCAATGTTTCGCCGCATGATCTCGGCGCTGCCATCCGCTATCCGCACGTAGCGCGCCTGGTGCCAGCCGTCGTAGAGCTTCATTTCGTTCGTGAGCCCCATACCGCCGTGCGCCTGCATGCAGCGCTCGTACACGCGCGAGCACATTTCGGTCGTGAACAGCTTCACCATCGAAACCTGCTCGACTGCCGACTCGCCGCGATCCAGGCGCCTCGCGCAGTCGACTGACATCGTGTGGGCCGCGTAGATCTCGGTCGCACAATCCGCGAGCGCGAACGAGATGCCCTGGTATTCGGCAATAGGCTGACCGAACGCGACACGCTGCTTCGCGTACTCAGCCGCTTTCTCGAGCGCCCAGCGCGCGAGTCCGACGCAACGGCCGGCGTTGTAGATGCGGCCGGTCGAAACTCCGGCGAGCGCGAGATCGAAGCCGCGATGCAGTTCTCCAACCAGCGCTGATGCCGGAACGCGGACATCGGTGAACGACACGATGCCCTCGTCGCCGCCGATGCTGCCGAACAGCTTGATCACGCTGTCGACCTTCAGCCCCGGAGAATTCATCGGCACGACGAAGCAGCTCACGCCACCTTTGCGCTTGCTCTTCGACGCTTCGTCCGTGACGACGAACACGAAAATATAGTCAGCGTTCGGCGAGTTCGTGATCCACTGCTTCGTGCCGGAGATCACCCAGCCGTCGCCCTCGCGTGTCGCGCGCGTGCGCATCGCCCACGCATCCGAGCCCGCGTCCGGCTCAGACATTCCGAAACACGACGTCGTCTTGCCGGTCATGAACGGCTGCAGCATCTGCTCCGCCGCAGCGGGCGTGAGCTGCGCGCACAACACACTCGGGCCGGAACTCCAATGCGCGAGCGAGGCATACGGCAGAGGCCGGCCGGGTCCGTAGCGACGGTGCAGCGCCTCCCATGATCGATACAGCACGTAGGAGCCGTATCCACCGCCGTTCACGGAGGCTGGCGCGAACATCGTGTAGTAGCCAGCCTGGGCCGAACGCGTCCGCACTTCGGCTTTCAGCTTTCTGACTTCCGGTGTCAGCGCACCCCGTTCGTCATACACACGACGGGGATCGCTCAGCAGCGCCGCGTTCTGAGTTTCGATCGGCACGACGACGCTATCGACGAAGCGCAACAGGCCTTCGACGATCTCATCGACGGCATCGTCATCGGGAGTCTGGAGGGGTTCGCGCATCGCACGAGTCTACGCCCCGAACAGGCGCGCGAGCAGGTTCATCCCGGCAGTCGTACGGCGCCGGTCGGATGTTGCGCAGAGGTCCAGAAGCAGGCCGCGCAGCGCCGCGAGCAGCAGCGTTGCCTCGACCTCATCCACCTCTTTGGGAATGCCCATCGCCTGCACGAGCTTCGGCCAGAACGCCAGCGGCTCTTCCAGCACGCCCGGATAGTCCCGCGGATTCCGCAAGGCGAGCGCATAGAGCTCGAACACCAGGCGGATCGCCGATCGCGCCTGCGGTGCACTCACGCGGCGCCAGTACCAGCGCAGGAATTCGGGCATGGTCCGCGGCTTGCGGGCCGCGGACATCCAGCGGGCGACGCGGGCTGATTCCTGTTCACGCAGCCCGGCGAGGATTTCGCGCAGGAGTTCTTCGCGCGAGCCGAAGTGGTAGATCAGCATCCGCGCGTTGGTTTTCAACGCCTTCGCGAGCGGACGCAGCGCCAGGTCGCCGATGCCGTGGGTCATGACGTAGCCCACCGCCTGGTCGCGCAGCCTCGCCTTGATGCCTGGATCCGCGGGTCGTGCCATGAGAATCTTGTGTAGTTACTGAAACGAGTGTTACATTAACTCAGCCCTATCGAACTTGCCAGGAGAATCTCATGCGTCGCCTCGCCCTTTTGTTGTTGGCCCTGTCCGTCGTCATCTCTGCTCCGGTGACCGCTGACGAGGTGGAGGCCCGCAACAAAGCCGTCGCCCGCAGCTTCTTCGAGGATGTGCTCGACAAGGGCAAGCTCGAGGACTACGCCAAGTCGCACGCTCCGGACTTCGTCGCGAACAGCGAAGGTCGCAAAGCATCGCTCGAAGAAGACATGGCCGCTGCCCGTGAGCAGCGCAAGGCGCTGCCCGACATGCGGGTCAAGGTGAACCAGATCGTAGCCGAAGGGGACCTGGTCTCCGTGTACTGGACTGCGAGCGGCACGAACACCGCTGCCAGCTGGGGCATTCCCGCGACGGGCAAGAGCGTCACCGCAAGCGGCATGACGCTGTTTCGCTTCGAGCGCGGGCTGATTCAGGAAGAGTGGAGCGTGTTCAACATGTACTCGATCCTGAAGCAGCTCGGGTTGCTAACGCCTCCCGGCGCGTAGGAT
>DATEKT010000009.1:0-31731 GCA_035277305.1 Steroidobacteraceae bacterium | reverse complement strand
GTGGCGCAACGGCTGGTTTCATACCGGCGATGCGTTTCGCCGCGACGCGGACGGCAACTTCTTCTTCGTGGATCGCATGAAAGATGCGATTCGCCGGCGCGGCGAGAACATCTCCTCGTTCGAAGTGGAATCGGAGGCGTGCGCGCATCCGGACGTTCGCGAGGCTGCGGCGATCCCGGTGCCGAGCGAGTTGGGCGAGGACGAAGTGATGCTCGTCGTCGTGTCGGTCGCGGGCGGGCTGGATCCGCTCGCGCTGTTGCGTTTCATGGAGCCGCGCGTCGCGGCATACATGCTGCCGCGCTACATCCGCATCGTCGCCGAGTTGCCGAAGACGCCGACGGCGAAAGTCGAGAAACATCGCCTGCGCAGCGAAGGCGTCACTGCGGATACGTGGGATCGGGAGGCGCACGGGGTTACCGTGCGCCGGGGCCAGTTACAAACGGGGTAGGGGACTGCAGATGTCGAATTCGAGCACCATCGAGCTGGCGCAGCGCTTCGTGCGCGCGCTGAACGTCAAGGACGAGGCGACGATCCGCCAGATCTACGCGCCCGACGCGCGCATCTGGCACAACTTCGACGACAAGTACCAGACGATCGACGAAAACATGCGCGGCATGTACTGGCTCCACAAGCGCCTGAGCGGGATCAACTACGACGTCGTCAACCTGGTGGAGCTGCCGGACGGCTACCTGCAGGAGCACGTGTTGCGCGGCAAACTGCCTTCGGGGCAGGACTTCGCGATGGCGGCGTGCGTCATCGTCAAGGTCAAGGACGGCCGCGTGACTTCGTTGCGCGAGTATCTCGACCTGACGCCGACGAAGGCGCTCAGCGCCCCTTGAAGACGGGCGTACGCTTCTCCATGAACGCGCGCGGCCCTTCGACCGCGTCCTCGGTCTCGACCACCGCCTGCGCGTGCACTTTCTCGAGCGCCAGCGCTTCCGCTTCGGGGTGTCCATCGCACTCGATGACCGAGCGGCGAATGCGGCTCACCGCGATCGGTCCGTTCGCCACGATCTTGCCGGCGATTTCCAGGCAGCGATCCATCAGCTTCTCCGGCGGCACCACGTAGTTGAGGAAGCCGAGACGCAGCGCTTCCTCCGCTTCGATCAGATCGCCGGTGAGCAGCAGCTCGATCGCTTTCGCGCGCGGCATTTGCCGCGGCAGACGCACTGTCGAGGCGCCGGCCGGGAACAGCGCCCACTTGACCTCCTGCAGTCCGAACTTCGCGCCCGGCACTGCGACGCGGATGTCGGTGCCCATCACGAGCTCCATGCCGCCGGCGATCGCGTGGCCGTTGATCGCTGCGATCACGGGCTTCACGGTGTCGCGGGAAATCAGGAACAGTCCTTCGCTGCCGCGGATCAGTTTGAGAAAGCGCGTGTCCCATTCGCTCTCCGGTTTTCGCGCGCCGGTGACCAGCGGCGCGGAAAGTCCGAGGTCGGCGCCGGCGCAGAACGCTTTCGAGCCGGTGCCGGTCAGGATCGCGGCGCGGATCGCGTCGGAGTCGCGCACTTCGCGCCAGGCGTCGTCGAGCCGCACCATGACCTCCGGGCTCATCGCATTGCGCGCCTCGGGACGGTTGATGGTGATGGTTGCGATGAAATCGCGGACGACGAAATCGACGACGGCCATGGCGGGCTCCGGGGTTGCGGTGAGCCGGTGACTGCGACTAGCATCTCCGAGTGAGTCTTAATACGCAAGCAGCTATCGACTACTCCCGGCTCGACCTCGCGGCGCTCGATCGCTGGTTGCGGGGCCGGCTCGCGGGCTACTCCGGCGACCCGCAGCTCACGCTGATTTCCGGCGGACAATCCACGCCCACGTACCTGCTCCAGTCGGGCGGCCGGCGCTGGGTCCTGCGACGGCGTCCGCCGGGCGAATGGCCCGCCTACCTGTTTCCGATCGACCGCGAGTTCAAGGTACTGCACGCGCTGCAGTCGACTGACGTGCCCGCGCCGCACGTGCACCTGCTCTGCGACGACCCGACGGTCATCGGCGGAATTTTCTACGTGATGGACTACGTCGAGGGCCGCATCTTCGAGAACGCCGAATGCGCCGGACTCACGCCGGCGGAGCGCCGCGCTGCATTCGTGGACCTGGCGCGCACTTGCGGCAAGCTGCATCGCGTCGATACGCGCGCAGTCGGGCTCGACAACTTCGGCCGCGCCGGCTCGTTCGTGCAGCGGCAGCTTTCGACGATGGCGAAGGTGTATGCGGCGCAGACGACGTGGTGCCGCGTCAAATCGCTCGAGCGACTGGCGAACTGGTTGCCGACGCACCTCGACCTGCCCGACGAGACCTGTCTCGTGCACGGCGATTTCCGCATCGGCAACAGCATCCTGCACCCGAGCCAGTCGCGCATCGTGGCGGTGCTGGATTGGGAGCTGTCGACGCTCGGCAATCCGGTGGCCGACGCCGTCTACCTCGTGCAGCCCTGGTATTTGCCGGCGATGCCGCAGAATCCGCAAGGCGACTTCCCGAGCCGCGATCTGGCGGCGCTCGGCATTCCGTCGCTGGAAGAAATGCTCGCGATCTATTCCGAGAGCTCAGGTCGCGCCGCGCCGTCGGGCGCGCTGCTGACTTCGCTGATCATCTTTAATTGCTATCGCACGGCGGTCATCAATCACGGAGTCGGCGCACGAGCTGCGGCCGGCACAGCGGTCAATCGCGACGCCGAAGTCTTCGGTGGAATGGCCGAGCCGACCGCCGACTACGCCTGGCAGCTCGCAGTCGAGCACTTCGGCGCGCGGGACTGAGGCCGGAAGACGGAGCCGGAAGACGGAGCCGGAATGACGGGATTAACGGGATTAACGGGATTAGGAGAGAGGAGAAGCTGAGGAGCACCGCTCTCATTCTTCATCTTGTAATCCCGTTAATCCCGTCCATTTCTCTTTTTCCGAGTCAGGACTACGGCCGATACGCGAACGCGACCGCCCCCGGCTGGCGCAACGGAGCGGCGATCGACGCGAACTCGCACAACAGCCGCCGCGTGTCGCGCGGATCGATGATCTCCTCGATCTGAAAACGCTCGGCCGAGCGGAACGGCGAGCGCATGCGGTTCAGGCGCGTCGTGATTTCGGCGCGCAATGCTTCGCGATCCTCGGCTGCGTCGAGCTCTGCTCTGTACGCGGCTTCGACGCCACCTTCGACCGGCAGCGAACCCCAATCGGCAGACGGCCACGCATAGCGGTAGTGGAAGCGCGTGTGATTCTGGTGGCCCGCGCCGGCGACGCCGAATACTTTGCGGATGATGATCGTGCACCACGGCGTACGCGCCTGGTAGACAGCAGTGAGTGCGCGCACGCCGGCGCGAATCGTGCCTTCCTGCTCGGCCTGCTTGCCGATCATGAAGCCTGGGTTGTCCACGAAGTGCACGACCGGCAGGTGAAATGTCTCCGCGAAGGAGACGAAGCGCTCCAGCTTCGCCGAGCTCGCGGCGGTCCACAGTCCGCCGATCACGAACGGATCGCTCGCGACCACGGCGACCGGCCAGCCGTCGAGCCGCGCGAGGCCGGTGATGATCGAGCGGCCGTGTCGCGCGCCGATCTCGAAGAACGAGCCCGTGTCCACGACCGCTTCGAGGATCGGCCGCATCCGGTAAACCTCGCGCCGGTCGCGCGGCACGGCGCTGAGCAGAAATTCCTCCCGACGGGCGGGATCGTCGGTGTTTGCCGCGCGCGGCGGCAGCTCGTACACGGAAGAGGGCAGATACGACAGGAAGCGGCGCGTCCGTGAAAAAGCTTCGAGCTCGCTCTCGACTTCGTCGTCGATCGCGCCGTTCGATGCGTGAATGCGGCTGCTGCCCAGCTCTTCCTTCGAGACTTTCTGTCCCACAGCGGCGACGACCGGTGGACCGGCGACGAACATCTGCGCCGTGCCGCGCACCAGCAGCGAGTAGTGGCTCTGCGCGACCTTCGCGGCGCCGAAGCCGGCAACCGGCCCGAGGCCGAGACTCACGACCGGCACGGTCGCGAGGTTGCTCACCATGTGGTCCCAGCCCGGCAGGTACGGGACGTACGTGTAACCCATCGCTTCGAGCGACTTCACGGAGCCGCCGCCGCCGCTGCCTTCGATGAGCCGCACGATCGGCATGCGCAGCTCGTGCGCCATCTGCTCGGCCGCGACCTGCTTTTCGATGATCGACGCATCCGAGGCGCCGCCGCGCACAGTGAAGTCGTCGCCGGCGACGACGACGCGCCGGCCTTCGATGTGACCGCGGCCGAACACGAAGTTCGTCGGCGTGAGTGCCGTGATCGCGCCGTCATCGTCGTGCGTCGCGACGCCGGTGATCGAGCCGAGCTCGCGGAAGCTGTCCGGGTCGAGCAAGGCCTGGATGCGCTCGCGCACGGTGAGGCGGCCCGCGGCGCGCTGGCGTGCGACTTTCTCGTCGCCGCCCATCTGTTGCGCGAGCGCCTGGCGTTGCCGCAGCTCTTCGAGTTCGCGTTCCCAGCTCATGGTGAGGAGTGCTCCAGCGTTGACATCGGCCGCGCTTTGCGGTTAGTTACTTGCGATATGAGACTGACAGGGCGGCCGCAGCTATGAGTATACGTTTCGACGGGCGCGTCGCCATCGTCACCGGTGCGGGCGCCGGCCTCGGCCGGTCGCACGCACTGGCGCTCGCGGCGCGGGGTGCGAAAGTCGTGGTCAACGACTTCGGCGGCGATGTCCACGGTGCAGGCGGCTCCTCCGAGCCCGCGCAACGCGTCGTCGAGGAGATTGCCGGCGCCGGCGGCGAGGCGATCTCGCACGGCGCGGACGTCGCCAACCCGGCACAGGTCGCGGACATGGTCGCGCGCGCGATCGAGCGCTGGGGGCGCGTGGACATCCTCGTCAACAACGCCGGCATCCTGCGCGACGCAAGTTTTGCAAAGGGCACGCTCGACGATTTCCGCAAGGTGCTCGACGTGCACCTGTACGGCTCGGCTGTCTGCAGCCACGCGGTTTGGCCGCACATGCGCGCGGCAAATTACGGCCGCATCCTCATGACGACGTCGACCTCGGGCATCTATGGCAATTTCGGCCAGGCCAACTACGGTGCGGCGAAGACCGGCCTGATCGGTCTCATGAACGTGCTGCAGATCGAAGGCGAGAAGTACGGCATTCGCGTCAACGCCTTGTGCCCGTCGGCTGCGACACGCATGACGCAGGGCCTGATGCCCGAAGCCGCGCTCGCGTTGATGACGCCGGAATCCGTGAGCGCCGCGGCCGTGTTCCTCGTCAGCGACGATGCGCCGCGACGCACGATCCTGGCTGCGATCGCCGGCGGCTATTCGCGCATCGTCATCCAGGAAACGCGCGGCGTGTACCTGCGCGACGGCGAACGCACGCCCGAAACCATCGCCGCCCGCTTCGGTGAGATCGCCGATCTCGCGGGCGCAATTCACAGCGAACAGCAAGGCGGACCTGGGCTGCGATTTCTGCAGCAGGCGGCCGCGGAGGCGGGCATTGCGCCCGGCGGCAAGACATGAAGGCATTGCTCAGCAAGCAGCCCGGCGGACCGGAAACGCTCACGCTCGAAGACGCGCCCGATCCGCGGCCCGGTCCGGGCGAAGTCGTCGTCGCGATGCGCGCGTGCGGCGTCAATTTCCCGGACGCGCTGCTGATTGCCGATCAGTATCAATTGCGCCCGCCGCGTCCGTTTGCTCCGGGCGGTGAGATTGCCGGTGTGATCAGCAGCGTCGGCGAGGGCGTGCGCGATCTTGCCGCCGGCGATCGTGTGCTGGCGATGCCGGGTTGGAATGGCATGGCCGAGCTGGTCAAAGTCGCCGCGACGGCCTGCACGCGATTGCCCGATGCGATGAGTTTCGAGCATGCCGCGACGCTGATGGCGACGTACGGCACCGTGCACTATGCGTTGAGCCGGCGTGCGCGACTGAAATCCGGCGAGTCGTTGCTCGTGCTCGGAGCGGCCGGCGGAATCGGGCTTGCCGGTGTGGAGCTGGGTCGAGCGACCGGCGCGCGAGTCATCGCAGCCGTATCCACTCAGCAGAAACTGGATCTCGCGCTGAAGCGAGGTGCCGCATCGGGCTTCGTCTATCCGACCGGCGAGGCGGCGCGCGACGGCAAGACGCTGTCGCAATTCTTCAAGGAACAGATTGGCGCGCAGGGCGTCGACGTGATCCTGGATCCGGTCGGCGACGTCTACGCGGAGCCGGCGCTGCGCTCGATTGCCTGGGGCGGCCGCTATCTCGTGATCGGCTTCGCGGCCGGTGCGATTCCGAAAATTCCGCTGAATCTGCCGCTGCTCAAGCAATGCGACATCCAGGGCGCCCTGTTCGGCGCGCACGCGCAGCGCGATCCGCAGGCCGTGCAGGAAGAGACCCGCGAGCTGTTCGATCTGTATGCGCGCGGCGCGATTCAGCCGTACGTTTCGGCGAGTTATCCACTGGCCGAAGGCGGGCGCGCAATTGCCGAAGTCGCGGCGCGCCGAGCGCTGGGAAAGCTGGTCGTTACTGCCTGATCCGGGCTTCGCGCAGCGCGTTGCGCCGGACTTTGCCGGAATCGTCGCGCAGGCGCTCGAACGTCGTCTCGAAGCTGCGCGGCAACTTGTAGGTCACGAGTCGCTGCGCCAGGAAATCGCGCAGCGCGTCGAGATCGAACGGCTCGTCGCGACGCACTTCGACGATCGCGTGCACGCGCTGGCCGAGATCTTCATCGGGCAGGCCGATGGCGACGCTGGCCAGCACGCCTGGGAATGCATCGACCGCAGCCTCGATCTCGGCCGGATAAATGTTCGCGCCGCCGCTGATGATGAGATCGGTGCGCCGGTCCGCGAGATACAGATAGCCTTCCGCGTCGAGGCGACCGAGATCGCCGAACGTTTCCCACTCGCCGCGCGCGCGCGGCTGCGCACCGAGGTAGTGATACGTGGAGCCGAGTCCGCCGGCCGGCTTGAAATAGATCTCGCCGACTTCGCCCGGCGCCGCCTCGTTGCCCGCCTCGTCGAGAATCCGCACGCTCGCACCCGGCGCCAGCCGTCCGACCGAGCCGCGATGTTCGAGCCACTCGCGACCGCCGATCACCGTCGCGCCGATCGCTTCGGTGCCGGAATACACCTCCCACAGCCGATCGGGCCCGAGCCACTCGATCCATTTCTCTTTCAGCCACGGCGGACACGCGGCCGCGATGTGACAGACCATCTCCAGCGACGAAACATCGTAGCTCGCGCGCGCCGCGTCGAGGCGCCAGATCCGATGCATCATCGTCGGCACCTGATACAGCCATTCGGCGCGATGCTCCTGCACGATGCGCAGTGTTTCGGCTGCGTCGAAGCGCGGCATGATCACGACGTGACAGCCCCAACCGAGCGCCTGGTAAGCGAGTCCGAAGGGCGCGGAGTGATACATCGGGCCGGGAATGACCACGGTGTCGGTCGAGTGCATACCGACCGAAGGTGCGTCGGGATCGAGCACGGCCCGCGTGTGATCGACGATGATCTTCGGACGTCCCGTGCTGCCGCCGCTGGCGATCGCTTTGACGTGCGGCGAAATGCGCGGCGGCAGCGGCGTGTTCGCTGCCGCTTCGTCGAAGTAGCTGCGTTCATCGGTGACCGCGAGCCGCGGTTTCAGCACGTCGAGCATCGCTTGCAACTCGAGCGGCGGCAGCCGGTGCGATAACGGCGTTGGCGTCGCGCCGAGCATCCAGCAACCGAATGCGAGCTCGAGCACTGCAGTCCCTGTTGGCAACGCAAGCGCCACGAAGTCGCCTTCCTGGACGCCTGCCTTCTGCAACGCATGTGCGCGTGCGCGCGCACGAAATGCGAGCTCGCCGCGCGTAAGCGTCGTCGCTCCGCAAGTGAGCGCAGGCCGCTGCGGATCGCGCGCGGCCTGCACATCGAGCATCTGACCCAGCGGCTGCGGGTTTTTCGGCGGGACGAAGGTGAAGCCGCGTGTCATTCAGCGCGTTCGACGCTGGCGGCGTACGGACGCAGACCGAAATACAGGAACAGCATGCTGGCGGGCAGCACGACCAGCTCGACGATGAACAACGAATAGCGCAGCTGCGCCGGATCGTTGAAGAAATAGTCGGTGAGCAGCGCGGGGATGGTCGGACCGAGACCGCTGGCGATGAGATTGCCGATGAAAAAGTAGATCGCCGTCATCTTCGCGCGCAGCGGATTCGGCGTGATCACCTGCAGCGCGGCCGCCGGCAAGCCTTGCGGATACGCCATGAAGAACACCGCGACGCCGAGCGTGACGGTCGCGAGTTGCGCACTGGGCAGCAACGGCGTCACGAGCAGGAAGGGGATTCCCGCCAGCATGCCGAAGAACGCAGCTCGCAGAATGGCATCGCGCCGTCCGCTCGCAGCCAGCCGGTCGGCCACCCAGCCGCCGCAGTAGACGCCGGCCGTGCCGAGCACGAACAGCATGCCGCCGATCATCAGTCCCGCGTGCGGCGCATCCCAGCCGTGCGTGCGGATCATCATCGACGGCGACCAGAACAGGTAGCAGTTGATGCCGACTCCGAACAGCGTGAAGGCGGAGATGTGACAGACGAGCGTGCGTGCGTTGCGGCGGATGAAGGCTGCCAACGCGTCGAGGCCGCTCGCTCCGGCATCTGTCGTCGCGGCCTTGTGGCCGTGCGCGCGACGCGCCGGCTCGCGGATCAGGAACATCAGGAGCAGCACCGGCAGGCCGAGTGCGGCAACGATGAAGAACGTGAGCTGCCACGGGAACACCTCGCCGACCACGGGCAGCTCGTGCATCGGCGCATTCGAGACGGCCTTGACGACCGAGCCGCCGATCATCAGCGCCAGGCCGGCGCCGAAGTACAAGCCCATCGAATACACGCTGACAGCGAGTGCGACCTTGCGCGGCGGAAAGTAATCCGCCAGCAGCGAGAATGCGGCGGGGGAGAGTGCGGCTTCGCCGACGCCGACACCGACACGCGCTGCGAAGAGTCCCCAGAAGCCGCGCGCCAGGCCGCAAGCGGCGGTCATCATGCTCCAGAACGCGAGTCCCGCCGCCATCAGGTTGCGACGATGCGTGCGGTCCGCGAGCATCGCGATCGGGATCCCGAGGAACGTGTAGAAGATCGAGAAGGCGAGGCCGCCGAGCAGGCTCACGCCGGTATCGTTGATGAGCAGGTCGCGGCGGATCGGCTCGATCAGCAGGGTGAGGATCTGCCGGTCTATGAACGAGCAGGTGTACGCGAGCGTGAGCACGATGACCACGAACCACGCGTACAGCGGGTTGACCCAGGGCTTCTCCTGCGTCAGCGGTGCGGGCGCGGTTTGCTCAAGCGCGGGCGACGACATCGGCGCGTCCGTTGTTGATCACGACGACGTTATCGCGCGCGGGGACGGTCGTACGGAATGAAACCACCTCGCCATCCTGCCAGATCTCGGTGCGCAGCACGTCGCCCGGATAGACCGGCGAGCTGATGCGTGCGCCGAACCCTTTCAGCCGTCGCGGATCGTAGCCGCACGCGGCACGCAGAATCGCACGGGCGGCAAACCCATACGTGCACATGCCGTGCAGGATCGGTCGCGTGAATCCCGCGGCGCGCGCGGTCGAGGGATCTGCGTGCAGGGGATTGCGATCGCCGCACAGTCGATAGGCGAGGGCCTGCTCCGGCCGGGTGACGCCTTCGACGACTGCATCGGCCGGCCGCGTCGGGATCGGGTGCGGCGTCGGCGCGGGGCCGCTCGAGAAGCCGATGCCGCCGTCGGCACGCGCGAAGTTGGTGATGATGTTGGTGGCGATCGGCTCGCCGCTGACCGCATCGCGTAAAACCTGCTCACAGACTGTGAGCAATCCGCGCCCGGCGCCCTTGTCGTAGATCCCGGTGATGCGCGTGGACACGAGGCCGCGGCCGTCCGGCGGGATCGGCCGGTGGAAGATGTTGCGTTGCTCACCGTGCAGCGACATCGCCAGGTTGACGCCGCTCTCGCGCATCCAGCGGTCGTCGTAGTACAGCGTGATGGCCGCCGTCGGACTGACGACAAATCCCGGTCCTTCCAGCAGATAGCGCAACTCCTGCTCATCGAGCGGGTCCTGGCCGAAGCCGGTCGCCAGCGCGTACAGCTGGCAATCGCGCTGCGTCCAGGCGCACTCGTGATCGGGAAGCGCCAGCCCCAACAGTCGCTGCGGGTCCACGGCCATGCTCTGTCCCCCGGTAAACGTCGTGATCAGTTCGTTCTGGCAAGTATATAAGCAGCCGCGGCGACAGGGGATAACTGCCTTGCGAGGCCACCCTGTCGCAGCGGGTGCTCGATCATTAACTTGACGAGTCTAGTTTCGCAAGTTACAACGGAGCCGACACACACCGCGCAGGGGGAACATCATGTCCGTTCTGGACCGAAGGCTCCGCGTCATCGCTTGGGCCAGTCTCTTGGGTCTGCCGATCAACGCTGCACTGGGCGCGGAGGGGTCTGCTACGGACACGGGCTCCACCGGGCCGTCGCTGGAAGAGGTCGTCGTCACCGCGCAAAAGCGCGAAGAGAAGCTGCAGGACGTGCCGATCGCGATCAGCGCCGTCAGCGCCGAGGCGCTGGAAGCCAATCGCGTCACCGACCTGTACACGCTCGCGGCGAGCGTGCCCTGGGTCAACATGACCCAGGATTCGGCGGTTTCGCAGCAGCTCAACATCCGCGGCATCGTCAGCGTGAAGCTCAACGACGCCTCGGCCGAGCCCTCGGTCGGCCTGTTCGTCGACGAGGTGTACGTCTCGCGCATGGGCTCGGCGTTCACCGACTTCTTCGACCTCGATCGCATCGAAGTCATCCGCGGCCCGCAGGGCGTGTTGCTCGGCAAGAACGTCGTGGGCGGCGCGCTGAGCGTGATCACCGCGAAGCCGAGCTGGACTCCCGGTGGCTCGGCGACGGTGTCGTACGGCAACTACGACAGCTTCATGGCGAACGGCCACCTGACCGGCGGCCTGTCCGAGAACGTCGCCGCGCGCTTCGCGTTCCAGGTGCGCGATCGCTCCGGCTACAACCGCAACGTGCTGCTGAATCGCGATCTCGACGATCTGCAGTCATACCAGGCTCGCGGGCAATTGCAGTTCGGTCATCCCGACGATGCGCTGCGCGCATTGCTGTCGGTCGAATACGGCCGCGATGAGAGCAACGGCACGATCCGCGCGGCCATCGACGATCCGGCCATCGCCGGCATCGGCTCGCTCGGCGCGTTCCGCGACGCCAACGGTCTCGGCGACCGGCAGGACATGAGCCCGGAGGCGGAGTACGTCAAGCGCCGCTCCATCGGCGCGAGCTTCCGCGTCGACTGGGACGCGTTCGAGCATGCGACCCTGACCTCGATCACCGCCTATCGCGATTCCAAGGCCGAGTGGGGCTACAACCAGATCGGCTTCGATAACCCGCCGTCGATCGTCGACACGTTCGTGTTCCAGACCGAGACGCCGAAGACTTTCAGCCAGGAAGTGCGGCTCACGTCGAACTCGGATTCGCCGCTCGAATGGCTGGTCGGTGCGTATTATCAGAACGACGACATCAAGCGTCCGTATCAGCACGACGCGCATGCGACGGCGCTCGCCGTGTTCAGCGGCCACAGCTTCTACAACGCGTCGGCGGAGATCAAGACGGCCGCGGCGTTTGGCCAGGTCGGTTACAACTTCGGCAACGGCTGGAAGGTGACCGGCGGCGTGCGCTATCTCAACGACGACAAGTCCGGCACCAAGGACGTCACCTGTCTGGACGACGGCGGCGACGGTTCATGCGTGACGCCGTTGCGCGGACCGGCGGGTACGCACTGGAACGTGAGCTACGGCGAGACGTGGGACGCAGTGACCGGACAGGGCAACGTCGAGTACCGCATCAACGATTCGGCGCTGGTGTACGCGAGCATCGCGCAAGGCTTCAAGGGCGGCGGCTGGGATTTCATTCCGCCGACGCCGGAAGCCGCGCAGATCTCGTTCGATCCCGAGAAGGTCACGAACTACGAGGTCGGCCTCAAGTCGGACCTGTTCAGCCAGCGGCTGCGCGTGAACACCGCCGTGTTCGAGATGGACTACAAAGACCTGCAGGCGCAGCGCACGGATCTCACGTGCTTGTGCTTGATCACGTCGAACGCAGGCAGCGCGCGCATCCGCGGCGTCGAGTTCGAAGTCGCGGCGGCCGCGACCGACGGTCTCACGCTCAACGCGGCGCTCACTGCGCTCGATCCGGAGTACCAGGACTACGACGACCGCGCCGGTCACGTCTACGACGGCAAGACGATGCAGCGCACGCCGAAGTTCAAGTACAACCTCGGCCTGGTGTATTCGGCCGACCTGCCGAACTGGCCCGACGGGCTGGAGGCGCGCGTCAACTACACGCATCAGAGCAAGCTGTACTGGGGTCCGGACAATGTCAGCTTCGAGCCGGCCTACGGTCTGCTCGACGCATCGGTGCGGCTGCAGTCGCCGTCCGCGACCTGGGCGGTGACGCTGTGGGGCAAGAACCTCACGGACGAGCTGTACTCGCAGCTCGGCCTGCCGTTCCTCGGCGACCTGGTCGAGGTGTGGGGCCCGCCGCGCACCTACGGCGTCGACTTCTCGTACTCGTTCTGAGCCTGCCCATGACACCTGAACAGGAGATCAGGCAGACGCTGGCGACGATGTTCGACCAGTGGAATCGCGAAGACCAGAAGAGCTACATGACGCACTACTGGAAGAGCGACGACATGCGCTGGTCCATGAAAGGCGTCTGGTACAAGGGCTGGTCGTCGATGAACCAGATCTACGGCGCCGACTATCCGAAGGGCGCCATGGGCATCACGGCGCTCTTCGACATCGAGGTGCAGATGCTCGCCGACGACCTCGGCATCGCGCTGTATACGTGGACCCACAATACGCCGCGCGAGAACGTCGCCGGCTGCACGAGCCAGGTGTTCCGCAAGATCGGCGGCGCCTGGCTCGTCATCAACGAGAACAGCGCCCGCGTGCCGAAATAGATAGGAAAGAAGAATGGACAGGATTAACAGGATTAACAGGATGGTTGAGATGAGGACATGACGGGTCTGGCTCCTTCCGTTCTGACATCCTGTTCATCCTGTCCAAATCTTCTTGTCTCTGTTTCAGTCTATAGTGCGCAACGGATCCTGCCGGTCACGCCCGAACCCGCTTTGAAACCATCCGCTGTCAAGCAGTCGAAGACCCCAGAAGGCATCGCCGGCATAGCCGCGCGCGTCGGGCCGGAGCGCGCCGGCGCGATTCTGCGCAGCAGCCAGGTGGCCATGGCGTTCGAGGCGCTCGGCGATCGCTGGTCCGCGCTCATGCTGCGCGAGATTTTTCTCGGCGCGCGCCGCTTCGAAGAGCTGGTCGCCGCGACCGGCGCGAATCGCGCGACGCTGACTTCGCGCCTGCGCTCGCTCGTCGACGAGGGCATCCTGCATCGCCATCCCTACCAGGTGCGTCCGACGCGCTACGAATACCGGCTCACTCGCATGGGCGCCGATCTCTATCCCACGGCCTTGATGTACTGGCTCTGGGAACGGCGCTACGGCGGCAGTCAGTCGGAAATTCCGCGCGAGCTCGTGCACCGGCCGTGCGGCAAGAAGACATCACCGCTGCTCATCTGCCGCGGCTGCCGCGAGCCGATCGACATTCGCAGCATCCGCGTCGAGATGGTTGCGGATCCCGAGGACGGGCAGGTGAGCCTGCCGAAGCATTGCCTGCACGTCGGCGCCAACTCGTGGCGCGAGATCGAGGAAGGCACGGTCCACGTCATCGACGTCATCGGCGATCGCTGGGCCGCGCTGGTGCAGGCATCGAGTTACTTCGGTCTGCACCGCTTCGCCGATATCCAGGCGGCGCTGTGCGTTTCGACGAACACGCTCGCCGACCGTTTGCGCATGCTCGTGCAGGCGCGCGTGTTCGAGCGGTTCCAGTATCAGGATCGTCCGCCGCGCTACGAGTATCGACTGACGGAGCGCGGGCGCGAGCTGTATCTGCCGGCTTTCACGCTGCATCAATGGGCGGATCGCTGGCTGCTGCGCGGCCGCACCGCGCCGTTGCAGCTCCTGCACCGATCCTGCGGAAAAACTGCGGACGGCGCCGTCGTCTGCGATCACTGCCACGAAGAGCTGCGACCCCAGGACGTCGAACGGCGACGCCCCGCTCGTTCAGCGCGCTGAGTGTCCATGGCTGCTCATCATCCGCAATGGTTCGATCCCGCGATGCCGAGCCGCGAGCAATGCGTGTTGCCGTCTCTGCTCGCTGCGCGCGCCGCCGCTACGCCAGATCGCGATTTCCTGCTGTATGAAGACGGCAAGCGCTGGAGCTACGGCCACACGTACTCGCTGGCGCGTCGCGCGGCCGCTGCTTTGCGTCGCCGCGGAGTGCGAGCGGGCGACAAAGTGCTCGTATGGCTGCCGAACGGACCCGATGCAGTGCGCGCCTGGTTCGGTGCAAATCTCGTCGGTGCGTGCTTCGCGCCGCTGAACATCGCTTATCGCGGCAGACTGCTCGAGCATGCGATCGCGGAGTCGGGCGCCACCGTCATGATCGCGCATCCCGGATTGTTCGAGCGCCTGGAAGGCGTCGATGCGAAACAGCTGAAGGTGTTTGCGCCGGATGTGCTCGACGAGGACGACGACGGCGCACCCGATGCGGCCGTGGAACGCTGGGACGCGCAGATGCTGATCTTCACGTCCGGCACGACCGGCCCGTCGAAAGGCGTGCTGTGCACCTACCTGCAGATTCACACGGCCGCGCGCGCCCAGTACGGCTACATGACTGCCGAGGATCGCATGCTGATCGAGCTGCCGATGTTTCACATCGGCGGCGTCGGCTCGATCAGCGGCACGCTCATCGCGGGCTGTTCCGCCGTCCTGTGCGAAAGCTTCAGCACCGAGAAGTTCTGGGATCGCGTGCACAGGTTCGGCGCCACCACGACGAGCGGCCTGATCGGTTCCATGCCGGCGTTCCTCGCTAAGATTCCTCCGTCGCCGCAGGACAAGAACAATCCGCTGCGCTTTGCAGTGATGCCGCTGTCGCGCCAGGCGATGGAAATTGCGCACCGCTTCGACTTTCACTATTGCTCGGGCTTCAACATGACCGAGCTCTCGGTGCCGCTGGTCACGGACATCGACGTGTCCGAGCCCGGCAGCTGCGGGCGGCCGCGGACTGGCTGCGAGTGCCGCATCGTCGATGGGAACGACATCGAGTGCCCGCCCGGAGTCACCGGCGAGCTCATCGTGCGCAACGACCTGCCCTGGACCACTTCGCTCGGCTATATCAATCAGCCTGAAGCGAACGCGCGCGCCTGGCGCAACGGCTGGTTCCACACCGGCGATCTGCTCTATCGCAACGAGAAGGGCGACTTCTTTTTCGTCGACCGCCTCAAGGACGCCATCCGCCGCCGCGGCGAGAACATCTCGTCGATGGAAGTCGAAGCCGAGGTCTTCGCCTTCACGGGCGTCGCCGAAGTTGCCGCAGTCGGCGTGCCAAGTCCCGACGGCGAGGAAGAAGTACTCGTCGCCCTCGCACCAACTGCCGGCTCAGCCGTCGATCCCGCCGCGCTCCTGCAGTTCCTCATCCCGCGCATGCCGCATTACATGGTCCCTCGCTACGTGCGCGTCATGGAGTCGCTGCCGAAAACGCCCACCAACAAAGTGCGCAAAGTCGAGATCCGCCAGCAAGGCGTCACCGCCGACTGCTGGGATCGCGTGGCTGCGGGGATCGCGGTGAGGAGAACGAAGCTCTAAGAGCAGACCCGGAAACTGCGCATCCGTGCCAGACACGAGCGCGGTCGCGGCGAAGAATCATGAGATAAGAAAAATCTCTCGCCAAGATCGCCAAGATCGCCAAGGCCGGAAAAGCCGGAAGGGGATCCGCTCGGAATCCGGACAACGATTCTTTCCCTTCTTCCTTGGCGATCTTGGCGATCTTGGCGAGAGACATTCTTCCTCTTCCTCTTCGCCGCAAATCCCTGCCGGAAGTTACCCCTCTTTCTTCTTCTGATTCATCTCGAAGTAGTCCCGCCACTTCGAGATCTTGCCGTCGCGGAATTCCATGATTCCCATGTACGGATGCGCGATGCGCTCGCCAGTGCGCTTGTCGGTGTATTCCTCGTAGCCTTCGATGAACAGGCAGTTGTCGGCTTCGGCGACGCGATCGACGCGCCACAGCGGATCGCCGGCGATCGTGCCGTACTTGGCCATGAAGCGGCGCACGCCGTCTTTGCCGCGCACCGGCGGCGTGCTGACGTGGAAGTGGTATTCGACGTCGTCGGTCAGGAAGCCGACGAAGCGCTCGACGTCCGGCTTGAGCGCGGCCGCCATGATGTCTTTCAGCAGGTGCGCGTATTGGGTCATCGTCATTGCCCTCGCAGGAGAATCGTTTAGATGCCGAGCTGGCGCGCGGCCAGGTCGTTGAGGATTTCTTCGGTGCCGCCGCCGATGGCGAAGATGCGCGCCTCGCGGTAGATGCGCTCGGCGCGATTGGCGCCGTCGTAGGCGTGCTGGCCGAGCACATGCATCGCCTCGCGCGCGACTCGTTCGAGCGTGCGCGTCGCCTGTACCTTGAGCATCGCGATGTCGGCGACCGCGCTGTCGCCCTGCTGCAAGCGCCAGACGCACTGGTCGAGATATGCATACGCGACGCGAATGCTGCGCACGGCGTCGACGAGCTTGTGGCGCAGCGCCTGGTGCTCCACGAGCTTCTTGCCGAAGGCCTCACGCTGCTGCGCCCAGGCGATCGCCTCGGCCAGCGCCGTGCGCGACATCGCCAGCGTCGCAGCTATGCCGCTCAGGCGCTCGATGTTGAACTGCTTGGCGAGGCCCGCGAAACCTTTGTTTTCCGGCCCGATCAGCCGTTCCAGCGGCACGCGCACGTCGCGGAACTCGATGGTGCCGATGCTGGAGTTGTACCAGCGCAGGCCGGGCACGATGCGCCGCTCGATGCCGGGGCTGGTTGCGTCGATCAGCAGCAACGAGATGCCGCCGGCTCCGGCCGCGCCGGTGCGAACAGCCGTCAGGATGTGATCCGCGCGCAGTGCGCCCGAAATGAGCGTCTTCGAGCCGTTGACCAGCCAGTGTCCTTCGCGACGCTCCGCGCTCGTGCGCAGCGCGCCGGCGTCGGAACCGCCGCCGGGCTCGGTGACTGCGAATGCGATCTTGCGCTGGCCGGCGAGCACCGGGCGCGCGATCGATTCCTGCAGGTCGGGCGTGCCGAACTGCACGACGGGCGGCAGCCCGATCCAATGTGTCGCCAGGTCCGCGAACACGACGCCGGCGCCGGGCCGGTGCATTTCCTCGGAGAAGATCACGCGGAACCAGGGGTCGGCATTCTCGGTGTTGCCGCCGAGGCGCTCGGGAAAGCCCACGCCGAGGAGTCCCGCTCGCGCCGCGGTCTCGTAGAGCGAGTCCGGGAAGGTGCCGGTCGCCTCCCACGCGGGGAGGTTCGGTTCAATTTCGCGAGTGACAAAGTCACGGACCCGGGCGCACCAGCGGGCGTGGACTTCGGTCATGAACGGCGACGGCGGGCGCAAACCGTCGAAATCCAGGGGAGGCAGGGTGCGTGCGGACTGTTGCATGGGCTGCGATCCGATTGACTCGCGCGTCAGAGTCAGTACAGTTTAGCAAGTGACTAGGAACTTGAACATCGGCGCCGTGGCGCCTTCGCTCTTTTCGGGCCACGGTCGGCTGCGGCTGCCGGTCGTGGCGGCCCCCATGTTTCTCATTTCCGGACCGGAGCTGGTCATCGAGGCCTGCCGCAGCGGCATCATCGGCGCATTCCCGACGACCAACGCGCGCAGCACCGAGGAGCTCGATGCCTGGATGGGGCGCATCGTCACCGAGCTGCGCGAAGGCGCGGTCGCCCCCTGGGCGACGAACGTCATCACGCACTCGACCAATCAGCGGCTGTTGCAGGACCTCGAGCTGGTCGCGCGCTATCGCCCACCGATCGTGATCACGGCGCTCGGCAGCCCGAAGCCGGCGATCGAGCTCGTCCACTCGTACGGCGGCATCGTGATCGCCGATGTCGTCAATCTGACGCTGGCGAAGAAAGCGATCGACGCCGGTGCGGACGGCCTCGCATGCGTGTCAGCGGGGGCCGGCGGCCATACCGGATTCATTTCGCCGTTCGCATTCATCTCGGCTGCACGCGAACTGACGAATGGCCTCGTGATCGTCGGCGGCGGTATCGCCGACGGATATGGAGTCGCGGGTGCGATCGCGGCGGGCGCGGACCTCGTCTACATGGGCACGCGCTTCATCGCGACGCGCGAAAGTCGCGCGGTCGAGGAATACAAGCAGATGGTCGTGGACTCGACGCTGGATGATCTGCTCGTGAGCGCTTCGATCACCGGCACTCCCGCGACGTGGCTGAAGCCGAGCCTGCGCCGTTCGGGCTACGATCCCGAGCAGATGCCCGACAAGCCGCAACGCAACTACGACAGCAGCCAGCAACAGCAGGTGGCGAAGCGCTGGAAGGATCTGTGGTCGGCAGGGCAGGGCATTGGCGCGGTCCGCGCGATCGAGCCGATGAGCGGAGTCGTCGACAGCCTCGTGCGGGAATATGATGAGGCCCTCGCGCGGATGGCCGCGCTCGCGACTCAGCGCTAGCGGAGTGTGAGTTGGAAATCATCCTCGACGACGTGCTGGTGCACGGAATCGTCACGCAGGAAACGCAACGGGCGCGCGCGGACATCGAGCGGCTGGGACCCGTTGCCGCATACGAGAGCTCGCGCACGCGCCACGATGCACGGCTGAGTGCCGCTCCCGACGCGCACACGCTCGCGTGCAAAAGCGGTTGCTTCTGGTGCTGCTACTTCACTGTCGACGTTCGCGCCGTCGAAGCATTCAGCATCCTCGACTTCATGGCACGCGAGCTGAGCGCCGAGGAGCAAGCGCGCGTGCGCAGCGAGATCGAAGCGAACAGCGCGGCGCTGCGCGGTCTGAGCGAACTGGAACGCATGCAGCGCAACGTGAAGTGTCCGTTCCTCGCGCAGGGGCGCTGCTCGATCTACGAGGCGCGGCCGCAAACGTGCCGCAACTATCATGCAACCGACGTGACCGGATGTCGTGCTTCGTACGAGCATCCCGCCGACACGGAAATCGATCCGGACTTCGCCCCGCTCGTGTATCAGAGTGGCGGCGCGCACGTGGATGCGTTTTGCAGCGCTCTGGAAGAGCGCGGCTACGACACGCGGGCCTACGAGCTGAGCACTGCGCTTGCCGCCGCAATCGCGCAACCTGAAGCTCGCGCGAGGTTCGAGGCGAAAGAGTCACCTTTCCCCACGCTTGCCGGCACGGACGTGCCGCCGGAATTCCTGGATACGGACTAGCAGCGCGTCAGGGCGTGAATTCGTTCGGCTCGTCGCGCGTGCACTGTTTCACGGGCTCTGGCTCCGCCCACTTGTTGGCGACATACCAGCATTCGTCGAATACCGAGCAATAGCAGAACTCGATCGACCACTTCTTCTGCGCGTCGTCCAGCAGATCCCAGAGCCGCCCATTCTCCGGCGTCCTGATCGTGCGGAAGATCATCTGCTCGGCGCCGCCGGGGACGAAGCGGTGCTTCACGTTGTTCTTCGTGATGACCAGCACTCTGTCGTCGCGCGCCTTCTGCACTTCGGCGACTTCGGCTGGTGTCAGCGACGCGGCGATCAGCGCGTCCACCGATGCGACGTACTGCCCGTCGACCTTCACGCGCAGGCTTTTCTCGTGCGCCGGCCCGACGCCGCGGTTCAGGATATCGAGCGACAGGATCTGCGCACCCTCGGTGGTGACGTCGCTGACTCCGGCTGCCATGTAGGGCAGCGAATTTGCCTGCACCAGCTTTTCCATGGTCTTGCCGTGATGAATGGCGATGACGATCGAGCTGACGGAGGTGATGAGCGCGGTGACCGCGATGCTCAGCTCGAGCCAGCGCGGCAGTCCGCCGCCGTGATGCTTGTGCGGGTGATGAACTTCCGGACCTTCCACCGGGGGCTCCTTCTGGCTTGCAGGCTGCGTCGCGTTGGTGTCTGCTTCACTCATCCGGCAATACTACCGAAGTCAGATGGCGAGCTCAGCCACTCATTGGGACCAGGTCTACGGATCGCAGCGACCCGAGCGGGTCAGCTGGTTTCGTGCGCATCTCGAGGTGTCGCTCGAGCTGTTGCTGAGCGCGGGATTGAATACGCAATCGCGGGTGATCGACGTGGGCGGCGGTGCGTCCACGCTCGTGGACGACCTGCTCGATCGCGGCGTCGAGCACGTAACCGTACTCGACATTTCAGCCGCGGCATTGCAAGTGTCGCGAGACCGGCTCGGCGATCGTGCAGTTCGCGTGCGCTGGATCGTGAGCGACGTCGGCGCTGCCGATCTGGACCCGGACAGCGTCGACCTCTGGCACGATCGCGCGGCGCTGCATTTCCTCACTGATCTCCAGGACGTGCAGCGCTATGTGCGCGTCGCGAGCAACTCCATCGCCGTCGGCGGTCACGCGATCATCGCTGGATTCGCCAGCGACGGTCCGGATCAGTGCAGTCGCTTACCGGTCGTGCAGCGCGATGCGGAACAGATCGCGGAGTTGTTCGCGGAACGATTCAAACTGACAGCAGCACGCCGCGAGCTGCATTCGACGCCGCGCGGAGCTCCGCAATCGTTCGCCTACGCCCTGCTGCAGAAAATCCGCTGAGCGCGAGCAGCATCAGGAGCAGGAGCGAAATTGCCGCCGGTTCGGCAACAGCCACGGGCGGCAAACCGTCGGGCCGGCCGTCCAGGAATCCGCCGCTGCCGTAGCCGATGAACGATCCGGTGCGCAGGCTCGCGAGGAATTGCTCCTGTTCGATCGCGAGCAGCGCATCGCTCAGCGTCAGCGAGAGCAGCACTGAATTCGTGATGATCCGTTCGCTGCCGCGCGCGAGCGCATCGCCGAGCAGTCCGCCGTCGAGGCCGTCGAACGTGCCAGGCGAGGAGAGGAAGGCAGTCAGCGGGTTCCACAGCGCACCCACCAGCTGCAATGCCGGAGAGGTCGCGGCGCGTGCGGCAAGATCATCGGCCTGTGCTTGCAATGCTGCTGCTTGCGCGGTGGCGACTTCGCTGGCATCGCGTGCTATGGCCGCGTCCGCCTCGTCCCGCTCAGCAGCCTTGATCAGATCCGCTGCGTCCGCCATCTGCTGTGGGTCTGGATTGTTGGCCAGCAATTGTGCCGCGGCGTCTCGTTGTGCCTTGGCGCGTGCGCGCTTCGCGATTTCGATTGCATTCTGTTCTGCCGCTATCGCCGTTTGCGCAGCAGCTGCCGCCGCAAGCTCGGCGCTGTTCGCCTGAAGCGCGGCAGCTAGATTCGTCGGCGTGTAGCCCCACAGATTCGAGACATCCGCACCGCCGCCGAGCGGATCGCCGGCAAATCCGGCGCTGCTGCTGCCGGCCGCAATCGTTACGGCGCCGCCGACGATCTGGACTCGCGGCAGCATGAATCCGAGGCTCGTCAGGATTGCATTGCCGCCGGTGAGGCTCGACGCTCCCGAAGCCGTCGTCTCGGCGAGCGTGATCTGCAGCCGCGATCCGTCGACGAACTCGAAGCTGGCGCGAGCTGTCTGCCCCGTGCCTGCGACGTTGTAGTCAACGACAACCGGTACCGCGTGGGCCTGGGTTGCAGCGAGCAGAGCGCCGGCAGCGAACACCAGCAAAGAGCTTCGGGCACGGATCATGGGCGGATTTCCTTCCGGTTCTTGTTCACCGAAAGTATCCGTGCGCGTCGCTTACGGATCGCTTACGCCACTTTTCAGAAATTCAGCCGGCGCAGGAGGCCATCGAACCGCGGGTCGGAACGCAGATCGTCCCATTTCGGATCGATCTTCAGCAGCGCGAGGCGGGCGTCATGGACGGAAAAGGCGGCTTCCAGGTGCGCGAACGCCTGGTCGCGCTCGCCCAGCGCGGTTTCGATCAGGGCGAAGTGCGTGGGCGGTACATATGTATGACGCGCAGTCTCCGCCAGCGATTGCAGCACCGCGCGAGCCTCTTCCTTGCGGCCCAGACGCGCGAGTGCGATTGCTCCGAATGCGTCGGACAGCGTCTGCAACGGGGACAGCCGTTTGGCCTCGGCGGTTTCCTGCAGCGCGGCGTCGTACTGACCTGCGTCGATCAGCGCGTTCGCGAGCAGATGGTGCGAGAGCCAGAACTGCGGATCCAGGCTGACCGCGTCGCGGAGCCGCTGCACCGCTGCCTCCTGCTCGCGCTGATGCGTAAGGACCAGGCCTTCGAACGCACCGATCAGCGGACTGACCGGATTCAGCTCGCGCGCGCGTTGCGCGTGCGCCAGCGCTTCCTGTTTGCGGCCCAGGTTCGAGTAATGGTGGGCGAGGTAGATGTGAGCGTCGGCATTGTTCGGCTCGAGCTCGACGGCGCGCGAGAGATACGTTTCGGTCGCGCGCCAGTCCCATTCGAGCCACATCGCCACCAGTCCGCGCGCGTAGTTCGTTTCCGCAAGGTCGGGCGCCAGCTCGATTGCACGGTTGGCCGCTGCCACGGCGCGCGGCGTCATCTCGGTGGGCGGCGCATCGTTGCTCAGGACTGCTGCCCGCAGCGCCTCGGCGATTCCCGCGTGCGGGAGCGCATAGGTGGGGTCCGCGACGATCGCGCGTTCGTAGTACTCGATGCCCCGCAACACTTCCGGCATGACGAGCCGCAGCGCGTGCAGCCGGCCGCGCATGTAAAGCTCATACGCCTGCACGTTTTCGGTCTGGTGATCGGAGCGCGGCTCGAGCTGGATCTGCAACGCCGCCGCGACTCGCTGCGCGATGGCGTCTTGCACGTCGAAGATGTGCGAGAACCGCTCTTCGAATTTGCCGGCCCACAATTGCCGCCCGTCGGCGACGCGCAGCAGCCGCGCCGAAGCGCGCACGCGATCTTCGACGACCTGCATCGTGCCGTCGACGACCGCGTCGACTTCGAGTTGCCGCCCCGCCGCGAGCGGATCCTGATCGAGGGCGACGAAACTCCGCGTGGCATTCAGCGGGCGCACGATCAGGTGCGTGCTGCGGCTCAACTCCATGATCAGGCTGTCGGCCATGCCGAGCTCCAGCGCCTCGTTGCGGTTGCTCGCGACGACCGGCGCGAAGGGCAGGATCGCGATGGTTCGCGGCTGCGAAGGAATTGCACCTTCCTTGATCGCCGCCATGCGCCAGGCGAGCACGCCTGCCACGAGAAGGACGGCAAGTGCGGCGATGCCAATCAGCAGTCGCCGTTTCGGCCGGGCGGCCTGTACCGGGTTCGCTGCAGGGGCCAGCTCGGCGACCGGGTCGGAAACCGTAGTGACGGGCGCGACGAACCGATAGCCCTGTCCCGGAATCGTGACGATGAAGCGGCGCTCGGCCAGCGACTCGCCGAAAGCGCGGCGCAGCGCGGAAATGTTCTGGGTGAGGTTGTTCTCTTCCACTACGACGTTCGGCCAGACCGCGCGCAGCAGCTCTTCCTTGCTCACGGTCTGCCCGGCGCGGGCGACCAGGTAGACGAGCGTCTCGACCGCTTTCGGCATCAGCGGCACGGGCGCGCCGTCCGGATCGAGCAGCTGGCGCCGCACGACATCCAGGCGATAGCCGTGGAACTGGCAGATTTCGGCGGTTCCGGCGCTCATGGGCGGCGTTCTCACAAATTCGCAGAAACCTTCAGCGATTCTAACTACATCCAGGGGCCGGCCGGGCGACAACGGGGCCGCCGCTGCATATCGCATCGGCCTGCAACTTCACCGGAGATGGACCATGAACAAGACTGCAATGGCTTTGGCGTCGCGCTGGCTCGCGGCGGGTGCCCTGGCGCTGCTGGTGGGTCAGCCCGCCTGGGCGCACGACTCCTCGAAACGGATCAGAGGCATCTGGAGCGCCCGGGTCAATATCACGAACTGCCTGCCGGGCAACGTTCCGGGGACCGTGGTGTTTGCGAGCTTCAACGCGACGAATGTGTTCGCGGCGGACGGCACGTTCCTCGACGCCAATTCGTCGAACCCGGCGACCCAATCGGCGCACCTCGGCTACTGGCGCCACGTGCACGGCAACCAGTACGAGTTCGCGCAGAAGTTTTTCATGTTCGACGCCGCGGGTGCGTCGACCGGCTGGCGCATCGTGCGTCACGACATCGTGCTGGGCGCGGGCGGACTGAGCTTCACGTCCGGCGGCACCGCCGAGAACTACAACAATGACGGTCTGCTGCTGTCGGTCGGGTGCTCGACCTCGTCAGCCGTCCGGTTCGATTAGCGCGACGCGAGCGATCGGTCGGGCGTCTTCGACGAGGCGCTCCGACCGAGGCTCAACCGGCGCTGATCTGCTGGCGGATCGCAGCGATGATCGAGGTGAGGCGAATGGGTTTGTCGAAGCGCGGTGCGCGGCGATACTGCTCGGGAATCTCGTCGGGCTCGCAGGCGCTCGTGAACAGGTACGGCACGCCGAGCTCCTGCAGCCTGTCCGCGACGGGAAAGACCAGGCCGCCGTGCAACTTGATGTCCAGCACCGCGGCATCCGGCCGTGCGCTCGACTCGAGCATTTGCAGCGCGTCCTCAACCGACGACACGGGCCCCACGACGCTTGCGCCCTCGCGATCCAGGCCTTCGCACAAATCGAGCGCGACAGCGTACTGATCCTCAACCACGAGGATCTTGCGGCCGTTCAGCACATTCGCGGCGATCTCCATCAGCGCCCCCAGTCAGCCATTCGGCACGATCAGGTATTTCTCCCCCGTTGCCCGCTTGCTATACGCCTGCACGACGTCCACCGAGGCCGCTTCACGCAACGAAATCTCTCTCGTGTAGTGGCTCGCGAAGGTCGTCGTCAGCTCAGAAACGACGCGCTGGCGCAATCGGTTGACATCCGCGCCACCTATTTTTTGCAGGAACGGCGTCAGCAGCCAGCCGCTGACCGACCAGGACAGGCCGAAGGTGCGCGTGAGCTCGGTCTTGCTGATGTCGAGAGCGCCGTAGATGTACACCTGCTTGAACGTGCTCGAGCCGTAACGGCTGTACGAAGCCATGCGCGCCGAGGCCGCAGCTTCCATCGCGGTCAGGATCTGGCTCGCGAGCATGCCGCCGCCGATCGCATCGAACGCCAATGTCGCTTCGGTTGCGCCGACCGCTTCGATCAGGTCAGCCATGAACCGCGGGGAAGTGGAATCGAGCACGATCTTCGCGCCGATGCCTTTGAGAATGTTCGCCTGCTCGGCGCTGCGCACGATGTTCACCAGGCCGACGCCTTCGCCCTGGCAGATCTTGTTGAGCATCTGGCCGAGGTTCGACGCCGCCGCGGTGTGCACCAGCGCCTTGTGACCTTCGCGCCGCATCACTTCCACCATGCTGAGCGCCGTCAGCGGATTCACGAAACATGAGGCAGCCTGCGATGCCTTCGTGCCGGCCGGCAGCACCAGCGCCTCGCCTGCTTTCGCGATCTTGTACTGCGAGTACATCGAGCCGCTCGCCACCGCGACGAGTTTGCCCATGAGCGCTTGCGCGGCCGGCGACGAACCAGCCTTCACCACAGTGCCCGCGCCCTCGTTACCGACGGGCATCGATTGATCGAGTCGAGCGCCCAGCGCCGGCATTGCCCGCTCCAGAACGTTGGCCGTAAAGACCGGGCTCTCGGCCGTGCCCGCCTGCTTGGCGGTATTGATGTCGATCGGTCCGAGCAGCAGCGCGATATCGGAAGGGTTGATCGGGGTCGCCTCGACCCGGATCACGATCTCATCGGCAGCCGGCTCCGGCGTCGGCACGGAAACCAGCGAAAGCTCGAGCACGCCTGATTTCTTGATGAGCGACCTGAGCTGCAGGCCGCTCGCGAGGTTGGACTGGGTCACGCTCTTCTCCGGCGGGGGTGGCCGGAGGATTCTAGGCGCGCGACCCGCTCGACCGCTAGGAACGATTGGTGCCCTGCAAATCGTCGGACCGTCCGGCCTCCAGTCGCGACCATTGCGAGATCGGCCGACTCTTCTCGCGCATGTTCGCCTTGCCTGCGCGCAGCCTGGGCCAGCCCTCCGGCGAGTCTTCCCACTTCTCCTGCCGTCCATAAACAGTCAGGTCGAGCAGGTGGTAGGTGTTGTCCATCACCTCGACGCCGCGGCGCGTAGTCCAGTACGTCTCGAAAACTTTCGCGTCCTCACGCACGTAGCTGATGAGATACATCATCCCGAGCTTGCGTCCCGCGAGCAGCGTTTCCTGCGAGTGCTTCGGGATCGAGTACCACGGCATCTTCCAGTCCATGAACTCGCGATAGCGCGCGCTCTGCGGATACGGGCCCTGGCAGAACGTTGCGTACGTTACATCGCGCGAATGAAAGTGCGACAGCTCGCGCACCTGGGTGGTGAACCACGTGCAGCCTTCGCATTGCTCCGGAGCCGCATTGCCCGGGTACCACATGAAGTAATACGCGAGGAGCATGCGGCGTCCCTCGAACGCTTCGAGCAACGTCATCGCGCCGCGCTCACCGATGAGTTGCGCGGTGCCATCCACTTCGACCATCGGCAGCCGGCGACGGGCAGCGGCGATGGCGTCGCTTTCCTGCGTGTGAGCTTTCTCGCGCAGGCGCAGCTTGTCGACTTCGGCCTGGAACACATTGCGATCGACCACTGCAGGAATTTCAGACATCAGAGTTTCTCCAGCTTGCGGCGCCACGCGCGCAAGCGCAGCGCGATGAAACCGAGCACGCCAACTCCAGAGGTGGTGCTGGCTGCGACGACGGTTGCGGTCGTCAGACATATCGGACACATGGCGGGCTCCTCTGGCTGTTCTAATACAATGACGGCCAGGAATGCGGGATTTCTACACACTCGATCGAAGGAGAGTCACATGCCGAATACCGTCAAGCTGCATCGCGTGCTGCGCGCGACGCCGGAGCGCGTCTATCGCGCTTTCCTCGATGCGGAAGCGATGGCCAAGTGGCTGCCGCCGCATGGATTCACCGGCAAGGTGCACGAGATGGACGCACGCGTCGGCGGTTCCTACAAGATGTCGTTCAAGAACTTCACGACCGGCGAGAGCCACTCGTTCGGCGGCAAGTACGTGGAGCTGGTGCCGAACGAGCGCCTGCGCTACACGGACAAGTTCGATCATCCCGGCCTGCCCGGCGAGATGATGACGACGGTAACGCTGAAGCAGGTCTCGGTGGGCGTCGAGATCAACATCGTGCAGGAAAACCTGCCCGATGCGATTCCGCTCGAGGCGTGCTACCTCGGCTGGCAGGAGTCGCTGACGCTGCTCGCGCAGCTCACGGAGCCCGAAATCAAGGAAGACATGCCGCAGTAGCGGACATTACTCGAGCTTCCGTCCGCGCCCGTACGTGCTGGCGACATGGCCTTTGATCCAGTCGCCGAGCAAGCGCAGATAGCCGTCCGTGATCCGCGTGACCTTGCGCGAGCCGTCGGGATTCGCGACGAACTCCATCATGCCGTGGTCCGTGTCGGGGAACAGGTAGACGTCGATCGGCTTGCCCGACTTCTTCAGTTGCAGCAGCGCCGCGCGCGTGGTTTCGATCGGCGCTTCGCGATCCTGCTCCGCCAGCACCCACAGCACGGGCACGTTCACGCGTTTGAGCGCGGCGATGGAGTCGTAGTCCCAGATCAGCTCGACGTTGTCGAAGCGCGCGCGGCCGAGGCGATGCAGCTCCTCGTCCGTCATCTGCACGATCTGGCCGCTGTATTCGCCGCGAATCCGCGTCGACCACGGATGGCTCGCGAGCTGGCTGCGCACCTTGTCCAGCTGTTCGTAGCCCTGCGCAAAGCCGCTGAGCACCAGCCGCGAAGTTGCTGCGGACAGCGCGTCGATCAGCTCGAAGGCCCGCGCGTCGAGGCCGAGCTCGCGCGCCTCGGACACCATCTGCTCGCGATCTTCGTCGATCGGCGAAGCGACCAGGCCGAAGCCGATCGCGACGAAGTCCGCTGCCGAACGGGTGGCCGCGAGCGGCGCAACCCAGCCGCCCTGGCTGCCGCCGAAATAGCCCGCACGGCTGATAGGGCCCTGGGTCATCGTCTTTGCGTGGGCGAATGCTGCTGCGGCGTCGGCGGCGAGCAGCTCGAAGTTCTGCGTGTATTCGCCTTCCGAGCTGCCGGTGCCGCGTTTGTCGTACACGAACACCGCGATGCCCTGGGCTGCGAGCGAGTAGGCGTACACCGAGTTCAATGCCGACGTGCGCTCCGATCCGTGCACCATCACGACCAGCGGACGCTGGCCTTCGCCTCGCGGCTCGATCAAGCGCCCGGCGAGGTCGGTCTCGACGCTGGTGAAGTGCGTGTCCGTCGCGGTGAGCGGCAGTTGCTTCCAGCGCTCGGTGCTGCCGTTGCTTTTCTTGATCTCGACACCGTCGCCGACGCAAGCGACCGGCGCATTGTCATCGCTCGTGCTGCCGCGGCGTCCATCGCCGAAGAGATAGCGCTGCCCGGGCGCTTGTGGATCGGCCGCTGGCACCACGACGACGTATTCGCCGCCGCGATCCGCGGCGTAGACGCCCTTCTCACACGCGGCGTGTGCGGTGGGAACGAGGAATGCGAAGGTAGTGAGCGCGAGGCAGGATTTATTGAGTCTTGAAAGGAGGGCGGGGTATGGCATTGCAAGTTGTTCCGCGGAGATTGCGGACCGAGCCGTCGCGCACCAGTTGCTCGTAGAAACCGGCGACGCACTCGCTCCACTCTGTGTGGCCTTGTCCGGCGGCAATCACTTCCGCGCGTTGCGAAAATCCCGCCGCGATGCGCGCAGTAAACCACAGCGGCGTCGCTGCGTCGCTGTCGCCCGAAACGAACAGGGTCGGCACGGCTGATCTGACCGGTGTGCGATCCGTCTCCCGCGGATTCTTCGGCCACTGCCGGCACGCGGCCTGTTGCTGGCGTACTCGATAGTCGCGCAGGAACGTTCCCTGCGTCTCGCGCGCGATGTCCGGTTCCGTGATGAACGCGACGTCATCGTTGCACGTGATCGAAAAGAGCAGGCCCAGGCTCAGCGCCGCATCGGCGCCGGCTGCATTCTCCAGGACGCCTTGTTCGATCGGCTTCCAGTCGCCTGCGTGCGCGCGGTGAATCAGCCACGGCAGATCCGTTGCGCTGTACGGCCGATAAGTGAGCGACCGGAACCACTCGGCGACGCGGCCGTGATCGAGCGCAAGCTTGCCGGAATCCAGTTGCCGGCCGATGTCCTCGAGCTCCGCGCGCAGGTTCGGGAACGCTGCGCGACAGGCTGCGTCGGCCGCACAAGCATCGAAAGTCTTGTTGCGCGCGGCTTCCGCAGTCTTCGCCATGGTCAGCGGGGTGGTCACGTCGAGAGGCACGACGCTGCCCAGGTACACGGTCCGTACGCTGCGGGGATACATGCGCAGGTACACCTGCGCGGCGCGCGTTCCATATGAACCAGCGGTGATGTTCAGCTGACCGTAGCCAAGCGTCTGCCGGACATGCTCGAGATCGCGCGCGAGATGTGGGTACGTGTACTGCGTCAGGTCAGCGCGATTGCTCAGGTCTTTCGCGCAGCGCGCAACCGCGTCCGCGGGAAACAGATCGTGGAGGCTCTTCGCTGAGTTCTTCGGGTCGTACAGCTTGCAACGCAAGGCATTCGACTTGCCCGTGCCGCGCTGATCGATCAGCAGCAGGTCGCGATCCTTCAACAGCGGTCCGATGGTCGACAGGTAGTACTCGGCCGAGCTGATAGCGTCCTCGCCTGGACCGCCCATCAGCGGCACGATCGGATCGTCGTGCGCGCCGGGATTTTCGGCCGGGACGATTGCCACGCCCAGCTGCAAGCGACGGCCCTGCGGCTTGTCCGGATTCTCGGGCACCTCGACTACACCGCACTTCGCGGCCCGCTTTACGCCCGGCAATTCGCAGCTGTGAAGCGCGACCTCGGCAGCGCTGGCGACGCTGCTGCAGCCGAGCGCGACGGTGAGCAACCCTGACCAGGCACGTTTCATGGTCCGGCAGCGTACTCGCACGGCAACCGGCGGATCCAATCGTTTGGAGTAATGCGCGGGCATCAATTCGATGGATCCCGCCCGGGTCGAGAACGCGCCCTGCCGGGCCAGCCACAGCAGCAGTGCGATCAGGGTGCCGCCCGGCAGCAGGATCTCGATCAGCGCGTAGGGCCCGACGCTGCGCACCAGCGCGAGTCCGCGCTGGAGCCAGAGTGCAACGATTTGGGCCACGGCGTTCATATCTCAATGACGAACGACGCGGCCCAAATCCGACATTCCGGTCTTTTAAAGTCCCAGCTCTTTCTCCAGGTCGTCGGCGCTCTGCTTATTGCGCTTCTGCGCCTGCTGCTGTTGCTGCTGCAGGTTCTTGCGAGCGGCCTCGGCCTGCTGGCGCATTGCTGCGACAGTCGCCGGATCGCCGAACTGCTTCTGCAGCTCTTCGGCCTGCTTGCGAGCCGCATCCATCGCGGGCTGCATACTTTGCATCGCGAGCTGCTGCTGTTTGGCGCGCGCAGCAGCTGCCTTCGCATCTTCGCCGGCGACGTCGTAGTACTCGGACGCAAGCATGTAGCGCTGCTTGTCATTCGCCTGGTTCGCAAGCTGCAGCGCCTGCGAGCGGATCGCGCGGAGCTGGCCTTCCAGCGACGCCTGGTCTTCGCTGTTGACCGAGCGGTAATAGCCCATCGCGTCGTCCAGCAGCTTCGGCGCGCCGAAGAACTTCGTGCGCAACGAGGTCGCACGCTGCTCGGTCAGCTGGACGAAGCGCGCCTGCGTCGCCTTGTGATGGTTCTCATCGCTCCCGGCCATGCCCCACATCTTCACAGACTGCAGCGCGCGTCGCGAAGTCTTCAGCGGATCCGCGTCGCGCCACTTCTGCGCGAACGCCTGCTGCGCGGCGCCGAAGCGCTGCATGGCTTCGCCGTCGAGCACATCGTCCGGGCGGGACTGGATCAACTGCACGTATTCGCGCAGGAACTGCTCGTTCCAGGCATTGCGCTCGCGTTCGAGCGCGTGCTCCACACCTTTCGCCGGCATGGCCTGCACTTCGGCCATGTACTTCGGATCGAGCTTGTAGCCGGGCACCGCCTTCAGCGCCGCCGCGGAGTTGGTGATGAACGCACCTTCGCGATTGCGATAGTGTTCGAGCGCGCGCTGATACGTGCTCGGCTCTTCCTGCTCGGCGCGCGTCATCATCATGAACACGCGATCCGCGACAGCGAAGTGGCCACCGGCTTCGTACAGCTCGAATGCGCGGCGCAGATCGCCCTGCTTCTCGGCGGCAGCGCCGAGATCGAGTCCAAGCGGCGCAGCACGCTTCGCGGCGTCATCCTCGTACGGATTGTTCGGCTCGCAAGCATATCCTTCCGCTGCCTGATAGCTGCGCAATGCGTTTTCCTTGTTGCCTGCGCGCTCGGCGGCCTGCGCGCGCTCGTAGCTGCGCTTCTTGTCGGCGAGCGTGTCGCCGGCGCAGTCGGCGTGCGCGTAGTTCGTGAGCAGCAGCGTTCCGGCCAGGAGCGCTGCAATCGATGAAAGTCTGGAGTTCATGATCGTGACCTTTAGCGGTTGAAGAGGCTCTTGGCCGTGCTGAAGATGCCGCCTTTGCGAAAGCCGGCGAACGTCGGCATCGACTTGTAGTCGGCGGGCAGCTCGAACAGCGCCGGATCCTGCGCGCCGATCGCGAGGTTCGTCAGCGTGACGGTCATGCGCGTCTTCTCGCGGCCGTTCTTGCCCAGGAAATCCATCTTGACCGGGATGCCTTCCGGCGTGATCCAGATGAAGCCGCCGCCGCTGCCGTCCTTCATCAGCATCTTGTACTTGGTGGCGTCATGGCCTTCGACCGCCTCGGCGCCGACCTGCTCGATCGTCACGGAGTCGGCGCTCTGCGAGCCGCTCTGCTCCTGCGCGCGGGCCAGGTCGAGCTTCTGGTACAT
>DATEKT010000008.1:0-3534 GCA_035277305.1 Steroidobacteraceae bacterium | reverse complement strand
CCTTTTTCATGCGCCGCTACTTCGACGGGTCGACGAGCGCCTGCATGGTCAGCGACCGCGACAGGTCTTCGATGTTCGGGCCCGGCGTCGGGCCCATCCAGCGCTGGATGATGCCGACGAACACGATATCGTTGACCGGGTCGACCCAGAACCACGTGCCGGCGATGCCGTCCCACAGGAAGGTGCCCGCGCCGACACTGGTGCCGAGGCGCGTCGGCTCTTCGTAGATGGCGACATCGAATCCGAAGCCGAAGCCGGGCTGCTGCCGGTAAGCGCCGATGCCAAACTTGTTCGCGGCCTGCACTGCCTCAGGCACGTGATTGCTGGTCATCAGCGCGACCGAGCTCGGCGCGAGGATCCGCACGCCATTCAACTCACCGCGGTTCGCGAGCATCTGCGCGAAGCGCAGGTAATCGCCGCCCGTCGAGTACAGCCCGCCGCCGCCCGAAGGAAATCCCGGCGGCCCGCTGACGTTCGGATCGCGCGGCATGGGCGCCAGCCCTTGCGGCGTCAATTGGTAGATCGTCGCGAGCCGCGATAGCTTGTTCTGCGGCACGAAGAACGCTGTGTCGCTCATGCCGAGCGGCTCGAAGATACGCTCGCGCAGAAAGTCCGCGAAGGGCCGGCCCGACAGCTTCTCCACCAGGTAGCCCTGGATGTCGACGCTGACGCTGTACATCCAGCCCTGACCCGGCTCGTACGCGAGCGGGAGCGGCGCGAGCTTGTCGATGAAGTCCTGCAGCGAGCTCGCGGTGAGCAGATTCGCCTGGCCGTACATCTTGTCGACCGGCGAGCTGCCGAACAGGCCGTACGTGAAGCCGGCCGTGTGCGACATCAGCTCGCCCATGGTCGGCGGATGGCCGGGCAGGTCCGCAACCGGCTTGCCGTCAGCGTCGAGGCTCTTGAAGACCTTCAGGTCCTTGAACTCCGGGATGTAGCGGCTGACCGGATCGGAAGGTTTCCACTTGCCTTCCTCGTACAGGATCATCATGGCGACGCCGGTGATCGGCTTCGTCATCGAGTAGATGCGGACGATCGTGTCCTTCTGCAGCGGTGCGTTGCTCGCGAGATCCGCCTGGCCGTACACCATCTGTTGCACGACCTGGCCGTGACGCGTGACGACGGTCGAGACGCCGGCGAGCTGCTTGTTGTCGACGATGGCTTTCATGCCCGCGTCGAGACGTTTGAGCCGCTCGCTCGAGAAGCCGACCGCTTCCGGCTTCGCTTCCGGAAGGCTGGCGTTGCGAGCGTGCGCCGCGCCGAGACCGATGCACAGCACGACGATGAAGAGAAGCGATGATCTCAAGGTCCGCACAGTGAAATCCCCCCTGCAGTTGGCGGCGAGCGTTGCAGTCTAAATCCCTGCGGTCGCCGCGTCGGTACTTCATGACACAACTTTTCCGATCCGGCCCGCAGGCTAGAATGCGGCGCATGCAGACGAACTCATAACAAAGGAGAAGACGATGCGGAAGCAATGGTTCGCAGCAGCGGCGCTCGCGCTGCTCGGCGCCGTGGCGGTGGCGCAGACCGATATCGCCGCGTTCGTGGGAACGTGGAACGGCACGTGGGAAGGCGGCGGGAGCGGGCGCTTCGATCTCACGATCGAGCCGGGGAGCGACGGCAAGCCGGCGGGCGGAGTCTCGGTCGGTACGGACCAGGGCGACTACACGGCGAAGTTCAAGGAATTGAGCTTCGACGGTCAGAAGATGACGGCGCGCTACGACTTTCCGCTCGACGCGCGCGCCGACATCAAGGTCACGGGCACGTTCAATGGCGGCGCCGCCGAAGGTACGTGGGACATGGTCGCGAAGGACGGCGATCAGTCGTTCGCCGGCGGCACCTGGAAGGTGGCGAAGAAGTAACCGAGAGTCAGGCTGACAGCTGCTTCAGTCCCTCGCTGCGCGAGATCACCGGCACATACCCGAGCTCGCGCTGCGCCTTCTCGCCCCGAATCGTGCAGTCGCGCGACATCATCGAGGCGGCGAGTCGTGTGAGCGGCGGATCCGACGTCTTCCCAAGCGCGCGCCAGATCGTTTCCGTCACTGCAGCCAGCGTGCGCGCGAGCCATCCTGGAATCGACTTCTCCTGCGGCTGCAACCTGCGCGTTGCGAGCAGCGCGCTCAGGAACTCGTGCATCTGCGTGACGCCGTCGTCGATGACAAAGTACGCGTTGCCGCCCGTGCCGCGCTCGAGCGCGAGCTCGACTCCGCGAACCAGGTTGGCGATGTGGGTCGTCGAGGTTTGCGAGCGGCCGTGATCGACCCAGACGAACTTTCCCGCGCGCACCATCGCTTCGAGCACCGGCAGGATCGTCTGGTCGCCCGGGCCCCATACGAAGCGCGGCCGGATCGAGAGCGTCGCGAAGCCGGGCGCGTTTGCCGCAAGCACCAGCTTTTCCGCGGCCGCCTTCGTCTCGGAATACAGAAACGGCGTGTGCGCGGGGTATGGATAGCGCTCGTCGATGTCGCGCATGTGCTGACCATGAAACAGCGCAGCTTCGGTGCCGATGTGAATGAATCGCTGCACACCTGCGTCCCGCGAGGCTTGCAGGAGTTGGCGCGTGCCTTCGACGTTCGCGTTCCAGAACTGCTCACGCGTGCCCCACTGCTTCACGAACGCTGCGCAATGAATGACCGCTTCGCATCCGGCGATGGCTGCCGTAGCTACGGATCCCAGTTCGCCGCGCACTGGCGTCGCGCCCAGCGCGCGGATCGCCGCGTCGCTGCGTTCCGATCTCGACAATGCGAGCAACGTGTAGCGACCGGCGAGCGCTTGCACGATCGCACCCCCGACGAATCCTGAAGCGCCGGTGATGAAGAGCTTTCGGGTCATGGTTATTCGGGCGCGAGAGCGACCCGCCGCTGCGACCTGCTGATTTGCAGGAGTATCACCGCGCTGGCGAGCGCCAGCAATGCCGCAGCCAGGAACGGCGCGCCGGGAAAGTGCACGGCCGCGCCGGGCTCGGAGAACCTGCCGAACAATTGCGTCATGAGCGGAGGCCCGAGCACGGCTGCAACGCTCGACAGACTGGCCAGCGCACCCTGCAGCTCACCCTGTGCATCGGGCGGGACCTGTTGCGACATCAGCGCATTCAAAGATGGCCAGCTCAACGCAGCCAGACCCCACACCACGATGCCGATGTACAGCACCCAGCCGAACGGTGCGAAGGCGTAGCAACTGAAGACAGCTGCGCCGCTCAGAAGACCCACGATCGCCGCGCGACGTTCGCCGCCGAGCTTCGGAACCAGCACGCGGGTCAACCCGGCCTGGCTGATCGCCATGACGATTCCGGATGCAGCGAGCGAATAGCCGACGGCGGCGGTCGACCAGTCGAAGCGCAGCATCGTGTAGAACGCCCAGGTGCTCGGCAGCACCTGGTGTGCGATGAGCCACAGGAACGCAACACTCGCGAGGCCGAGAACGACAGGCTGCTTGCGCAGTTGCATCAGCGCCCCGAGAGGATTCGCCCGCGACCACTGGAACGCGCGCCGGCGCTCGCGCGGCAGCGATTCCGGCAAAGCAAACAGCCCGAAC
>DATEKT010000007.1:0-48352 GCA_035277305.1 Steroidobacteraceae bacterium | reverse complement strand
CGGTGCGCGCCAAAGACCGCATCCGCGTAGTCAAGATGCCTGCGGAGACCGAACGATGATCCCGCTGCACAGCGTGCTGTTGCTCGCCGGGCTGCTGTTCGCCCTCAGCGTCGCCGGCATTTTCCTGAATCGCAAGAACGTCATCCTGCTGCTGATGTGCATCGAGCTGATGCTGCTGGCCGTGAACTTCAACTTCGTCGCGTTCGCGCGCCAGCTCGGCGATCTGCACGGGCAGGTGTTCGTGTTCTTCATCATGACCGTCGCGGCGGCGGAGTCGGCCATCGGCCTCGCCATCCTGGTGGTGCTGTTCCGTGAGCGGCGCAGTATCGATGTCGACGAGCTCGACACGATGAAAGGCTGAGCATGATCCAGGAAAACATACTGCTGACGATCGTGCTCGCGCCGCTGCTCGCGGCGATCGTCGCTGGTCTGGCCGGCAAGGTCGTTGGCCGCATTGGCGCGCATACCGTGACAATTCTCGGTGTCGCGCTCTCGTTCGCACTGTCCGCATATGTGCTCAAGCAGCTGCTCGATGGTGCGCCGACCTACGACGGCAGCGTGTACACGTGGCTCGTCAGCGACGGCATCCGCATGGAAGTCGGCTTCCTGGTCGATCGCCTGACCGCGCTGATGATGGTGGTCGTGACGTTCGTGTCGCTGTGCGTGCACGTCTACACCATCGGCTACATGCACGACGATCCCGGCTACCAGCGCTTCTTCTCGTACATTTCGCTGTTCACGTTCTCGATGCTGATGCTGGTGATGTCGAACAACTTCCTGCAGCTGTTCTTCGGCTGGGAAGCGGTCGGCGTCGTCTCCTACCTGCTGATCGGTTTCTGGTACACGCGTCCCACGGCGATCTTCGCCAACCTGAAGGCGTTCCTGGTGAACCGGGTCGGCGATTTCGGCTTCGTGCTCGGCATCGCCGGCATCGTCTACTACACGGGCTCGCTCGATTACTCGACGGTGTTCGGCGCGCGCGACCTGATCGCCGCCAACACGATGCAGCTCTTCCCGGGAACGGAGTGGCAGGCGATCACGGTTGTCTGCATCTGCCTGTTCGTCGGTGCGATGGGCAAATCGGCGCAGGTGCCGCTGCACGTGTGGCTGCCGGATTCGATGGAAGGCCCGACGCCGATCTCGGCGCTGATCCACGCCGCGACCATGGTGACCGCGGGTATCTTCATGGTCGCGCGCATGTCGCCGCTGTTCGAGCTGTCGGAGACGGCGCTGAACACGGTGCTGTTCATCGGCGCGACCACGGCGTTCTTCATGGGCCTGCTCGGTATCGTCAACAACGACATCAAGCGCGTCGTCGCCTATTCGACGCTCTCGCAGCTCGGCTACATGACCGTCGGTCTCGGCGCTTCGGCGTACTCCGGCGCGATCTTCCACCTGATGACGCACGCGTTCTTCAAGGCGCTGCTGTTCCTCGCGGCCGGCTCGGTGATCATCGGCATGCATCACGAGCAGGACATGCGCAAGATGGGCGGCCTGAAGAAGTACATGCCGATTACGTACTGGACGGCGCTCATCGGTTCGTTGGCGCTGATTGCCGTGCCGGGCACTTCGGGGTTCTTCTCGAAGGATGCGCTGATCGAGGCCGTGCACGAGTCGCACCTCTCGATGGCGCCGTACGCTTATTGGTGCGTGCTGCTCGGCGTGTTCGTGACGGCGTTCTACAGCTTCCGCCTCGTCTTCATGACGTTCCATGGCCAGGAACGCTTTCACGCGGACGAGCATCATAAGCCGCACGAGAGCCCATGGGTGGTCACCGTTCCGCTGATCCTGCTGGCGATTCCGTCGCTCGTGATCGGCTGGCTCACGATCACGCCGGTGCTGTTCGGCGACTACTTCGGCAACGCGATCTTCGTGCTGCCGCAGCACGATGTGCTCGGCCACATCAAAGAAGAATTCCACGGCCCCGCGTTGTTCGTGCTGCATGCGTTCCAGGGCGTGCCGGTGTATCTCGCCGCGTTCGGAGTGCTGGCTGCCTGGTTCCTCTACATCAAGCGCCCCGATCTGCCGGGTCAGATCGCGGCGCGCGTCTCGGCGCTCTACAAGCTGCTCGCGAACAAGTTCTACTTCGACGAGATCTACCAGGCCGTGTTCGCCCGCGGCAGCCGCGGCCTCGGCACTGCGCTGTGGCGCGTCGGCGACGTGGCGCTGATCGACGGCGGGATGGTCAACGGCTCGGCGCGCGTGGTGGGTTGGCTCTCAGGCCTGCTGCGCCACCTGCAGTCGGGATATCTCTATCACTACGCCTTCGCGATGATCATCGGATTGTCCGCGCTGCTGGCGTGGTACGTGCTGCGGTAACAAGAACTCTATGCAGTTGGATTGGCCGATACTCAGCGTACTCATCTGGCTGCCGATCGCAGGCGGCGCAGCCATGCTCGCGCTCGGCGAGCGCGGCGTCGTGCTCGGCCGCTGGATCGCCTTGCTCACCACGGCGGTGACGTTCGGCATTTCCACGCTCCTGTGGATTCACTTCGACAGCAGCACGGCGCTGATGCAGTTCACCGAGGAGCACAGCTGGATCAACATCCCGGGCACGCTCGTATCGACCTATGCGCTCGGCGTCGACGGCATCGCGATGCCGCTGATCCTGCTCACCACGTTCATCACGCCGCTGGTCGTGATCGCCAGCTGGACGGTGATCGAGAAGAAGCCGGCGCAGTATTACGCCGCGTTCCTGATTCTCGAAGGCCTGATGATCGGCGTGTTCGCGTCGCTCGACGCGCTGCTGTTCTACGTGCTGTGGGAAGCGATGCTGATCCCGATGTTCATCATCATCGGTATCTGGGGCGGCCCGCGGCGCGTCTACGCGACCATCAAGTTCTTCCTGTACACGTTCCTCGGCTCGGTGCTGATGCTGGTGTCGCTGATCTACCTGTACCAGCAGACCTGCAGCGCCGGCGAATGCAGCTACCTGATCGCGGACTTCTACGACGTGCCGCTCGACAAGAACGCGCAGATCATGATCTTCATCGCCTTCCTGACAGCGTTCGCGGTCAAGGTGCCGATGTGGCCGGTGCACACCTGGCTGCCGGACGCGCACGTCGAAGCGCCGACGGGCGGCTCGGTGATCCTGGCGGCGATCATGCTGAAGATGGGCGGCTACGGCTTCCTGCGCTTCTCGTTGCCGATCACGCCGGACGCGAGCGGCGAGCTCGACTGGCTCGTGATCTCGCTGTCGCTGATCGCGGTGGTCTACATCGGCTTCGTCGCGCTGGTGCAGACGGACATGAAGAAGCTGATCGCGTACTCGTCGATCGCGCACATGGGCTTCGTCACGCTCGGTTCGTTCCTGACCTTCGAGCTGCTCAGTGCCAACGGCGACGCGCGCGGCGCCGCCATGGGCATCGAGGGCGCGATGGTGCAGATGATCTCGCACGGACTCATCTCCGGCGCGCTGTTCTTCTGCGTCGGCGTCCTCTACGACCGCGTGCATAGCCGCGAGATCAGCTCGTACGGCGGCGTGGTCAATACCATGCCGATCTTCGCCACGTTCGCAGTGCTGTTCGCGCTGGCGAATTCGGGCCTGCCGGCCACATCGGGCTTCGTCGGCGAGTTCCTGGTGATCGTCGCCAGTTTCCGCGCCGACTTCTGGTACGCATTCCTGGCCGGCCTCACGCTGATCCTGGGCGCGGCCTACACGTTGTGGATGGTCAAGCGCGTGATCTTCGGCGCGGTGGCGAACGAGCACGTCGCGGCGCTCACCGATCTGAACTACCGCGAGTTCGTCGTCCTCGGCGTGCTCGCGGTCGCGGTACTGGCGCTCGGCCTGTGGCCGGCACCGCTGCTCGAAGTGATGCACAAGACGGTCGAGAACCTGGTGATGCAGATCACGGCGTCGAAACTATGAGCAGCTGGACCGAAATGGGCGGGCAGGTCGCGGCGGCAGAGATCTTCGTCCTGACGGCGATCTGCGTCGTGCTCGTCATCGATGTGTTCCTGTCGGAGCGCACACGCTGGATCACGTATGTGCTTTCGCTGCTCACGCTTGCGGGCGCTGCGTACATGACGGTGCGCTACGGCGTGCAGGCACGCACGCAGGCGTTCGACGGCATGTTCGTCGCCGATCCCATGGGCGACGTCCTGAAGCTGTTCACCTACGGCACGGTCGCGGTGGCGTTCCTGTATTCGCGCGAGTACCTGCAGCGGCGCGGCCTCTTCAAAGGCGAGTACTTCATCCTCAGCCTGGTCGCGATGCTCGGCGTGATGGTGATGATCTCCGCCGGCAATCTGCTGACGGTGTACCTCGGCGTGGAGCTGCTGTCGCTGTCGCTGTACGCGATGGTCGCGTTCGATCGCGAATCGGGTGTCGCGGCCGAATCGGCAATGAAATACTTCGTGCTCGGCGCGATCTCGTCGGGCACGCTGCTGTACGGCTTCTCGATCGTTTACGGCGTGACAGGCACGCTGCAGCTGGACGAGCTGGCGATCGGCGTGCGCGAGGTCGGTCCGGCGAACATCGGCCTGATCCTCGGCCTCGCGTTCATCATCGTCGGCATCGCGTTCAAGTTCGGCGCCGTGCCGTTCCACATGTGGGTGCCCGACGTCTATCACGGCGCGCCCACACCCGTGACGCTGTTCATCGGCTCGGCGCCGAAGATCGCTTCGTTCGTGCTGGCGATCCGCGTGCTCGCCGAAGGTCTCGACGCGATGCTCGCCAGCTGGCAGGACATGCTGATCGCGTTGGCGGTGCTGTCGATGCTGATCGGCAACGTCGTGGCGATCGCGCAGTCGAACCTCAAGCGCATGCTCGCGTATTCGACGATCTCGCACGTCGGCTTCATCCTGCTCGGCATCCTCGCCGGCACGCCCGAAGGCTACCGGGCGTCGATGTTCTACACGCTTGCCTATGTCATCACGACGGTCGGCTCCTTCGGCATGATCCTGCTGCTGTCGCGCAGCGGCTTCGAGGCGGACCGGCTCGAGGACTTCAAGGGCCTGAACCGCAAGAGCCCGTGGTTCGCGGCGATCATGATGATGCTGATGTTCAGCACCGCCGGCGTGCCGCCGTTCATCGGCTTCTGGGCCAAGCTGGCGGTGATCGGCGCAGTGCTCGACGTCGGCCTGGTCTGGCTGGCCGCCGTGGCTGTGGTGCTGTCGGTCGTCGCGGCTTTCTACTATCTGCGTGTCGTGAAATTGATGTATTTCGACGATCCCACGGACGATCACGCGATCGAGGCGGGCGGCACGCTGCGCGCGGTTCTCAGCGCTAATGGCGTCGCTGTACTCGCACTCGGGGTTTTCCCCTCCGCGCTGATCGACCTCTGCGCCCGCGTCTTGCCGTAGAATCGCGCGTCGTGCGCTGGCAAATGGGGACAGTCCCCATTTCCCGCCGCCCAGTCTCGTTTGCGGGAACGATACGGAAATGAGGAATGTCCCCATTTGCTTGGCTGTCGCGGTGGCTGCGATCGAGCTGCTGTCGCCGCGCGCCTCGCTCGCACAGCGGGCCGAGGAAAACGTCACTACGGATTCCGAGGATGCATTCGGCCGCAGCATCGGCAACGAGAGCATCGGCATCTACAACGAAGGCGACGTGCGCGGCTTCTCGCCGATCGAAGCGGGCAACGTCCGCATCGAGGGACTGTACTTCGATCGCATCGGCTCGCTGACCTCGCGGCTCATCGAGGGCTCGACCATCCGCGTCGGCGTCGCCTCGCAGAGCTATCCTTTTCCTTCGCCGACCGGCATCGTCGACTACGATCTGCGGCGCGTTGGCGCCAATCGCGTCATCAGCGCGCTGACCTATTACGGTCCGTTCGACAGCATGGGCCTCGAAGTCGATGCGCAGCTGCCGATCGCGGGCGAGCAGTTCGGAATCGCCACGGGCGCGGGCATCTATCGCGACGCGTTCCTCTACGGCGGCCGCAACGAGTCGTATTCATTCGCCCTCGTGCCGCGCTGGCGGCCGACGGAGAATTTCGAGCTGCGGCCGTTCTTCGCCCGCAGCTCGTTCACCAGCGAGGAAAACGAGCACCTGATGATCACGGCCGGCGGCGTGCTGCCGCCCAGGATCAAGCGCGATCACTACTACGGCCAGGACTGGTCGACGAACGAAGGCGAGATCCTGACGTACGGCGTGCTCGGCGCCGCGCGCTTCGGCGACTGGACGGTGCGGCTCGGCGCCTTCGAATCCGTGCTGAACCTCGACTCGTCGTTCGCCGAGCTGATGACCGACATCGATGCCGCGCGCAATGCGAACGAGCTGGTCGTGGCGTTTCCGGACTCGCGCTATGCGTCGCGATCGGGCGAGCTGCGGGTGTCGCGAGTATTCGAGAGCGGCGCCCGCCGGCACACGCTGCAATTTGCCGTGCGCGGCCGCGAGCAGAATCGCCGCTACGGCGGCGAGGACGTGATCGACGTCGGCTCGGTGATACTCGGCGTCGGCCGCGACATCGCGAAGCCCATCTTCAACTTCGGCGAGCAGTCGCACGACGACGTCAGGCAGACGACGTTCGGGACCGCATACGAGCTGCAGTGGGCCGGCATCGGCGAGATGAGCGTCGGCGTGCAGAAGACGGACTATTCCAAATCGATCGACACGCCGACCGGCGCGCTGCCGGAATCGCGCGCCGAGCCGTGGCTCAAGTACGTGACCGCGACAGTGAACGCGACCAAGACGCTCGCGTTCTACGGCAGCTACACCGAAGGCCTGGAAGAGAGCCCGGTTGCACCGAGCGAAGCGCAGAACCGCAACGTCGCGGCGCCGGCACTCGAGACCGAGCAATACGACGCCGGCATCCGCTGGGACACGTTCGCGAACCTGAAACTGATCGCCGGCGTCTTCAACATCGAGAAGCCGTACTTCGATCTCGATGCGGCGGGTTTCTTTCGGGAGCTCGGCCGCGTCGAGCATCGCGGCGCCGAGCTCTCGCTTGCCGGCAATCCGACCGATCAGCTGACAGTCATCGTCGGCACTCGCTGGCTCGATGCGACCGTGTCCGGCCCGACCGTCGACGCGGGATTGATCGGCAAAAAGCCGGTGGGCACCGCGCGGCAATACTCGCTCGCGACTGCCGATTACCGCTTTGCCGGCACCGGCTTTTCCGTCGACATGACGGCCGAGCACATCACCAGCCAGGTCGCGAACAGCGACAACACGATCGAAGTGCCGTCACGCGCCGTGGTCCACATCGGCGGCCGCTATCGCTTCAAGCTGTTCGGCAAGCCCGCGACGCTGCGTCTGCTGGTGAACAATGTCTTCGACAAGTACGGCTGGCAGGCGCTGAGCAGCGGCGTCTACGGCTACAACGCGCCGCGTCGATTCACCGCTTACGTCGCGGCCGATCTGTAGATCCTTGAATTTCCAGCGCGCCGGCCGCATCAAGGACCCACGCGCAGACCTCGGCCCGTGCCGGCTCTTCGCCTTGTATTGGCCACCCCAAGGCCCGTACAATCCGCGCCCTCTGTTGCGGGGTGGAGCAGTCTGGCAGCTCGTCGGGCTCATAACCCGAAGGTCGTAGGTTCAAATCCTACCCCCGCTACCACGCTTTCTGAGCGTGAAAAAGGCCCCGGTTCGAAGGGCCTTTTTCGCTTCAGCAGCCCGGAAATTGCGAGGATTTCCGTTGGCTTGCAAGGAGGCCGAACGGCATGGGCCGTGCGGCACGGAAGGGACGGGAAAAAATGGGCCTCGGGCCCATTTTTTGTGCCCAGACAATTTGGGCGGTCGGGGGCAAATCGTGGCCGGAGGTGACCGATGCTGAGAGACCAGCTGCGCGAGCTGCTCGCGCCGGTCGTGGCCGGTCTGGGCTACACGCTCTGGGAGCTGGAATACCTGCCCAGGTCGGGCGGCGGAATGCTCCGGATCTACATCGACTCCCTTCCTGATTCGTCAGAGGGGGGCATCAGCCTCGACGATTGCGAGCGCGTGAGCCGCGGCGTCAGCGAAACGCTCGACGCGGCGGATCCGATTCCGGGCCACTACACGCTCGAGGTGTCCTCGCCGGGCCTCGACCGGGTGTTGCGGACCCGCGAGCACTTCGAGCGCTTCGCGGGCGAGCGCGTGAAGCTGGAGATGATGCAGCCGATCGAAGGGCGCAAGCGGTTTGCCGGGCGGTTGCTCGGCGTCGGTGAGCGGGACATCACGCTCGAGCTGGAGAAAGGCAGGATCAGCCTGCCGATCGATGACATTCACAGGGCGCGACTCGCCCCGGACATGTGAGTAGTGCGATGAATAAAGAAATCCTGATGGTGGTCGACGCGGTCTCGAACGAGAAAGGGGTCGACAAGGAAATCATCTTCACGGCGCTCGAAGCCGCGCTCGCATCCGCCACGCGCAAGCGTCACGGCGAAGGCATCGACGTGCGCGTCGCCATCAACCGCAAGAGCGGCGATTACGACACCTGGCGCCGCTGGAAGGTGTTCGCCGACGACTCGACCGAGCTCGAGAATCCCGACTCCGAGCTGCGTCTCGACGACGCCACGGAGATCAACAAGGACGCGCAGGTCGGCGACTTCGTCGAAGTGCCGATGGAGTCCGTTGCGTTCGGGCGCATCGCCGCGCAGACCGCCAAGCAGGTCATCGTGCAGAAGGTGCGCGAGGCCGAGCGCGAGATGGTCGTCAACGAGTACCAGGGCCGCATCGGCACGCTCGTGTCCGGCATCGTCAAGCGCGTCGACCGCAACGGCGTGTACGTCGATCTCGGCGGCAACGCCGAAGGCTTCGTGCCGCGCGACCAGATGATTCCGCGCGAGCCGGTGCGCTCGCAGGACCGCATCAAGGCTTTTCTGCAGGACGTGCGCTCCGAGCAGCGCGGTCCGCAGCTGTTCCTGACGCGCACGGCGCCGGAATTCCTGATCGAGCTGTTCAAGCTGGAAGTGCCGGAAGTGGGCCAGGGCCTGATCAACATTCTCGGCGCGGCGCGCGATCCGGGCGTGCGCGCCAAGATCGCGGTGAAGAGCAACGACAGCCGCATCGACCCGGTCGGCGCGTGCGTCGGCATGCGCGGCTCGCGCGTGCAGGCGGTGTCGAACGAGATCGCGGGCGAGCGCGTCGACATCATCCCGTACGACGAGAACGCGGCGCAGTTCGTCATCAACGCGATGGCGCCGGCGGAAGTCGTGTCGATCGTGGTCGACGAAGACTCGCACTCGATGGACATCGCGGTGACGGAAGAAAAGCTGTCGCAGGCGATCGGCCGCGGCGGCCAGAACATCCGCCTCGCGAGCGAGCTCACCGGCTGGGAGCTGAACGTCATGACGCAGCAGGCCGCCGAGGCCAAGAGCGAAGGCGAGCAGCGCAAGCTGATCGAGCAGTTCAAGACGCAGCTGGACGTGGACGAGGACGTGGCGCAGATCCTGGTGCAGGAAGGCTTCTCGACGATCGAGGAGATCGCCTACGTGCCGGCTTCCGAGCTGAGCGCGATCGAGGAGTTCGACGAGGAGATCGTCAAGGAGCTGCGCAATCGCGCGCGCGACGTGCTGCTGACGCAGGCGATCGCGACCGAAGAGAAGATCGACGGCGCCGGTCCGTCCGAAGACCTGCTGGGCGTCGACGGCATGGACGAGGAGCTGGCGTCGGTGCTCGCGAGCCGCGGCATCGTGACGCGCGAGGACCTCGCCGAGCAGGCGGTCGACGATCTGTTGGAGATCGACGGCGTGGATGCCGAGCGCGCGGGCGCGCTCATCATGGCGGCGCGCAAGCATTGGTTCGAGACAGCTGCAGGCCAGGCCTGAGCGGTTCGGAGGTTTCATGGCGGATGTCACAGTTAGCCAATTTGCCGAGGTACTGAAAGTACCCGTCGAGCGTCTGCTGACGCAGCTCGACGAAGCTGGCATTCGCGTCTCCGGCGCCGAGGACACCATTACCGACGACGCCAAGATGGAGCTGCTCACGTTCCTGCGGCGCGCGCACGGCCGCACGCAGGATTCGGCTGCCCCGCGCAAGATCACCTTGCAGCGCAAGTCGCAGGGCGAGCTCAAGGTCGCATCGGCCCAGGGCCGCGCGCGCATGGTCAACGTCGAGGTGCGCAGCAAGAAGACTTACCTCAACCGCAGCGTGCTCGAAGAGCAGGCGCGCGTGCAGCAGCAGGAAGTCGACCGGCAGAAGCAGGAAGTCGAGCGCCAGAAGCACGACGTCGAGCACGCGCGCGAGGTCCAGGAAGAGGACCGTCTGAAGCAGCAGCAGCTCGAAGCGGAGCAGCGCGAAGCCGAAGTGCGGCAGCGCGCGCAGCTCGAAGAAGAAGCGAAGCGTCGCGCTGACGAAGAAGCGCGGGTGCTCGCCGAGGAAGAAGCGCGTCGCCTGGCCGAGGCGCGCGAGCGCCAGGAAGCCGAGCGTCGTCGCGAGCAGGAGACCGCGGCGAAGGCTCGCGAGCCCGAGCGCGAAGCGCCGCGCGCGCAGCGCGCAGAGCTGCACGTGTCGAGCGACGCGAGTGCGCGCTTCAAGAAGAAGAAGCAGCACCAGGCTTCGCGTTCGCGCCGTCCGGTGCAGGTCAACGTCTCGACGCAGCATGGCTTCGAGCGTCCGGCCGCGCCCGTGAAGCGCGACGTGCAGATCGGCGAGACCGTCACGGTCGCCGAGCTGGCGCAGCGCATGGCCGTGAAGGCCAACGAAGTCATCAAGGTCATGATGAACATGGGCGTCATGGCGACGATCAACCAGCCGATCGACCAGGACACCGCGGTGCTCGTGGTCGAGGAGCTCGGCCACAGCGCCGTCGTCGTCAAGGAAAACGCGATCGAGGACGAGCTGCAGAGCACCGACACTTCGCACGCGCTCGAGGCGCGTCCGCCGGTCGTGACCGTGATGGGTCACGTCGACCACGGCAAGACCTCGCTGCTGGACTACATCCGCAGCACCAAGGTCGCAGCTGGCGAAGCGGGCGGCATCACGCAGCACATCGGCGCTTACCAGGTGAAGACAGCAAAGGGCGTGATTACCTTCCTCGACACGCCAGGCCACGCGGCGTTCACGGCCATGCGCGCCCGCGGCGCGCAGGTGACGGACATCGTGGTGCTGGTCGTGGCGGCGGACGACAGCGTCATGCCGCAGACTGTCGAGGCAATCGAGCACGCGCGCGCGGCGGAAGTGCCGATCGTCGTCGCGATCACCAAAATCGACAAGGGCGATGCCGATCCGGAGAAGGTCCGCAACGATCTCGCCAAATACAACGTGCTTCCGGAAGCGTGGGGCGGCGATACGCTGTTCGTGAACGTCTCCGCGCGCACGGGCCAGGGCATCGATGAGTTGCTCGACACGATTCTGCTGCAGGCGGACGTGCTGGAGCTGAAGGCTGCGCGTGACGGCCTGGCTGCCGGCGTGGTCGTCGAATCGAGCATGGAGAAAGGCCGCGGTCCGGTCGCGACCGTGCTGGTGAAGCGCGGCACGCTGCGACCCGGCGATCAGATCGTCGCGGGTACGGAGTTCGGCCGCGTCCGCGCGATGTTCGACGAGACCGGTCAGCCGGTCACAGAGGCGGGTCCTTCGCTGCCGGTCGTCGTGCTCGGCCTGTCGGCCGCGCCGAACGCCGGCGACGAGTTGCTCGTCGTCGAGAGCGAGCGCAAGGCGCGCGAGGTTGCGCTGTATCGCCAGGGCAAGTTCCGCGACACCAAGCTCGCGAAGCAGGGCCCGGCGAAGCTGGAAGACATGCTGTCGCAGATGGGCGATGGCAAAGCGGCGACCATGCAAGTGGTCATCAAGGCGGACGTGCAGGGCAGCGCCGAGGCGCTGCGCGACGCCCTGTCGAAACTGTCGACCGACGAGGTCGCGGTCAAGGTTGTCTCGAGCGGCGTCGGCGGCATCACCGAGTCCGACGTCACGCTGGCGATGGCTTCGAACGCCCGGATCATCGGCTTCAACGTGCGCGCGGACGGCTCGGCGCGCACGATGATCAAGGAATCCGGCACCGACGTGCGCTACTACAGCATCATTTACGAAGCGATCGACGACGTGAAGCTGGTGCTGTCGGGCATGCTGGCGCCGGAGGTCAAGGAGCAGATCGTCGGCCTGGCGCAGGTGCGCGAAGTATTCCGCTCCAGCAAGTTCGGCACCGTGGCGGGCTGCATCGTCGCGGACGGCTATGTCCGCCGCAACAATCCGATCCGCGTGCTGCGCGACAACGTCGTGATCTTCGAGGGCGGCCTCGAGTCGCTGCGTCGCTTCAAGGACGACGTCAACGAAGTGCGCGCCGGCACCGAGTGCGGCATCGGCGTGAAGAACTACAACGACGTGCGCGTCGGCGACCAGATCGAGTGCTATTCGCGCGTCGAAGTCGCGAGAACGGTGGCCTGATCCGGACATGACGAGCAAAGGCTTTCCACGCGCCAAGCGCATCGCGCAGCAGATCCAGCAGACGTTGAGCGAGCTGATCCGGCGCGATGTGCGCGATCCGCGCCTCGGCATGGTGACGCTCACCGAAGTGCGCGTCGCACCCGATCTCGGCTCGGCCAAGGTGTACTTCTCGGTGCTCGGCGCTTCGCCGCAGCAGGCGCAGGAGATTCTCGACGCCGCGGCGCCGATGCTGCGCGGGCCGCTCGGCCGCGCGCTCGGCACGCGCCACAGTCCTGAGCTGCGCTTCGTGCAGGACGAGCTGATCGAGAGCGGTGCGCGCCTGTCGGCCCTGATCTCGAAGGCCGTCAAGGACGACACCGAGCGTCACGTCGACGACGGCGAAGACAAGCCGTAGGTCGGGCGCAGGCCCGACTGCCATCGTGTCCAAACCCTCCCGGTTCTATCGCGCCGTCGACGGCATTCTGCTGCTCGACAAAGCGCTGGGCGTGTCTTCCAACGCCGCGCTTCAGCAGGTGCGTGCGCTGTTCAACGCTGCGAAGGCCGGGCATGCCGGCAGCCTCGATCCGCTCGCGTCCGGCTTGCTGCCGGTCTGCTTCGGACAGGCGACCAAGGTCTGCGGCCGGCTGCTCAACTCCGGCAAGACTTACCGCGTGCTCGTTCAGCTGGGCGCGCGCACCGAGTCGGGCGACGGCGAGACGGAGGTGATCGAGCGCGCCCCAGTGCCGCCTCTGGACGATCGTCTCATCGACGCTGCGCTGGCGTCCTTCATCGGGGAGCAGGATCAGGTCCCGCCGATGCATTCGGCGCTGAAGTTCGCAGGCAAGCGGCTGTACGAGCTGGCGCGCCGCGGGGAATCGGTCGAGCGCGAGCCACGCCGGATCGCCATCCATCGCATCGCGCGCGTGCGGCTCGAAGGGGACGAGCTGGAGTTCGACGTCTACTGCTCGAAGGGCACTTACATCCGGACCCTGGCTGGCGACCTCGCCGATCGGCTCGGAACCCTCGGCTACGTGCGTGGCCTGCGCCGCCTGACGCTCGACCCGTTCGGCGATCTGCCCATGTACACGCTGGAGGAGCTGACCGAGCGACCGCCTGCCGAGCGGGACGCGCTGCTGCTGTCGCCGGATCGCGCCTTTCTGGACCTGCCGCAGGTGGAGCTGGGATTGGCCGCCGTGGAGGGGTTGTTGCAGGGAAGGACAGTGGCCACGACGCATGCCGGCGCAACGGGCGAATTGCGGGCCTACGACGCCCAGGGGCGGTTCCTCGGGATCGTGCTGGGCGCGGCCGAAGGGCGGGTCCGCCCCGTCAGGCTGTTCGTGGACGTCGCGGCGGGGGCTCGCCCGCAGCCGGATCCGGCGGCCTAATTCCGTGGTTTTGCTTGAGATTGTCGGCCGCGCGAGTACAATGCGCGGCTCTCAAAACGGCACACACCGGGTCAGATCCCGAGGCCTCCTTTCAGGCCTAAGTTCAGAGGAAAAGGGCAGATGTCATTGTCGACCGACGCAAAGGGCGGAATCGTCCAGCAATATCGCCGCAACCCGAACGACACGGGCTCGCCGGAAGTGCAGATCGCACTGCTCTCGGCGCGCATCAACGAGCTCGGCGAGCACTTCACCACGCACAAGCGCGATCACGCTTCGCGCCGCGGCCTGCTCAAGATGGTGAACCAGCGTCGCAAGCTCCTCGACTATCTCAAGAGCACTGCACCCGAGCGCTACCAGGACATGGTCGCGCGCCTCGGCCTGCGGCGCTGATCGGTCCGAAGACCCGCGCCATCCGCGGGTCGTCGCATCCCTCTCTCTTCCCACTCCGCCCGGTGAGGCGCTCGCTTTTCGCACTCGCCCGGGTCAGGTACGCATCGTGAGCTCCATCAAGAAAACGTTTTCCTACGGCCAGCACTCAGTCACTCTGGAAACCGGCGAGGTCGCCCGCCAGGCCGACGGCGCAGTCCTCGTCACCATGGGCGATACGGTGGTGATCGTCACCGCGGTCGCGCGCAAGGAAGCGGACCCGAAGAAAGATTTCTTCCCGCTGACCGTCAACTACGTCGAGAAGACGTACGCCGCGGGCCGCATTCCCGGCGGCTTCTTCAAGCGCGAAGGCCGTCCGTCCGAGAAAGAGACGCTGACCTCGCGCCTGATCGATCGCCCGATCCGGCCGCTGTTCCCCGAAGGCTTCCTCAACGAAGTGCAGGTCGTCGCGACCGTGGTCTCGTTGAACCCCGACGTCGACTCCGACATTCCCGCGATGCTCGGCGCCTCCGCGGCGCTGGTGCTCTCCGGCGTGCCGTTCCGCGGCCCGATCGCGGCGGCGAAGGTCGGCTACAAGGATGGCCAGTACATCCTCAACCCGACGACCACGCAGCTGAAGGATTCCAAGCTGGAGCTGGTCGTCGCCGGCACGCGCGATGGCGTGCTGATGGTCGAATCGCAGGCTGACAGCCTGTCCGAGGAAGTGATGCTCGGCGCGGTGACGTTCGGTCACCAGCAGATGCAGGTCGCGATCCAGGCGATCAACGAGATGAAGGCCGAGGCCGGCAAGCCCGCGTGGAACTGGCAGCCCGCCGCGGCAAACGCGCAGCTCGAAGCCGCTCTCGCGTCGCACGCCGAAGCTGCGCTGTCTGACGCGTACAAGGTCACCACGAAGTCCTCGCGCAGCGAGCGTCTGAAGAAGATCAAAGAAGGCGCGCTGGCGGCGCTGGCCGGCGGCGACTCGCCGCAGTTCGATTCCAAGCACGTCGAGACCGAGCTCGCCAATCTCGAATACCGCATCGTTCGCCGCCGCGTGCTGGCCGGCGAGCCGCGCATCGACGGCCGCGATTTCAAGACGGTGCGTCCGATCTCGATTCGCACCGGCGTCCTGCCGCGTACGCATGGCTCGGCGCTGTTCACTCGCGGTGAGACGCAGGCGCTGGTCGTGACGACGCTCGGCACCGGCCGCGACGCGCAGATCATCGATGCGCTGGCCGGCGAGCGCAAAGAGCCGTTCATGCTTCACTACAATTTCCCGCCGTTCAGCACCGGCGAGACCGGCATGATGGGCTCGCCGAAGCGCCGCGAGATCGGTCACGGCAACCTCGCACGCCGCGGCATCTCCGCCGTCATGCCGGACATGACGACCTTCCCGTACGTCATCCGCGTCGTCTCCGAAATCCTCGAGTCCAACGGCTCGAGCTCGATGGCGAGCGTGTGCGGCACCAGCCTGGCGCTCATGGACGCGGGCGTGCCGATCAAGGGTGCCGTCGCCGGTGTGGCGATGGGCCTCGTGAAGGAGGGCGACCGCTTCCAGGTGCTCACTGACATCCTCGGCGACGAAGATCACCTCGGCGACATGGACTTCAAGGTTGCGGGCACCCGCGGCGGCGTCACGGCGCTGCAGATGGATCTGAAGATCGACAGCATCACGCGCGAGATCATGCAGGTCGCGCTCGAGCAGGCGAAGGCCGGCCGCCTGCACATCCTGGGCGAAATGGACAAGGTGCTGGCCGAGCCGCGCGCCAAGATGTCCGAGTGGGCGCCCTCGATCATCACGATCAAGATCGACCCGGAGAAGATCCGCGAGGTCATCGGCAAGGGCGGCGCGGTCATCCGCGCCATCACCGAGGAGACCGGCACCTCGATCGACATCGAGAACGACGGCACCGTCAAGATCGCGTCGGTGGACGGCACGTCCGGCCGCGAAGCGCAGCGGCGCATCGAGCTGATCACGGCCGAGGTCGAAGTCGGCCGCATCTACGAAGGCAAGGTCGCGCGCCTGATGGACTTCGGCGCGTTCGTCACCATCCTGCCGGGCAAGGACGGCCTGGTGCACATCTCGCAGATTTCCGACGAGCGCGTCGAGCGCGTCAGCGACAAGCTGAAGGAAGGCGACGTGGTGCGCGTGAAGGTCCTGGAAGTCGACCGCCAGGGTCGCGTGCGCCTGAGCATGCGCAACGTCGACGCGGCGTAAAACAAGTCACGAGGGTCACGCGACTCGCGTGACCCTCGTCACTCTTCCTATTTCGCTCCGCCCGACATCGCTTTGAAGATGTCGTCCTGCACCGAGCGCCAGCGCTCGATGTTCTTCTGCGTCAACGAGCTGATCGCGTCGTAGGCATCGCTGCCCATCGAGCTGCGCAGGTGCTCGCGGATCTGCTGTTGCTGAGTCGACAGCATCTTCAGGCTCTGCTCGAGGTAGCTGCCCACCACGTTCTGCATGGCCCCGCCGTACGAGCGGATCACCTGCGACAGGAAATCCTGGCTCATCAGCGGCTCGCCCGCGTGCTCCTGCTCGGCAATCACCTGCAGCAGGATCGAGCGCGTGATGTCTTCCTGGGTTTTCTTGTCGATGACGAGAAAGTCGACCTTGTCCATCACCAGGCGGCGGATGTCCGCGAGCGTGATGTAGCGGCTCTCGACGGTGTCGTACAGACGCCGGTTGGGATATTTCTTGATCACTCTCGATTCAGTCTTGGGCTCGCTCATAGACGCTCCCATGGTGGCTGCCCGGGGCAGCTCTGAGCCTTGAACCGGTCGTGTTTCTATGGCGTTCATGTTAACTCCATCTGGCGCAGGCCGGCGAGCGGCCGCGCCTGCCAGTTCTCTATCGCCCATTCCCACATCGTTGCCAGCGGGCCTCGACGCAGGTCCGGCGGCGGTCCCTGTCTCAGAAAGTGCAGCGTGCGCCACAACTCGTGCGCCGGCTGGCGGATATCGACCGCCGCGGCGCCCGTCGACTTGGACAGTTTGATCCCATTGGCATCGATGGCTAGCGGCAAATGTGCGTACTCGGGAGTGGTCAGACCCAAGGCGCCCTGCAAGGCAATCTGCCGCGCGGTGCTGCTCAAGAGGTCGGCGCCGCGGACGACGTGCGTGATGTTCTGGGCCGCGTCGTCCACGACGACGGCGAGCTGATATGCGAACAGGCCGTCGCGCCGGCGGATGACGAAGTCGCCGGTGTCGCTCGCGAGCTGTGTCGTCTGCCGGCCCTGCAATCGGTCGTCGAACACGATCGTGTCGGACAGGACCCGGAAGCGAATCGCGAGCGGACGGTCCGGTGAACGCACACCGTTGCTACACCAACCGGGGTAGTACAACTCGTCGGACACCCGGCCGGGTGGTTGTGCTGCCTGCAGCTCGGTCCGGCTGCAGGAGCAGGGGAAGGCGCGGTCGTCGCTCAGCAGGCGATCGAGTGCCGCCTGGTAGGCAGCGATCCGCTCGCTCTGTCTGACGATGGACTCATTCCATTGGAAGCCGAGCGCGTCGAGCGCGGCGACGATCTGCCCGGCGCTGCCGGGGACTTCGCGCGGCGGATCGAGATCTTCGATTCGCAGCAGCCAATCGCCGCCGGCGCGGCGTGCGTCGAGATAGCTGGCGGTCGCTGCGACGAGCGAACCGAAATGCAGCGGCCCGGTGGGCGAAGGAGCGAAACGACCGCGATAGGCGAGGGGCCTTTCAGCGGTAGCGGTCGTCTCGGTCACCGTACTGCTTTTCCCGACGTTCGCGGCGCTCCTGCGCCTCGACGCAGAGAGTCGCGACGGGGCGCGCTTCGAGCCGCTTGATGCCGATCTCTTCGCCGGTCTCGACGCAGTAACCGTACGAGCCGTCCTCGATGCGTTTGATCGCTTCGTCGATCTTGCGGATCAGCTTGCGCTCGCGGTCGCGCGTGCGCAGCTCGAGGCTGAACTCCGACTCCTGCGTCGCGCGGTCGTTCGGGTCCGGGAAGTTCGCCGCCTCGTCCTTCATGTGAAGCACGGTGCGATCGACCTCGTGCATCAGGTCGCGCTTCCAGGTGTTGAGGATCAGCCGGAAGTGCTCCAGCTGCTCCTTGTTCATGTACTGCTCGCCGCGCCGGGGGATGTACGGCTTTACGTTGCGCGGGCCGGCCAGCAGGTTGGTGTTGATTGCGTCCGGGCTGTCGCCCTCGTCGGCGTCGCTCGCGCCGGCCGCATCGAGATCGTTGAGGTTCAGGGGTGTCACGGGTCTCGCTGGAATCGTAGGCTTGGCTGGAATCGTGGACGCCGCCTTGGCGGGCTTCGACGCTGCGGCACTGGCCGGCGTCGGCGCCTTGGCAGCGGCGGGCTTCGGACTCGGCGGCGGAGCCGCCGGCTTGGCCGCGGGTTTCGCTACAGCTTTCGGGCTCGGGGCAGGCTTGACCTTCGCGACCGCAACGGTCTTCTTCGCCGGCGCTGCTTTCTTAGCAGAATCAGCTTTCTTGGGCGGGGTCTTCTTGGCCTTCGTCGCCTTCGCAGGTTTCTTGGCGGCCATCTTCTGGAGCCTCCGGGCGCTGTCCGAACGTCGGGTGCGTTGCCGACGGTATCTTAAAGAGGGGCGCGATTATACAGACGGCGCTTCACGGGTACAGAACAACAAAAAGGCCCCGTTCATCGCGTCCACACGCTCGCATGTTTCACATACACTACCGCGCGGCACGGGAACCATTCCTACACGTTTCACAGACAAAAGGTCCCTCTGACGCGCGATGCGACTCAATAAGATCAAGCTGGCCGGTTTCAAGTCCTTCGTCGATCCGACGGCCGTCAATTTCCCCAGTAACCTGATCGGCGTCGTCGGTCCCAACGGTTGCGGCAAGTCCAACATCATCGACGCCGTCCGCTGGGTCATGGGCGAGATCTCCGCCAAGCACCTGCGCGGCGACTCGATGGCCGACGTCGTCTTCAACGGCTCCAGCTCGCGCAAGCCGGTCGGCACGGCCTCGGTCGAGCTGGTGTTCGACAATTCGGACGGCCAGCTCGCGGGTCAGTACGCCGGCTATGCCGAGGTCTCGCTGAAACGCGTCGTCTCGCGCGACGGAACGTCGGCGTATTTCCTCAACGGCGCGCGTTGCCGCCGCAAGGACATCACCCAGCTGTTCCTCGGCACCGGCCTCGGCTCGCGCAGCTACGCGATCATCGAGCAGGGCATGATCTCGCGCGTCATCGAAGCGCGCCCCGAAGAGCTGCGCGCTTTCCTCGAAGAGGCGGCCGGCATCTCCAAGTACAAGGAGCGCCGCCGCGAGACCGAAAATCGCATCTCGCACACCAAGGAAAATCTCGAGCGCCTCAGCGACGTGCGCGAGGAAGTCGACAAGCAGCTGGGCCGCCTGCAGCGCCAGGCCGCCACTGCCCGCCGCTACCAGACGCTGAAGCAGGAGGAGCGCAAGCTCACTGCAGAGCTGCTGGCGCTGCGCCTGCGCGTCATCGAGCAGGACTCGCAGTCGAAGGAAGGCATCCTGCGCGAGCGCGACACGGCGATGCAGGCATTGATCGCCGATCTGCGCGCCATCGAGGCGTCGATCGAATCGGCGCGCGAGGACTTCACCGAGAAATCCGAAGCGCTGAACGCGGTGCAGGGCCGGTACTACCAGATCGGCGCCGAGATCTCGCGCACCGAGCAGTCCATCCAGCATGGCCGCGAGCTGCGTCAGCGGCAGCGCCAGGACCTGGAGCAGGCGGAGCAGGGCGCCACCGAGGCCAACCTGCACCTGACCCGCGACCAGACGCAGACCGATGAGCTGCGTGCGGAGCTCGAGCAGCTCGAGCCGGGCCTGGGCACTGCTCGCGAGCGCGAGCGTGCTTCGGCCGCGGCGCTCGCGCAAGCCGAAGAGTCGATGCAGGAATGGCAGGAGCGCTGGGAAGAGCACAATCGCGATTCGCAGGCCGCGAGCGAGAAGACGCAGGTCGAGCGCGCGCGCATCGAGCAACTCGAACATCAGCTCATGCGAATCGCCACGCAGCGCGAGCGGCTCCAGGGCGAGCTGTCGCAGCTGACGACCGCTGAAGTCGACGCGCGGATCGCGACGGTGCAGGCGGAACAGGAGCAGATCCGTACCCAGTCCGAGAATGCCGCGAACCAATTGCGTGAAGCCGCGGACGAAGTGCAGCGCTTGCGTGAGCGCGAGCGCGAGCTCGTCGCCGCCGATGATCGCAGCCGCCAGCAGTTGCAGGACGCGCAAGGTCGCCTGATGTCGCTGCAGGCTTTGCAGCAGGCCGCGCTTGGTCTCGCGCAAGGCAAGGTCACCGAATGGCTGAGCTCGAATTCGCTCGCCGAGCGCCCGCGCCTGGGCCAGCAGCTCGTCGTCGAGCCGGGCTGGGAGCGTGCGGTCGAAACAGTCCTCGGCTCGTACCTCGAAGCTGTCTCCGTGGACACGATCGACTCGATTGCCAACCGCCTCGAATCGCTGCAGGTCGGCGCCGTATCGTTCTTCTCGTCCGGCGGCGCCAGCGCGCAGCAGGTCGATGGCGGCCGCTTGCTCGCTCGTGTGCAGGGCCCCGCGGCAATTTCGGCACTGCTGACCGGCATCATCGCGGTCGACTCACTGTCCGAGGCGCTGGAGAAGCGGCGCACGCTGCTGAGCGGTGAATCCGTCATCACGCGCGACGGCGTCTGGATCGGTCGCGAGTGGCTGCGCGTCAGTCGCGACAAGGACGTGCACGCCGGCGTGATCGGGCGTGAGCAAGAGATGCGTTCGTTGCGCGATGTGGTTGCGGACGCGCAGAGGCAACGCGACGCCGCGCAGGCCGAGCTCGTCGATTCACGCGCGAAGCTCGCCGAGCACGAGCAGCGTCGCGACTCGCACCAGGAAGAGGTCAATCGTCTGCATCGCGTCGCCGGCGATTCGAATGCGCAGATGGGCGCGTTGCGCACGAAGTCCGAACAGACCGCTGAGCGCGTCAATCGCATCGGCGCGGAAACCGAAGAGCTGGAGCGCGATCACCAGGGTCGTGCCAGTGCGCTGGCGGAAGCCCGCGGCCGGTTGCAGGAAGGCATCGACGCCATGGCGGAGTTCGAGACCGCGCGTGTCGATTTCGAGCACGAGCGCGAAGAGCTGCGCCAGAACCTGTCCTTCAAGCGCTCGCAGGCGCAGACCGACCGCGACGGCGCGCAGGAGGTTGCGATCAAGGTCGAGTCGAAGCGCTCGGCGCTGCAGTCGATCTCCGCGGGTCTCGAACGCCTGCGCAATCAGCTCGAGCAGCTCAAGCAGCGTCGCGACGAGTTGACGCGTCAGCTGGCCGAAGGCGATGCGCCGTTGCAGGCCCTCGCCACGTCGCTGGAAGAGTTTCTGCAGAAGCGCGTGCACGTCGAGCAGGAGCTCGCTGCAGCGCGCACCGCAGTCGAAGGCGCCGAGAACCGCATGCGCACGCTCGATCAGGGCCGCGTCGACGCGGAGGCGGCAGTCGATGTCGCGCGCGCCGGCCTGGAAGACGTGCGCATGGCGGCACAGGAGCTCAAGGTCCGCCGCGAGACACTGCTGGAGCAGTTCAAGGCGACGCAGTTCGATCTCGCGACCGTGTACCAGGAGATCGCGCCCGAAGCGGACGTGCCGACCTGGGAGACGAGCCTCGCGGAAGTTGTCGGCAAGATCGAGCGCCTCGGCCAGGTCAACCTGGCGGCGATCGACGAATTCAAGGAGCAGTCCGAGCGCAAGGAATACCTCGACCGCCAGTTCAAGGACCTGACCGATGCGCTCGAGACGCTCGAAGCGGCGATCCGCAAGATCGACCGCGAGACGCGCGCGCGCTTCCAGGACACGTTCGATCGCGTCAACGCCGGCCTGAAGGAGCGCTTCCCGCGCCTGTTCGGCGGCGGCCACGCGTACCTGGAGCTGGCCGGCGAGGACGTGCTCAACGCGGGCGTTTCGATCATGGCCCGCCCGCCGGGCAAGCGGAACAGCACGATCAACCAGCTGTCCGGCGGCGAGAAGGCGCTGACGGCAGTGGCGCTCGTGTTCTCGATCTTCGAGCTCAACCCGGCGCCGTTCTGCCTGCTGGACGAGGTGGACGCGCCGCTCGACGACAACAACGTCGGGCGCTTCTGCGACACCGTCAAGGACATGTCCAGCCGGGTGCAGTTCATTTTCATCACGCACAACAAGACCACGATGGAGCTGGCCTCGCAGCTGATCGGCGTGACCATGAACGAGCCGGGCGTATCGCGCCTGGTGGCGGTGGACGTCGACGAAGCCATGCGGATGGCCGCTATGTAAATGAGCGAGCTGCGCTGGATATTGATCGGTTTCGGGATCGTCCTGCTCGCAGCGATCTACTTGTGGGGACGGCGCGGCAATCGCGCGGCCGCGTCCGACGACGCGCTCACGCGCGCGCGGCCCGAGCCGACGATGCAAAACAGCGAGTCGACTCTGCTGCGCTCCGCTGACGAGCTCTCCGCGACACCGCTGGCGGAGGATGACACCCCCGAGATCGAACCGGATCCCGTCGAACACTCGACGTCCGGCGCGCAGGACAGCTGGCGCGGCCGTCTCGAGCCGACATTCGCCGATGCTCCGACCGAAGAGATGCCGGTACGGGCCGCGGCCTCGTCGGCGACGACCGGAGCTGCTCCGACTTTGTCTTCGAGTGAAGCGCCGCAGGCGCGGCGCGTCGAGCGGCGCAAGATCCTGTCGGTGCGTCTCGCGATGGCGCCGCAGCGGGTCGAAGGTGCGAAGCTGCTCGAAGCGTTGCTCGCCGAGTCGCTGCAGCATGGCAAGTACAGCATCTTCCATCGCCTGCACACCGACGGCAGCATCATCTTCAGCATCGCGAGCATGGTCGAGCCCGGCACGTTCGATCTCGACAAGGTGGGCGAGACGCTCTATCCGGGCATCACGATGTTCGCGCAGCTGCCGGGACCGGTGCCTGGCATGCATGCGCTCAACGAAGTCATCGCCTGCGCGCGGCGCCTGCAAGCAAATCTCGGCGGCACTCTGCAGGACGAGCGCGGCATTCCCCTTACAGTCCACCGCATCGAACGCATGCGCCAGGAAGTGCGCGAGTTCGAGCGCCCGCCCGCGGGCGGCGGACGCGGCGCCGGAACGCAGTCCGCGCATCTCTGACGGCGCCGACGATCATGGCCAACAGCGCAGCCAAAAGTGCGGCGGCAAGAGTCCGTGAGCTGCGCCAGCAGATCGAGCATCACAACTATCGCTATCACGTGGTCGACGACCCGGAAGTGTCCGACGCGGAATACGACCGGTTGATGCGCGAGCTCAAGGCGCTCGAAGAGCAATACCCCGATCTCATCACGCCCGATTCGCCGACGCAGCGCGTCGGCGCGACGCCCGTCAGCGAGCTGCAGGAGGTCGTGCACACGCGGCCGATGCTGTCGCTCGACAATGCCTTCGCGGACGAAGACGTCGTCGCGTTCGATCGGCGCGTGCGCGAGCGGCTCGAGGACGTCGAGCAGGTCGAGTACTCCGCGGAGCCGAAGCTGGACGGTCTGGCGATCAGCTTCCGCTACGAATCGGGGCGGCTGGTGCAGGCCGCGACACGCGGCGACGGGCTGCGCGGCGAGGACGTAACGCACAATGTGCGCACGATCAAAGCGGTGCCGACTACGTTGCGCGGCTCTCCGCCGAAGCTGCTCGAAGTGCGGGGCGAAGTATTCATGTTGATCGCCGGCTTCAAGGCGATGAACCAGCGCGCGGTGGAGCGAGGCGAGCGGACGTTCGTGAATCCGCGCAACGCAGCCGCAGGCAGTATTCGTCAGCTGGATCCGCGCCAGGCCGAAGGCAAGCCGTTCGACGTGTTCTTCTACAGCGTCGGCGAGACCGAAGGCTGGAAGCTGCCTGCGAAACACAGCGAAGCCCTGCAGCAGCTGCGCGAGTGGGGCCTGAAGATTTCGCCGCTGGTGAGAATCGTGCAGGGCGCCGAAGGCTGCCTGGAGTATTACCGCGACATCGGCACGAAGCGCGCCGGCCTGCCGTACGAGATCGATGGCGTCGTCTACAAGGTCAACCGCTTCGTGCAGCAGCGCGAGCTGGGCTTCGTGGCGCGCGCGCCGCGCTGGGCGATTGCGCACAAGTTCCCGGCGCACGAAGAGAACACGATCGTCAAAGGCGTGGAATTCCAGGTCGGGCGCACCGGCGCGCTGACGCCGGTCGCGCGGCTGGAGCCGGTGTTCGTCGGCGGCGTGACGGTCAGCAATGCGACGCTGCACAACATGGACGAAGTGCGGCGCAAAGATGTGCGCATCGGCGACACCGTCGTGATCCGTCGCGCTGGCGACGTCATCCCCGAGGTCGTGAAAGTCATTATTGAGCGCCGTCCGCAGCCCGCGCCGCCGGAGGTTCAGCTGCCGGCGAAATGCCCGGTGTGCGACTCGGCGGTGGAGCGCGAGGAAGGAGAAGCGGTCGCGCGTTGCACCGGCGGCCTGGTCTGCGCGGCGCAGCGCAAGGAAGCGATCCGTCACTTCGCGAGTCGCCGCGCGCTCGACATCGACGGGCTCGGCACGAAGATCATCGATCAGCTGGTGGAGAGCTCACCGCCGCTGGTGCACAGCCCGGCCGATCTCTACACGCTGACTGCTGAGCAGCTCGCGGCGCTCGATCGAATGGGCGAGAAGTCCGCCGAGAACCTGGTCAGCGCGATCGACGACAGCCGGAAGCACGCGACCTTGCCGCGCTTCCTCTACGCACTCGGGATTCGCGATGTCGGCGAGGCGACGGCCGCAGCGCTCGCGAATCACTTCGGCTCGCTGCAGGAGTTGCAGGCCGCGAGCGAGGAGCAGATCCAGGAAGTACCCGACGTCGGGCCGATCGTTGCTGCCCACGTGCACAGGTTCTTTCAGGAGAAGCACAACCGCGACGTCATCGCGGCGCTGGTGAAGCAGGTGCAGCTGCAATCGCAGGCGCGCAAGGCAGCGCAGGGCGAAGGCCCGCTCGCGGGCAAGACGTTCGTGCTGACGGGGAGCCTCGACAGCATGAGTCGCGACGACGCGAGCGATCGCATCGCCGCGCTCGGCGGCAAGGTGTCCGGCAGCGTTTCGAAGAAGACCTCGTACGTCGTCGCCGGCGCCGAGGCGGGCTCGAAGCTCGCCAAGGCGCAGGAGCTCGGCGTCGAAGTGCTCGACGAGAAAGCGTTCCTGAAGCTGCTGGAGTCAGGCTGAAGCGGCTGCGCAGCTTCAGCCTGACTCTTTCTTGTCCTTCTCTTCAGTCTTCGCCGCCGGCGCCGCCGCGGGCGCTGCTGTCGCGCCGGTCTTCTCGATCTTCGCGGCCTTGACCAGCTCGTCCAGGTGCGTCTGCAGCTTCTTGCGCTGAACGAGCGTCTTCACGCGGTCCTTCACTTCTTCGAACGGCGGCGCGCTGCTGGCGCGCGACTCTTCGAGCTTGATCACGTGCCAGCCGAACTCGCTCTTCACCGGCTGCTTGGTGAGCTCGCCCGGCGCGAGCGTGCGCACCGCGTCGGAGAACGGCTTCACCATGCTGTCGAGCGTGAACCAACCGAGATCGCCGCCGCTCTTGCCGGTCGAGTCCTTGGAGCGCTTCGCCGCGAGCTTGGCGAAGTCGGCGCCTTTCTCCAGCTCCTTCGTGATCGCCTCGGCCGCGGCCTGGTCGTCCACCAGGATGTGCCGCGCGTGATATTCGCGGGGCAGGGCAGCCACCTGGCGGTCGTACTCGGGCCGCAGCTCCGAATCATCGACGGGGTGCGAGTCCAGGTACTTCTGCATGCCCGCTTCGAGCAGCACCTGCAGGCGCGCCAGCGCGAGCTGGTCACGCACCTTCGGATCCTTCTCGATGCCGCCCTTCTCGGCCTCCTCGGCCGCGAGCTGCATCTTGATGTACTGGTCGAGCATCTCGCCCTTCTGCTCTTCGGTGACATCCCGGCCGGCCTGCCGGCTCATGTTCGCGATGTACAGGTCGAACTCGGACTTCGGCACCGGCTTGCCGTTGACCGTTGCGACCCGCTCGGCGGGCGCTTCCGCGGCAGGCGTTGCGGCCTTGTTGCACGCGGCGAGCAGTACGAGCGGGGCGAGCAGGCCGAGCGCGGCCGTCTTGCGATTCAGGCGATGAGTCATGTGAGAACAGTCCAGTGTTGGGAGTAGGGGTTCGAGTCGCGCGGTCCCTTACGGTTCCGCTTCTTCCGGCGTCAGGGCCGTAATGCTGAGAGCATGGATATCGGTCTGCATCAGCTCGCCGAGCGAACGATACACGAGCTGGTGACGCTGCAACGGCCGCAGCCCGGCGAAGGCGGGCGATACGATCCGCAGGCGGAAATGGCCCCGGCCGTCGCGGGCGCCTGCGTGGCCGGCGTGGCGGTGGCTGTCATCGATCAGCTCGACGGCAGTGGCGGGCAGCGAGCCCGCCAGCTGCGAGCGGATTTTCTCCACCCGTGCGGCGCCGGCGGTCACGGACTTTCCGTCGGCTGCGCCTTGGATGCCAGCCAGAAAAGGGTCGCCATCATGTAAGCGAACTGGATACCGATCGACACCAGCTTGAAAGTGACCCAGGTGCTTTCCGGGTAGTTGTACAGGACGTACACGTTCAATCCGCCCATGACGACCAGGAAGGCGATCCAGGAGTGACTGAGCTTGAGCCACAAGGAGCGGTCGGCCGCCAGCTGCTCGCCCAGCAGCCGCTGCACCAGGGGCTGCTCGCCGAAGTAGTGGCTGGCAAGGAGGCCGGCCGCCAACAGCCAGTCGAGCACCGTGACCTTCCACTGGATGAATGTCTTGTCGTGGATGATGAGCGTCAGCCCGCCGAACACCAGCACCAGCGCGGCGGAGATCAGCGCCACGGAGCTCACCTTGCGATGACGGATCCACTGGATCGCCGTCTGCACGATCACCGCCACGATGAGCACGCCGGTGGCCACGAAGATGTCCGTGAACCGGTAGGCAATGAAGAAAAGGATGACGGGAGCGAGGTCGAGAAGCGGCTGCATGCTGCGGCGGGGCGGTCGAACAGGGCGGGTATGATACTTGAGACCCCGCCGGCCAGCCCCCCCTTCCGAAGAACAAGACTTTCTGTACAAAAATACTAGACAGCGTGTCCCCGGATGCCCAGCCGTTATCTCGAGATCCACCCGAAGGACCCGCAGCCGCGCCTGATCCGGCAGGCCGCGACGCTGATCCGCGAGGGCGGCATCGTCGTGTACCCGACGGACTCCTGTTACGCGCTCGGCTGCCACATCGGCGACAAGGAGGCGATGGAGCGCATCTCGCGAATTCGCCAGACCGACAAGCACCATCACTTCACGCTGGTCTGCCGCGACCTGTCGGAGATCGCGCACTACGCGCGGGTCAACAACCAGCAGTACCGCACGCTGAAGGCGTTCACGCCCGGGCCGTACACGTTCATCCTGGCAGCGACCCGGCAAACGCCGAAGCGGCTGCAGAATCCGCGCCGTCGCACGATCGGCATCCGCGTGCCCGACCATCCGGTGCCGAGCGCGATCCTGCTGGAGCTCGGCGAGCCGCTGATGAGCTCGACGCTGCTACTGCCCGGAGACGAGCTGCCGATGACCGATGCGCGCGAGATCCAGGAGCGGCTGTACCACGCGGTCGACGCCGTCATCGACGGCGGCAATTGCGGGCTGGAGCCGACCACGGTGATCGACCTCGAAGGCCCGGCGCCGGTCGTCGCCCGGCGCGGCAAGGGCGATGTCAGCGCGTTTGAATGAATCGCTGTCAAGCTGCGTATAATCGGCGCCGCCGCGCGGCGCGCCCTGCGTGCTCGTCCAACAAATGTCCCCAATAATCTGATTTTAAATCTGATTTTTTGACCTGAATTGAGCGCGAACACTGCAAACAACCGCCGCGTCCTGTCCGGGATGCGCCCCACGGGCGCGCTGCATCTGGGCAACTATCACGGAGCGCTCAAAAACTGGACGGAGCTGCAGTACCAGTACGAGTGCTACTTCTTCATCGCGGACATCCACGCGCTGACGACCGGCTACGAGGACACGCACCAGCTCGAGCACAATCTCTGGGAGGTCGTGATCGACTGGCTGGCTGCCGGCCTGAATCCGGCTGCGTCCACGATGTTCATCCAGTCGCGTGTGCCGGAGCATTCCGAGCTTCATCTGCTGCTGTCGATGATCACGCCGCTCGGCTGGCTCGAGCGCGTGCCGACGTACAAGGATCAGCAGGAGCAGCTGAAAGACAAAGACCTCGCGACCTACGGCTTCCTCGGCTACCCGCTGCTGCAGGCGGCCGACATCCTGCTGTACAAGGCCGCGTACGTGCCGGTCGGCGAAGACCAGGTCGCGCACGTCGAGATCACGCGCGAAGTCGCGCGGCGCTTCAACCATGTCTACGGACGCGAGCCGGACTTCGAAGCGAAAGTCGAGAAGGCCATCAAGGGTCTCGGCAGCCGCAACGGTACGCGTTACAAGGAGTTGCGCCGGCAATATCAGGAAGAAGGCAACCAGGAGGCGATCGCCACCGCGCGTGCAATGCTCGAAGGTAATGCGCGGCTGACGCTGGCGGATCGCGAGCGACTGCTCGGCTTCCTCGAAGGCACGGGCCGCAGCATCCTGGTCGAGCCCGACGTCCTGCTGACCACGACGCCGAAAGTGCCCGGCCTCGACGGCCGCAAGATGTCGAAGTCCTACGGCAACACCATCGGCTTGCGCGAGGACCCCGACTCGGTCGCGAAGAAGCTGAAGACCATGCAGACCGACCCGGCGCGCGTGCGCCGCACGGATGTCGGCGATCCCGACAAATGTCCGGTCTGGGATCTTCACAAGATCTACTCGGACGCGGACACTCAGGCCTGGGTGCAACAAGGCTGCCGCACGGCGGGCATCGGCTGCCTCGACTGCAAGAAGCGCGTGTCGGATGTCATCGTGGCGGAGATCAGCGCGATCCGCGCGCGCGCCAAAGAGTTCGAGGAAAATCGCGACCTCGTGCGCGGCATCATCGCCGAGGGCTGCGAGAAAGCCCGCGACGTGGCGCGCCAGACGCTCGAAGAAGTGCATCAGGCGATGGGGATGAAATACCGATGAAGCCGGAGCTCAAGCTGGTGGAGAACACCGGCTCGCAGCTGGACGCCGAAACGCTGCCGGCCGAGCCGCCGCCGCTGCAGTCGGAGATGCCGTTCGCCGTCGTCGAAGGCGAGCCGGTCACCGAGCTGCCGCGCGACCTGTACATCCCGCCGGACGCGCTGCAGGTGTTCCTCGAGGCGTTCGAGGGCCCGCTCGACCTGCTGCTGTACCTCATCCGCAAGCAGAACCTCGACATCCTCGACATCCCGATCGCCGAGATCACCCGCCAGTACATGCAGTACATCGAGGTGATGGCCGATCTGCAGCTGGAGCTCGCGGGCGAATACCTGCTGATGGCCGCGATGCTCGCGGAGATCAAGTCGCGCATGCTGCTGCCGCGGCCCGCCGGCCTGGAGGGCCAGGACGAGGACGATCCGCGCGCCGAGCTGGTGCGCCGGTTGCAGGAATATGAGCGCTTCAAGAAAGCCGCCGAGGACATCGACCGGCTGACGCGCATGGAGCGCGACACGCTGCCCGCGTCGGCGGAGCTGGTCGAGCGCAAGGTCGTCAAGGCGCTGCCGCAGGTATCGCTGCAGGAGATGCTGACGGCGTTCAAGGATGTGCTGTCGCGCGCCGAGATGTTTGCGCACCATCACGTCAACCGCGAGCGGTTGTCCGTGCGCCAGCGCATGTCGGACATCCTGAGCGGGCTGCGCGAAGCGGCCTTCATGAATTTCACCGCGCTGTTCCGGCCCGAAGAAGGACGGATGGGCGTGACCGTGACGTTCGTGGCGATCCTCGAGCTGATGCGCGAGGGCCTGATCGAGATCGTGCAGAGCGAGGCCTACGGCCAGATCCACGTGCGCACCGCATCGGCAGCGCGCCATCTGAAGCTGGTCGAGGGCGGCGTTGCGCTCGAAGCTGTCGATGCCGACGCCGAGAACGAAGCAGCGCTCGCTCAGCCGGCGCAACCCGAAGAAGAAGAAGCCGAAGAGCCTGATGTGTCGACGATCGAAGACAGCATGACGCCCGCGGTTCCCCAGTCCGATAATCCGGATCCGGAAGCATCGAAATGAACGAGCACGAACTCAAGCACCTCATCGAAGCGACGCTGCTGGCGGCCGGCCGGCCGGTCACCACCGATCAGCTGCTCGACCTGTTCGACGAGCGCGAGCGCCCGACGACCGAGCAGCTGCGCGCGGCGCTCGAGCTGCTGGCCGCCGAATACGAGTCGCGCGGCATCGAGCTGATCGAGGTCGCGAGCGGCTGGCGCGTGCAGGTTCGTGCGCGTTGCGCCGACGTCGTTTCGCGCCTGTGGCAGGAGCGTCCGTCGCGCTACTCGCGTGCTTTGCTCGAGACGCTTGCGCTCATCGCCTATCGGCAGCCGATCACGCGCAGCGAGATCGAGGAGATCCGCGGCGTGTCGATCAGCTCGACGATCATGCGCACGCTGCAGGAGCGCAACTGGATCCGCGTCGTCGGTCATCGCGAAGTCCCGGGCCACCCGGAGCTGCTCGGCACGACGCGCGATTTCCTCGACTACTTCGGCCTGCGCAGCCTGGACCAGCTGCCGACGCTGGCGGAGCTGCGCGACGTCGAAACGATCGGCGTGCAACTCGAGCTGCCGGGCGGCGAAGCGCCGGCGGATGCGCTCGCGGACGAAACCGAAGCGACCTCCGAGCTCGCGACGGACGACTCCGACGTGCCGGTCGATGCCGCGCCCGAGGATGCGGACGACGCTGCGTCGCCGTCGCTGGTCGCCGCGGCCGACGACGAAGAGCCGCGCACGCTCCTGTAGGTGTCGGAACGTCTCCACAAGCTCCTGGCTCAGCACGGCTTCGGCTCCCGACGCGAGCTCGAGAAGTGGATGCTCGAAGGCCGCGTCGAGCTCAACGGCCGTCCCGCGCAACCCGGCGACCGCTATTCGAGCGGCGATCGCGTCGCGATCGACGGCCGCGACATCACCGGGCGCCTCAAAGTCTCGGCCGCCGCGCCGAGCGTCCTCCTCTACAACAAAGCGCAAGGTCAGCCGATCACCTCTGCAGGTGAGGACACCGAATCCGGCAAGTCAGTGATGGACTCGCTGCCGTCCGTGCGCGGCGCCCGTTGGCTCGTCATCAACACCATGCAGGCTGGCGACAGCGGACTGATGCTCGTCACGAGCGACGGTCGACTCGCGGATGCTTTGCGTCGACGCGCTGAATCGATCCCCGCAGCCTACGTCGCGCGCGTGCTCGTGCCGACGCCGGAGTTCGATCCGGAAACGCTGCCGCGCGTCGTCAGATACGACGAGGAGACGATCGAGTTCGAGAAGATCGAGCCCGCGGGCGGCGAGGGGACGAACCGCTGGTTCCGCGTCGAATCGCGTCGCGCTCACCGGCGCGCCGCCGTGCGTGCGTTATTCGAAAGCCGCGGCCTGAAAGTCAGTCGCGTGATCCAGGTGCAGTTCGCCGACATCGAGTTGCCGCGCGAACTGGCGCGTGGCCGGCATCGCGCGCTGCCGCAGGATCGGGTGGAGGCGCTCTACGCGCTTGCAGAGCTGGAGTTGCCGCAAGTCGGGGCAAAGCCCCAGCCGCGCGGCCGACGCCCGCCGCCCGATCGCAAAAGAGCTACTGGCAGGAAAAAGTCTCGCCGCTGACGCCGCGACTGTCCGGACCGAGCAGGAACAGGTACGGCGCGACGATGGACTCCGGAATCGCCAGCGTTTGCGGATCTTCCGCCGGATAAGCCGCGAGCCGCATCCTCGTTCGCACCTTTCCCGGGTCGATGCTGTTGACGCGGATCTTCGGCTGTTCTAGCTCGTCCGCCAGCATGCGCATCAAGCCTTCGCTCGCCCATTTCGAGGTGAGGTACGCGCCCCAGTACGCGCGTGGGCGCGGCACGACGCCGCTCGACGTGAACACGATCGATGCATCCGCGGCGCGCTTCAGCAACGGCAGGCAATAGCGCGTGAGGATGAACGGCGCAGTGACGTTGACGTGCATCGTGCGCATCCACTTCGGAATGTCGTGGTGCTCGATCGGCGCGCGCTCGCCTAGCATGCCGGCGTTGTGCAGCAACGCGTCGAGCCGACCGAATTCCTGCTCCAGCGCAGCGGCGAGTTTCTCGTACTCCTCGGGCCCGGCCTTCTCGAAGTCGAGCGGCACGATCGACGGACGCGGCTGCTTCGCAGCGACAATGCTGTCGTAGACGGCTTCGAGCTTGCGCACGTTGCGGCCGTGCAGGAGAACAGTCGCGCCGTGCTCAGCGGCGGCCTGCGCCACGGCTTTGCCGATGCCATCGCTCGCTCCAGTGACGAGGATGACTCTTCCGGACAATGCATCGGCGGCGGGCTTATAGGCGCGTGGATCGATCATGCGGACATTGTACGCGGTCAGTCCGGCAGCAGACCCGACAGCCAATGCAGCACGTTCAGGACGAACTGCGCGTTCTGCTGCGCCTCCGGATCGTTCATGCCCATGCGCCCGATCACCTGGTCGCCGAGAACGATCGTCTGCGCCGAGAACATCGCCGCCTCGCCGAACACAGCGACGCGCCCTTGTCCGTGAAGCAGCACCGCGCCCTGCAACAGGCCGCGCGCCGATTCGTACGGCGTCGTCGCCGTGAACTCGCTTGCCTGCTGGGGAAAGTACACGGACCAATCCGGCGGCATGCGCATCAGCGGCGCGACCGCAACGAGCGGGCGGAACGCCTGCCCCGTAAAGGCCTTGAGCGCCGAGACTTCTTCGCCCGGGTTGCGGCCGCGAGTAATCGCATGATCCACGAGACCGCCAGCGCGCGTGTAGATCAGTGTGCCGCCTTCGCTCGGCGACTTCATGGCATAACCATTGAGGAACACGATGCCGAACGCCTCTGCGAGCTGCGCGGCCGATCCAGGAAAGGGCATGTGATCCGCGATCAGCAGCAGCGAGCCGCCGTCATGGACCCACTGCGCGAGCGCCGCGACTTCTTCCTGCTCGAACGCGGACGGCGTCGGCAGCACCCATTCCGCCTTCTCGCCGCCCTTCACAGCATTCGCTATCACGAACACGTCTGTTCCTGCGAGCAGAGCCGGTGTTATGGGTTGCGGCGCGCTGCTCACGCGGTAGCCGTCTGCCCGCAACAGTCTGGCAAAAGCAGCGAAGCGACCGTCGATCGTGTGGAAGTTGCCGTGAGCAGCGTCGACCAGCACACGCGGCCCCGTCTCGGCCGCAAACTGCGGCGCAGAGACTGGCGGCAGCCAATCGGCAGCCGGCACCTGGTTTGCCGTCGGATGCCCTGCGCAGCCGTTCAGGAGGAGCAGCGCGACGACCAGGCCTTGCCATCTCATGATTTTCTCGCTGCTCGCCATGCCACCCAGGGCTTTTCGATCGGACCGAGGTCGATGCGCGAAGTCGCGACATCGTAGTCATGCGCGGCGATGCGGTCGAGCAGACGGCGGTGGAGGGCGGCCAGCACTGCGAGCGGACGCAGCTGCCTGCCAGTCGAAGCGAGCGCCGCTTGCAGCTCGCCTTTCACCGTGTCCCGATATTCGCGCAGCGCAGCTTTGAGACGAGGCGCGACTTCGCGGCTGCGCATGTCTTCGAGCGTCACCTTGTGCTCGGCGAGCCGATCCTGCGGCAGGTAGACGCGGCCGTCGTGCGCATCCTGGCGCAGGTCGCGCAGGATCTCGCTTTGTCGCACGCCGCTGCCGAGACGGTTGGCGATCGCGCGGTTCGCCTCATCGAGCGGCGCTGGCGCGAGGAGCTGCGCCGCCATCAATTCCTGGATCGCGCCGCCGCTGCGCGAGCAATAGGCGCGCAGCTCGCCCATGTTCGAGTACGTCATGCGGGCGAGGTCCATGTCCGCCGCGACCATCGTTTCGTGCAGCTTGCTGTAGATCGTCCGGTCGCCGGGCTGCGCATCGTTCAGCAGCCGCGTCGCGGGATGCTGCGGGTTGCCATTGACGAGGCGGTCGATCTCCGCGCGCCACCATTGCAGGCGCGTGTGGGCGACGTCGTGATTGGCGCTCTGCGCCGATTCGCGAATCTCCGCGTCGATGACGTACAGCGCGCACAGCTGATCGCGCTTTCCGTCGGGTGCGTAGAGCAGCGAGAAATACCGCATTGAGCCGGCAGGCGCGGCCCGGTTGACCTGCGACTCATCCATTACCCTCCCCCGCCTTGCGGGGGAGGGAAGGGTGGGGGCATCTGGGGCGTCTGCTGCGTTTGCTGCTGCTCCGGTTCCGGCATGGCGGCGAACAGGTCGTAGTCCTCGCTCCACTGCGGCTCGCGCGTCAGCTTGTCCACGGGATCGAGCGACTCGATCTCCCGGTCCGGCCGCACGCCGAGCTCGGTGAACTTGCGCGCACCGGGCAGCACCTGCCGTTCCAGCGAGCCGACGGCGCTGTTGAAAGTCTCGACGCTGGTCGAGAGGTTGCGGCCGAGTTTCGTGAGGTGGCCGGTGAACACGGCGAGACGCTTGTACAGCTCCTCGGCGAGCGAGCGGATGGTCTCGGCATTCTGCGCGAGCACCGTCTGCCGCCAGCCATACGCGACCGTCTTCAGGATCGCGACGAAGCTCGACGGCGTCGTGATGATCACGTTCTGGCGGATGCCGTCCTCGATCAACGACGGCTGCTCCGCGAGCGCCGCCGACAGGAACTGATCGCCGGGAATGAACAGGATGACGAAGTCCGGGCTCTTCTCGAACTGGTTCCAGTAATTCTTGGCGCTGAGCTGCCGCACGCGCTCGGCGACCGCGTTCGCATGCCGGCGCAGCGCCGTGGCGCGCGCCTCGTCGCTGGTCGCTTCGACCGCTTCGAGATACGCATCGAGCGGCGTCTTCACGTCGACGACCAGGTCGCGGCCTTCCGGCATGTGCACGATCATGTCCGGGCGCAGCGCGCCGTCTTCAGTGCGCACGTGCACCTGCTCGGCGAAGTCGCAATGCTCGACCATGCCCGCGAGCTCGGCGAGCCGGCGCAGCGTGAGCTCGCCCCACTGGCCGCGCACTTCCGGCCGGCGCAGCGCGTTCACCAGCGAGCGCGTCTCCTTCTGCAGCGCCTGCTGCCCGACCACGACCGATTCGATCGAGCTCTTGAGGCTGCCGTACGTTTCGGCGCGCTCCTTCTCGATGCGCTGCATCTGCTGCTCGGTCTTGTTCAGCGCATCGCGGATCGGCGTGAGCAGCGTCTCGATCGCTTTCTCTCGCTGCATCAGCGCGCTCGCTGCATTCTGGTTGTGCTGGCCGAGGTGCTCGCGCGCCAGCTTCAGGAATACTTCGCTGTTCGTGCGCATCGACTGGCCGGCGACGGAGTCGAACGTCGTGCGCAGCCGCTCGGTTGCCTGGTCGAGCGCCGCCTCGCGCTCGCGATCGATCTGCGCGTCGGTCTTGACCTGAGCGCGCACGACTGCAAGCTCCAGGTGCAGCGACTCGCGCTTGCGCCGGCCGCGCCACGTTGCCGCCAGCACGCCGACGAGCACGCCGATGATCAGCCCGACGAGCGTCGCAACGACGACGGCTGTGCTCACTGCGCCTCTCCCGCATCATCGACATGACGCCGCAGATGCATCATGTAGTTCACGTCCACGTCGCTCGATTGCCGCGCGGCGTTCTGGAACGGGTCGTAGGCGAGCCCTGCGACGTCTTCGACCGTCAGCTGTGCGGCGCGCGCCCAGCGGGCCAGCTCCGAAGGTTTGATGAAACGCTCGTAGGTGTGCGTCCCGCGCGTGAGCAGATTCATGACGTACTCGGCGCCGACGATCGCCAGCAGGTACGACTTGAGGTTGCGATTGAGCGTCGAGACGAACACGTGACCGCCGGGCTTCACCAGCGTGCGTAACGCACGGAGCACGCTCTCGGGTTCGGGTACGTGCTCGAGCATCTCCATGCAGACCGCGATGTCGTAGACGCCGGCGTGCTGTGCGGCGTGGGTTTCGGCGGATTCGCGCACATAGCGCACGGACGCCTTGCTCTCGAGCGCATGCAGCTCCGCCACTTCGATGGTCTGCGGACCCAGGTCGATGCCGGTGACCTGTGCGCCGCGCCCCGCCATCGCTTCGCTCAGCAACCCGCCGCCGCACCCGACGTCGAGCACGCGCTTGCCGGCGAGGCTCGCGCGGCTGTCGACATAGTCGAGCCGGACCGGGTTCAGCGCGTGCAGGGGCCGGAACTCGCCGTGCGGGTCCCACCAGCGCTGGGCGATCGCGTCGAAACGCGCGATCTCGTGCGGATCATGGTTGGCCGTCGGCGAGCTCATGAGGTGTGCAGACTTTCCTGGATGCGGGCGTGCCAGTACTGGGCCCGCCGCAACACGTCTTCAAGATCGAGATGCAGCAGCCGGCCTTCCTGGACGAGCTGGCGGCCGGCGACCCACACGTCGCTGACCTGGTCGCGCGAAGCCGAGAACAGCAGCTGCGCCGCGGGGTCGTAGACCGGCTGGGTGTGAGCGCGCGCGAGATCGATGCAGCACAGGTCCGCCCATTTGCCGGGAACCAGGGATCCGATCACTTCCGCCAGGCCCAGGGCCCGCGCGCCACCTAGCGTAGCGGCATGCAGCCATTCGTGCGCCGGGATCGGCGACGGTGTCGGAGTCAGCCCGCGCGCAGTCAGTGCAGCGCTCTGCAGCTCGGCGAGCATGCTGAGATCGTTGCTGCAGGCCGCCGCGTCCGTACCCAGCGCGACGTTCACGGAGTTTGCCTTGAGCGTTGCGACCGGGCACTCGCTGAGACCGAGCTTCAGGCCGGCGCGCGAGCAGTGCACGACGCTGGCGCCGACGCGGCTGAGTTGCGCGACCTCGGTGTCATCGAGCTCAGGTACGTGCACGGCGGTCAGGAGCGGCGAGAGCAGGCCGAGCTGTTCGAGCCGGCCCAGCAGCTGTTTGCGGCCGAGGCTGCCGAGGTCGCGCGCTTCGACGAGCCGGATCGTCACCGGCAGCTCCAGCTCGTCGGCGCCGCGACGCACGCGCACCAGCGTTTCGTCCGCGCTCGCATCGAGATCGGGCGCCATCGCGGTGGTGATCAGGGGATCGTCGCGATACTCGTCGTGCACGGCGATGCCCTTGGCGAGGCATTCGTTGGCCGAGCCGGCCCACGGGCCCGGCGTGTCGGCCACCGGCAGGCCGATGCATGCGCGGATCTTCGCGGCCGACGCGGCCTGAGCCACCACTTCCGGAAACAGGTGCATGTCGGCGAAGCACGTCGTGCCGCTCGTCAGCATGTCCGCGATCGCGAGCTCGGTGCCGTCGCGGACGTAGTCGGCGTCCATCCAGCGCTGCTCGAGCGGGCGCACCTGGCGATTCAGCCAATAGTCGAACGAGGAGCTTTCCACCGCTCCCCGCAGCAGCGACATGGCTGCCCGCGTGTGCGCGTTGACCAGGCCCGGCAGCAGCACGTGCGCCGGGCGCTCGATGGTTTCGGCGGCCGAAAACCGGGTCCGCGCCTGCGCCGACGGCAGGATTGCCACGATCCGCCCGCGATGCACGGCGACCGCGTGGTCGTCCAGGACGCGGTGGGCGGGCTCGATGGGAACGACCCAGCGGGCGGTGATGAGCGTATCGATGGCTTCCATGAAAAGCGGCCGGAAAATCGAGCGGCAAGTATAGCCTTTGAACGTGCTCGCAGCGGCTTCGAAGGGTTCGGTGCAGTGGCTCGCTGTGCTAAGATTCGCCACTTAAATTCGCACTGAACCGCAGCTCTCAATGGCCGAAATCGCACGCGAAATTTTGCACGTCAACCTCGAAGACGAGATGCGCCAGTCGTATCTCGACTATGCGATGAGCGTCATCGTCGGGCGCGCCCTGCCCGACGTGCGCGACGGCCTGAAACCGGTCCACCGCCGCATCCTGTTCGGCATGCAGGAGAGCAACAACGTCTCCTCGCGCCCGTACGTGAAGTGCGCGCGCGTGGTCGGCGACGTGATGGGCAAATACCACCCGCACGGCGACGCCGCGATCTACGACGCGATGGTGCGCCTGGCGCAGCCGTTCTCGATGCGCTACCTGCTGGTGGACGGGCAGGGTAATTTCGGCTCGGTCGACGGCGATCCGCCAGCGGCCCAGCGCTACACCGAGTGCCGCATGACGGCGCTCTCCTCGGACCTGCTCGCGGACATCGACAAGGAAACGGTCGATTTCGTCGACAACTACGACGGCAAGGAAAAAGAGCCGGTCGTCCTGCCGACGCGTGTGCCGAACCTGCTGGTGAACGGCGCCGCCGGTATCGCGGTCGGCATGGCCACCAACATTCCGCCGCACAACCTCGGCGAAGTCGTGACCGCCTGCATCGCGCTGATCGACGATCCGAGCCTGTCGATCGCCAACCTGATGCAGATCATTCCCGGCCCGGATTTCCCGACCGCGGGCATCATCAACGGCTCGCAGGGCATCGCCAGCGCTTACGTCAGCGGCCGCGGCCGCATGGACGTGCGCGCACGCACGACCATCGAGGAAGACGACAAGGGCCGGCAGGCGATCATCATCACCGAGCTGCCGTATCAGGTGAACAAGGCGCGGCTGCTCGAGCGCATCGCCGAGCTGGTGCGCGAGAAGATCATCGATGGCATCGCGAGCGACGGTCTGCGCGATGAGTCCGACAAGGACGGCATGCGCATCGTGGTCGAGCTCAAGCGCGGCGAAGTCGCCGACATCGTGCTGAACAACCTGTTCAAGCACACGCCGATGGAGTCGGTCTTCGGCATCAACATGGTGGCGCTGCAGGACGGGCAGCCGAAGCTCTTCAACCTCAAGGAGATGCTCGAGCAGTTCGTGCGTCACCGCCGCGAGGTCGTCACGCGGCGCACTGTCTATGACCTGCGCAAGGCGCGCGAGCGTGCCCACATCCTGGAAGGCCAGGCGATTGCGCTCGCGAACATCGACGATGTCATCGCGGTGATCAAGGCTTCGCCTTCGCCGGCCGAAGCCAAGATCGCGCTGATGGATCGCGCGTGGAAGTCCGGAGCCGTGCCCGAGATGCTGGCGCGGGCCGGCGAAGTCGTGACCCGCCCCGACGACCTGGCGGACGAGTTCGGGCTCAAGGCCGACGGCTATCACCTGTCCGACGCGCAGGCCCAGGCCATCCTCGACCTGCGCCTGAATCGCCTCACGGCGCTGGAGCAGGACAAGATCGTCACCGAGTTCCAGGAGCTGCTGGTCCAGATCAGCGACCTCAGCGACATCCTGGCGCGTCCGGAGCGTCTGCTCGCGGTCATTCGCACCGAGCTCGAAGACATCCGGGCGAAGTACGGGGACAAGCGCCGCACCGAAATCATCCAGGACCATTCGGATCTCACGATCGAGGACCTGATCGAGCAGCAGGACGTCGTGGTGACTCTGTCGCACGGCGGCTATGCGAAGGCGCAGCCCGTAACGGCTTATCAGGCGCAGCGGCGCGGCGGCCGCGGCAAGGCTGCGACGGCGATGAAGGAAGAGGATTTCGTCGACAAGCTGTTCGTGGCCAATACGCACGACACGCTGTTGTGCTTCTCCAGCTCCGGCAAGCTCTACTGGCTGAAGGTCTATCAGCTGCCGCAGGCGAGCCGCGGCTCGCGCGGCAAGCCGATCGTGAACCTGCTGCCGCTGCAGGAAGATGAGCGCATCACGGCGGTGCTGCCGATCCACGAGTTCGAAGAGAACAAGTTCGTGTTCATGGTCACGGCGCAGGGCACGGTCAAGAAGACCTCGCTCGAAGCGTTCTCGCGGCCGCGCCAGGCCGGCATCATCGCGATCGAGCTGGAAGCGGGCGACCGGCTGGTCGGCGTCGACATCACCGACGGCGGCCGCCAGATCATCCTGTGCTCGAGCGGCGGCAAGGCGATCCGCTTCGACGAGAACGACGTGCGTCCGATGGGCCGCACCGCTGCGGGCGTGCGCGGCATCCGCCTGCCCGTCAGCGAGGAAGTGATCTCGCTGATCATCGTCGACGAGCAGGGCATGGTCCTGACGGCGTCGCAGAACGGCTACGGCAAGCGCACGCTGATCGAGGATTTCCCGATCCACGGCCGCGGCGGCCAGGGTGTGATCGCCCTGCAGATCAGCGAGCGCAACGGCCAGATGGTCGGCGCGCTGCTGGTGAAACCCGACGACGAGATCATGCTGATCAGCTCCAGCGGCACGCTGGTGCGCACGCCGGTCGGCGAAGTCTCGATCCAGGGCCGCAACACGCAGGGCGTGCGCCTGATCCGGCTCGATGAGGGCGATCGGCTGGTCGGCCTCGAGCGGATCCTCGCGGAAGGCGCGGAAGGCGCGGAAGGCGAAGAGGGCGGCGAGGCTTCCGAGTAGGTCGGGCGCGAGCCCGACCTCACGAATACTTATATTCCTCCAAGCTCATTCCGTTCGGCGATGAGGCTTGGTATACAAGCCTCCCTCCCTTTCACTGGTCACGGTCACGTCCCGCCCATGCGCGTTTTCAATTTCAGTCCCGGCCCGGCGGTTCTGCCGCAGGAAGTTCTCGAACAAGCCCGCGAGGAGTTGCTCGACTGGCGCGGCACCGGCATGTCGGTGATGGAGATGAGCCATCGCGGCAAGGCGTTCATCTCGATCGCCGAAAGCGCCGAAGCGGATCTGCGCGAGCTGCTCGCGGTGCCGAAGAACTACAAGGTGCTGTTCCTGCAAGGCGGCGCGACCGGGCAGTTCGCGGCCATTCCTCTCAACCTGACGACGCCCGACAGCGTCGTCGATTACGTGAACACCGGCTCGTGGTCGAAGAAGGCGATCGGCGAAGCGAAGCACTATGCGCGCGTCAACGTCGCCGCCGATGCGGGCGAACCGTACGTGTCGATTCCGCCCGTCAGCGGCTGGAAGCGCACGGCCGATGCGGCGTACCTGCACTACACGCCGAACGAGACGATCGGCGGTGTCGAGTATCACTTCATTCCCGACGCCGGCAGCGTGCCGCTGGTCGCGGACATGTCGTCGACGATCCTGTCGCGCCCGCTCGATGTCGCGAAGTTCGGCCTGATCTACGCCGGCGCGCAGAAGAACATCGGTCCGGCGGGCCTGACGCTCGTAATCGTGCGCGAGGATCTGCTGGGCCGCGCGCGTCCCGCAACGCCCGCGTTCATGGACTTCGCGGCGATGGCGAAAGACGGCTCCATGCTCAACACGCCGCCGACGTTCGCGTGGTACATGGCCGGCCTCGTTTTCCAATGGCTGAAGCGCAACGGCGGGCTCAAGGCGATGGGCGAGCGCAATCGCGCCAAGGCGGAGAAGTTGTACGCCGCCATCGACGGCTCATCTTTCTACCGCAACCCGGTCGCCAAGGACGCGCGCTCGTGGATGAACGTGCCGTTCACGCTGGCGAATCCCGAGCTCGACAAGACATTCACGACCGAAGCAAAGCAAGCGGGCCTCGTCACGCTCGAAGGCCACCGCTCCGTCGGCGGCATGCGCGCGAGCCTGTACAACGCGATGCCGATGGAGGGCGTGAATGCGCTCATCGATTTCATGAAGACGTTCGAGAAGCAGCATGGGTAAGGAAGCGTTCCGGATCCTCACGCTGAACAACATTTCCGTGCGCGGGCTGGAACGCCTGCCGCGCGAGCGTTATGAAGTCGCCTCCGAGATCGGCCATCCCGACGCGATCCTGCTGCGCTCGGCGGACATGCATTCGATGGACGTGGCGACGAGCGTGAAGGCGATCGCGCGAGCCGGCGCCGGCACGAACAACATTCCGGTCGCGAAGTTTTCCAAGCGCGGCGTGCCGGTCTTCAATGCGCCGGGTGCGAACGCGAACGCGGTCAAGGAGCTCGTCATCGCCAGCATGTTCCTCGCCGCGCGCAACATCTGCCAGGCTTGGGAATACGTCCGCAAGCTCAAGGGAAGCGATGAGCAGCTGGACGAAGAAGTCGAGAAGGGCAAGAAGAAGTTCGTCGGCTACGAGCTGCCCGGCCGCACGCTCGGCGTGATCGGGCTCGGCGCGATCGGCGTCGAGGTCGCGAACGCGGCGCACCTGCTCGGCATGCGCGTCCTCGGCTTCGATCCGCAGATTACTGTGCAGCGCGCATGGCAGCTTTCGTCGGGAGTCGAGCAGGCGCTGTCGCTCGACGACCTGTTCTCGCGCTCCGACATGATCACCGTGCACGTGCCGTTGCTCGAAGCGACGCGCAATCTGGTCAACGCGAATCGCCTGCGGCTGCTGCGCAACGGCGGCGTCGTGATGAACTTCGCGCGCGCCGGCATCGTCGATGAAGCGGCCGTGCTCGAAGCGCTCGGCGGAGGCAAGCTGCACGGCTACGTCTGCGACTTCCCGACCGCGCAACTCAAGGATCACCCGCAGGTCGTGGCGCTGCCGCACCTGGGCGCCTCGACCGGCGAGGCGGAGGAGAACTGCGCCATCATGGTTGCCGACACGCTGCGCGACTTTCTCGAGAACGGCAACATCCGCAACTCCGTGAACTTCCCCGAAGCGGTCCTGCCGCGCACCAGCAGCGCGACGCGCCTGTCGATCGCGAACGAGAACGTGCCGAACATGGTCGGCCAGATCTCCACCGCGCTCGCGGCAGCGAATCTCAACATCGCCGACCTGCTCAACAAGTCGCGCGGCGAGCTCGCGTACACGCTGATCGACGTCGACGGCAATGTGCCCGAGAGCGTGCTCGGCAAGCTCGGCCAGATCGAGGGCGTGCTCGCAGTGCGCGTCGTCGTCGGCGCATGAAGAAGGCGAGGAAAAAGAAGAAGGGCGTCGGGTCGACTCCGCCCAGGCTCGATTCGATCCGCGAGAGCATCGACGACATCGACCGGCGTATCCACGAGTTGCTGAACGAGCGCGCGAAATTTGCGCAGGAGGTCGGCAACTCCAAGCGCTCCGCCGGTCTCGGCACCGCCGATTTCTACAAGCCCGAGCGCGAGGCGCAGGTGCTGCGCAAAGCGCTGGAACGTAACAAGGGACCGCTGCGCAACGAGGAAATCGCGCGGCTGTTCCGCGAGATCATGTCCGCGTGCCTGGCGCAGCAGGAGCCGCTGAAGGTCACGTTCCTCGGGCCCGAGGGCACGTTCTCGCAGCAGGCGGTGCTCAAACATTTCGGCCATTCGGTGCGCGCGCTGCCGCTGAGCTCGATCGGCGAAGTGTTCGAGGAAGTGCAGGCGGGTCACGCCGACTTCGGCGTCGTGCCGATCGAGAACTCGACCGAGGGCACTGTCAACAACACGCTCGACATGTTCCTGACCTCGCCGCTCAAGATCTGCGGCGAAGTCGAGCTGCGGATCCATCAGCACGTGATGGGCCGCATGCACGGACTCGAGAAGATCGCGCGCGTCTGCTCGCACCAGCAGTCGCTGGCGCAATGCCGGCAATGGCTCGACGAGTACCTGCCGAATGCCGAGCGCGTGCCTGTGAGCAGCAATGCGGAAGCAGCGCGGCGCGCGCGCGATGAGGACGGCACAGCTGCGATCGCCGGGCAGGCCGCCGCAGAGGTGTATGGCCTCAATATCATCGTCCCCGAGATCGAGGACGCCCCCGACAACACGACGCGTTTCCTCGTGATTGGCCGCAAGCTCTTCAGCGCAAGCGGCAATGACAAGACAACGCTGCTGGTGTCGGCCGGCGACACTCAGTCGCCCGGCGCATTGCACCGTTTGCTCGGTCCGCTCGCGCAGCACGGCATCAGCATGTCGCGCATCGAGTCGCGGCCGTCGCGCCGCCGCAAGTGGGACTACGTGTTCTTCATCGATGTGGTCGGACACGCCGACCAGCATCCGCTCAGCACTGCACTGGAAGAGCTCAAGGAGCAGACCTCGCTGTTCCGGGTGTTGGGTTCGTATCCGTGCGCGGTACTATGAGCGTATGCCCATCGATCCCGCCAAGCTGGCTCCTGACGGCGTCCGCACGCTCGCTCCCTACATTCCCGGCAAGCCGCTCGAGGAACTGGAGCGCGAATATGGCATCCGCGACAGCATCAAGCTCGCCTCCAACGAGAATCCGCTAGGCCCCGGCTCGCGTGCGCTCGCGGCGATCGCACAGGCCTCGCGCGAGATCGGCCTGTACCCGGACGGCAGCGGCTTCAAGCTGAAGCAGGCGCTCGCGCGCAAGCATGGCTGCAGCACCGAGTGCATCACGCTCGGCAACGGCTCGAATGACGTGCTGGTGCTGCTGGCCGAGGCGTTCCTGTCGCCGCAGAGCGAAGCGGTGTATTCGCAATACACGTTCGCTGTCTATCCGATAGCCGTGCAGGCGACGGGCGCCACAGCCCGCGTCGCTCCGGCAAATCCCGACAATCACGCGATGCCGCTCGGCCACGATCTCGCGGCCATGGCGCAGCTCATCAACGAGCGCACGCGGCTGGTGTTCGTCGCGAACCCGAACAACCCGACCGGCACCTGGGTCGCGGCCGACGCATTGAAGCGGTTCATCGCCGCGGTACCGGAACAAACGCTCGTCGTCGTCGACGAGGCGTATATCGAATACGTGACCGAGCCGGACTTCCCCGACGCGAGCCGCTGGCTGAGCGAATTCCCCAACCTCGTCGTCACGCGCACGTTCTCGAAGGTGTACGGCCTCGCGGGTCTGCGCGTCGGTTACGCGCTGTCGCATCCCGCGGTGGCGGACATGGTCAATCGCGTGCGTCAGCCATTCAATGTCAACTCGATTGCGCTCGCGGCGGCGCTGGCGGCGCTCGAGGACACCGAGCATTTGCAGCGCTCGATCGAGACCAATCGTGCAGGGATGGCGCAGTTGCTGGCGGGCTTCGATGCGCTCGGCGTGCGTCACCTGCCGTCGGCCGGCAATTTCGTCATGATCGACTGCGCGCGCCCCGCGGCCCCCGTGTACGAAGCGATGCTGCGCCAGGGCGTGATCGTGCGGCCGGTCGGCAACTACCGGTTGCCGAATCATCTGCGCATCACCATCGGAACCCGCGAGCAGAATGAGCGTATGCTCGCGGCGCTGAAACAAGCCCTGCGCTGAACATCCTCTCCGCTTCCAATGACCGCGTACCTGGTTGAGCCCGCCGCGCACGTTTCCGGGACGATCCGCGTTCCCGGCGACAAGTCCATCTCGCATCGCGCGCTCATGCTCGGCGGGATCGCCGAAGGCATCACCGAAGTGCGCGGCTTCCTCGAAAGCGAAGATTGTCTCGCGACCATGCGCGCCATGCGCGCGCTCGGCGTGCAGATCGAGCAGACCAGCGCGCGAGAAGTGCGCGTGCGCGGCGTCGGCCGCAACGGTCTCAAAGCCGCATCGCACGCGCTCGATATGGGTAACTCCGGCACCGCCATGCGCCTGATGACCGGCCTGCTGGCGGGGCAGGGATTCGACAGCGAGCTGATCGGCGACTCGTCGCTGATGAAGCGGCCGATGGAGCGCGTCGGCACGCCGCTGCGGCAAATGGGCGCGCGCATCGGGACGGCTGCGGGCAAACCGCCGGTGCGGATCACGGGTGGCGCGTCGCTCAAGGGAATTCGCTACGAGCTGCCCGTCGCCAGCGCGCAGGTGAAATCTTCCGTGCTGCTCGCCGGCCTCTACGCGCAGGGTCAGACGACGGTGATCGAGCCGGCCGTCACGCGCGATCACACCGAGCGCATGCTGCTGAGCTTCGGTTGCCGGGTCGATTCGGCTCACGGCGAGATCCGCCTGACGCCGCCGCAGCGGCTGGATGCGTGTTCGCTGGAAGTGCCGGGCGATTTCTCGTCGTCGGCTTTCTTCATGGTCGCCGGCTCGATCGGCGCGGCGACGCTCACCATCGCCGGCGTCGGCGTCAATCCGACGCGCACCGGCCTGCTGGACATTCTCGGATTGATGGGCGCGGACCTGCGCGTCGTCAATCACCGCTCGGCCGGCGCCGAGCCCGTCGCCGACATCGAAGTGCGGCCGGCGCGGCTCAAGGGCATTCGCGTCCCTGAGCACCTGGTGCCGCTGGCGATCGACGAATTCCCGGCGCTGTTCGTCGCGGCGGCCTGCGCGGAAGGCGAGACGGTTGTAACCGGCGCCGAAGAGCTGCGCCTAAAAGAAAGCGATCGCATCGCCGTGATGGCCGAGGGCCTGGCGGCGATGGGCGTTGCCTGCGAAGTTCTGCCGGACGGCATCCGCATCCAGGGCCGCGCGGAACAGCAGGTGTTCTCGGGCGGTACGGTCGACAGCCACGGCGATCACCGGATCGCGATGTCGTTCGCCATCGCCAGTGCGCGCTCGATGGCTCCGATCCGCATCCTCGACGTGGCAAATGTCGCCACCTCGTTTCCGGACTTCCCTGGCGTCGCCGAGGCGGCCGGGTTCAACGTGCGGGTACAGGATTGAGCAGCCCCATCATCACCATCGACGGCCCGAGCGGCTCCGGCAAAGGCACGATCTCGCGCCTGGTCGCCGACCGCCTTGGCTGGCGGCTGCTGGACAGCGGGGCCCTGTATCGGCTCGTGGCCTATGCCGGACAACAGCGCGGCGTGGCGGCCTACGACGAGGCCGGACACGCGGACGTCGCCCAGCATCTGGACGTGCAATTCGGCCTGGGACCGCATGGGGGCGAGCAGATCTGGCTTGCGGGGACCGAGGTCAGCCGGTCGATCAGGACCGAGCAGGCGGGCGAGGGGGCCTCGCGGGTGGCCGCGATGCCGGCCGTTCGGGCGGCCCTCATGGACCGCCAGCGGGCCTTTGCCGGAGCCCCCGGATTGGTCGCGGACGGCCGCGACATGGGGACGGTGGTTTTCCCTGCGGCCGCTCTCAAGATCTTCCTGACGGCAAGCGCGGAAGAGCGTGCCCGGCGCCGTTATAACCAGTTGAAAGACAAGGGGCTAGGTGCTAACCTCGCCGCCCTTTCGCTGGAGATAGCCGAGCGCGACAGGCGCGACGCGACCCGCGCGGTAGCTCCGCTGCGGCCCGCCGACGACGCCGTGATCGTGGACTCCACCGCGATGACGATCGATGCGGTGGTGGCGCGAGTGCTGGAGCTGGCAGCAGCGCGCATCCACGCAGGCTGATCTTCGCTTCGACAGAATAAGGTTTGATCGTTGCAGTTTTTGGGCGCCGCGCCGGACGCGCGGTTCGATGTAACAACCCCTCGCCCGTCAGGACGACTGTGAGGGACAAGCGTGGGCCCAGTGGGTCCCGGAAGTACTCATGACCGAGAGTTTTGCGCAACTTTTCGAAGAAAGCCTGGCCTCCCAGAAAATCAAACCCGGCGCGATCCTGACTGGACGTGTCGTGGAAGTCGGACCCGACGTCGTACTCGTCAACGCAGGTCTGAAATCCGAAGCCGTCATCCCCGTCGAGCAGTTCAAGAACGACCGCGGTGAAATCGAAGTCGCCGTCGGCGACGACGTGGAAGTCGCGCTCGACAGCGTCGAGGACGGCAATGGCGAAACGCGCCTGTCGCGCGAGAAAGCCAAGCGCGCGCGCACCTGGTCGCGCCTGGAGCAGGCGTTCGAGAAGCAGGAGATCGTCAAGGGCATCATCAACGGCCGCGTCAAGGGCGGCTTCACCGTCGAGATCGACTTCGTGCGGGCGTTCCTGCCCGGCTCGCTGGTCGACGTGCGGCCGGTGCGCGATCCCTCGTATCTCGAAGGCAAGACGCTCGAGTTCAAGGTCATCAAGCTCGACCAGAAGCGCAACAACGTGGTGGTGTCGCGCCGTGCGGTCGTCGAGCAGGAATACAGCGCCGAGCGCACCGAGCTGCTCGAGAAGCTGCAGGAAGGCGCGGTCATCCGCGGCACGGTCAAGAACCTCACCGACTACGGTGCGTTCGTCGACCTCGGCGGCATCGACGGCCTGCTGCACATCACCGACATGGCGTGGAAGCGCGTCAAGCATCCTTCCGAAGTCGTCAACGTGGGCGATGAGATCGATGTGCGCATCCTCAAGTTCGATCGCGAGCGCCAGCGCGTGTCGCTGGGCATCAAGCAGCTCGGCAACGACCCGTGGCAGCAGATCGGCCGCCGCTATCCGACCGGCACGCGCCTGTTCGGCAAGGTGACGAACATCGCCGACTACGGCTGCTTCGTCGAGATCGAGGAAGGCGTCGAAGGCCTGGTGCACGTCTCGGAGATGGACTGGACCAACAAGAACGTGAACCCCTCGAAGGTCGTGCACATCGGCCAGGAAGTCGAGGTCATGGTGCTCGACATCGACGAAGAGCGCCGCCGCATCTCGCTGGGCATCAAGCAGTGCCAGGCGAATCCGTGGAAAGAGTTCAGCGACAACTTCAACCGTGGCGACAAGGTGGCCGGCCAGATCAAGTCGATCACCGACTTCGGCATCTTCATCGGCCTGACGGGCGGCATCGACGGCCTGGTGCATCTGTCGGACATCTCCTGGGACGTGCCCGGCGAGGAAGCCGTGCGCAACTACCAGAAGGGCCAGCAGGTCGAGGCGATGGTGCTGTCGATCGACCCGGAGCGCGAGCGCATCTCGCTGGGCATCAAGCAGCTGGCGAAGGATCCGTTCTCGGCCTGGATCGCCGAGCATCCGAAGAACTCCATCGTCAAGGGCTCGGTGCGCGAGGTCGACGCCAAGGGCGCGATCATCGACCTGGGCGGCGGCGTGGAAGGC
>DATEKT010000006.1:0-16659 GCA_035277305.1 Steroidobacteraceae bacterium | reverse complement strand
CCGCGTGTTCAAGGACGTGCCGGCGCCTCTCAACTTGAAAGTGCCGCCGTACCGCTTCATCAATGAGGGCATGGTCCAGATCGGCGTCGACGCGGAGGTCACCTGATGAGCGCCAATCCCGAAGCCGGCGACCGTTCGCGGCTTGCCGCGCTCGTCGACTGGATCGACGCGCGCTTCCCGATGAGCCGCATGTGGAAGGAGCATGCGAGCGAGTACTACGCGCCGAAGAATTTCAACTTCTGGTACTACTTCGGCGTGATCGCCGCGGTGGTGCTGGTGCTGCAGATCGTCACCGGCATCTTCCTGACGATGAACTACAAGCCCTCGGCCACGGACGCGTTCGCGTCGGTCGAGTACATCATGCGCGACGTGGAGTGGGGCTGGCTGATCCGCTACATGCACTCCACCGGCGCGTCGGCGTTCTTCATCGTCATCTACCTGCACATGTTCCGCGGGCTGATGTACGGCTCGTTCAAGAATCCGCGCGAGCTGGTGTGGATCTTCGGCATGCTGATCTACCTCTGCCTCATGGCGGAAGCGTTCTTCGGCTACCTGCTGCCGTGGGGCAACATGTCGTACTGGGGCGCGCAGGTGATCGTGTCGCTGTTCGGTGCGATTCCCGGCATCGGCGAGTCGCTGGTCGAGTGGATCCGCGGCGACTACTTCATCTCCGACATCACGCTGAACCGCTTCTTCGCGTTGCACGTCGTGGCGCTGCCGATCGCGCTGATCTTCCTGGTCATCGCGCACATCCTGGCACTGCACGAAGTCGGCTCGAACAATCCCGACGGCGTCGAGATCAAGAAGGTGAAAGGTCCCGACGGACATCCGGTCGACGGCATTCCCTTCCATCCGTACTACACGGTGCACGACCTGGTCGCGGTCATCGTGTTCGCGGCGCTGTTCTCGTTCGTGATGTTCTACGCGCCGACGATGGGCGGCTACTTCCTCGAGCACGCAAACTTCGAGCCGGCCGATCCGTTGCGCACGCCGGAGCACATCGCACCGGTGTGGTACTTCACGCCTTACTACGCGATCCTGCGAGCGGTGCCCAGCAAGCTGTTCGGTGTGGTGTTGATGGGCGCCGCCGTGCTGGCGTTCTTCTTCGTGCCGTGGCTCGACCGCTCGCGGGTGAAGTCGATCCGCTACCGCGGCTGGCTGTATCGCGGCTTCCTGTTCGCGTTCGCTATCAGCTTCCTTGCGCTCGGCTACCTCGGCCTGCAGCCGGCGACGCCGGCGTATACCAACGCCGCACGCGTCTTCGCGGTCGTGTACTTCGCGTTCTTCATCCTGATGCCGTGGTACACGAAGGCAGACCAGACCAAGCCGGTGCCGGAGCGGGTGACCTATCATGCTCACTGAGAAGAAGCGGGTAGCTTTGCTGGCCGCACTGCTGGCGTTCTCCGGAGCGGTCCTCGCTTCCGAGGCGTCTCACGACGTCATCGCGCCGGCGCGCAACGACATCACCAACGTCGCCTCGCTCCAGCGCGGCGCGCGCAACTTCGTCAACTATTGCATGGGCTGTCACTCGGCCCGCTACGTGCGCTACGGCCGCCTGGGGAAGGATCTGGGCTTGTCGGAGCAGCAGGTGATCGACAACCTGATGTTCACGGGCGAGCGCATCCACGACACGATGAAGATCAGCATGCGTCCCGAGGACGCAGCGCGCTGGTTCGGCACGACACCGCCGGACCTGTCGCTGATTGCCCGCAGTCGCGGCCCGGATTACATCTATTCCTTCCTGAAGTCGTTCTATCTCGACCCGAGCCGGCCGACCGGCGTGAACAACCGGGTGATGCCGCAGACGGCGATGCCCGACGTGCTGTGGGAGCTCCAGGGGCTGCAGGAGGCCGTGTATGTGGGCGAGAGCGACGCCGAACATGGCGCGGTCCACAAGAGCTTCAAGGAGTTCCGGTCCGTCCGGCCCGGCACCATGCCGGCGAAGGAATACGACGACTTCGTGCGCGATACTGTGAACTTCCTCGTGTACATCGGGGAACCCATGCAGCTGGAACGGCGTAGCATTGGACTGCGAGTGCTGATCTTCCTGCTGGTCTTCTTCCTCTTCGCCTATTTCCTCAAAAAGGAGTACTGGAAGGACGTGAAGTAGCGCTGACCGCGCACGTCCCCCAGCAACCACCGCCGTGATGACGCTCTTCTCCAGGGCAGACGATCCGTGGAGCCACCGCACGCGCATCGTCCTGGCCGAGAAGAGCATTCACGTCGAGACGATCGACGTGCAGGGCGGCAATCTGCCCGAGGACCTGCTCGACCTGAATCCGTACCACACGGTGCCGACGCTGGTGGACCGCGATCTCGTGCTGTACGACTCGCGCGTCATCATCGAGTACCTGGACGAGCGCTTCCCGCATCCGCCGCTGATGCCGGTCGATCCGGTCGCGCGCGCGCAGTTTCGGCTCGCGCTGTATCGCATCGAGCGCGACTGGTACACGCTGGCGCAGCAGATCGACGACGTTGCCGATCGCAAGCAGGGACAGCGGGCGCGCAAGATCCTGCGCGACAGCATCCTCGCCAGCACCGACGTCTTCAAAGCGAAGCCGTATTTCCTCTCCGACGAGTTCTCGCTGGTGGACGCCTCGATCGCCCCGATCCTGTGGCGGCTGACCAGCTGGGAGATCGACCTGCCGCCGCAGGCGCAGGTGATCACGAAATACGCCAACCTGGTGTTCTCGCGTCCGGCGTTCCGCCACAGCCTGTCGCGCGTCGAGCAGGAGATGCGTCCCTGACGTCTATGGCGGATACACCTGTTAGATCGCGTCGCCCGTACCTGCTGCGCGCCATGCACGAATGGATCAGCGACAGCAACCAGACGCCGCACGTCGTCGTCGATGCTTCGATGGAAGGCGTGGAGGTGCCGCGTCAGTACGTGCAGGGCGGCAAGATCATCCTCAACGTCAGCAGCAGCGCCACCAGCATGCTGAGCCTTGGCAACGAGGTCGTGCGCTTCCGCGCGCGCTTCGGCGCTGCAACCTACGATGTCAGCGTGCCGATCGCCGCAGTGCTCGGTATCTACGCGCGCGAGACGGGGCAGGGGATGATTTTCTCCGAAGCGGACACGCCGCCGCAGCCGCCCACGCCGCCGAGCGAGCCTGCACCGACGCCCACCGACACCAAGCGCACCAAGCCGACGCTGAAAGTCATCAAGTAGGCGTGAGTGTCGCGCTCAGGGATTGAGTCGCGTGCTGAGCCATGGCCCGCCCGTGAAGGCGTCTGCGCCGGCTGGCCGCAGCTGGCGAGTCCAGACCGCGCGATCGTGGACGCGATTCGCACCTTCCATCCATAGCTCGATGCGTTCCACCCACAGACGATTGCCGCCCCAGTGCGGTGGCCGTGGCACCGTGCCGCTGGTCGCGCCCGCAGCGATGCCCAGGCGGTCGGCAACCTCGCGAACGCGTTGCCGGAGTGTCTCGCGCGACGCGAGCGGCTCGCTCTGATCGCTGGCGCAGGCTGCGATCCGGCTGTCCAGCGAGCGGCTTGCGAAATACTCGTCGCTCTCGCCGGCCGGCGAACGCACGACCGGGCCTTCGATCCGCACTTGCCGGTGCAGCGCATCCCAGTGAAACACGGCAGCCGCGCGTGGCCGCGCCGCGAGCTCGCGTCCTTTGCGCGACTGATAGTTCGTGAAGAACACGATGTAGCCCGGATCGACGACGACGCGCTTGCACAGAAGCACGCGCGCCGACGGGTCGCCGTTGCTCGCGGCGGTCGCGACGACCATGGCATCCGGATTCGGCTGCGTGCGACGCGCGAGCGCTTCCTTGAACCACTCCTGGAACAACGGCATTGGCTCGGCCGGCAACGATTCGGGCAGCGACAGCTCGGAAGGCATGCGGCCATTATGCCTCCTGGCGCAAATTGCAGCGTAATCATCCTGCTAGCGAGCTTCCCGTTTTCGCTCAAGCTGCTTCGCGGGCATCCGCGCTTGCGGGGGTCGCGCAGCCTTAGTACAAAGATCACGCGAATTTTGCATACAACCGGGAACCGCCCGCGCATGACTCTGGATGAGCTACGCGAACGCCTGAGCGCGCTCGATCGACAGCTGCTGGCGCTCGTCGCGGAGCGGCAGGCCTTGAGCCGTCAGGTCGCCGAAGTGAAACGCTCGGAAGGGCGGCCGACGCGCGATTTCCGTCGCGAGCGCGAAGTGCTGTTGCAGGCGCGCGCTGCGGCCGAGTCGCTGGGCGTGTCGCCCGCTCTTGCCGAGGCAGTACTTCGTTTGCTGATCCGCGGCTCGCTGACCGCGCAAGAGCGTATTCGTGTCGCCGCAGGCGGTCGTGGCAGCGGGCGCACAGCGCTCGTGATCGGCGGCGCGGGCAAGATGGGTCGCTGGTTCTGCGAATTCCTGACTTCGCAGGGCTACGGGGTGAGCGTTGCGGATCCCGCGGTCGCGAGCGACTGGCGTGACAGCACGCTCGAACAGGATCTGATCGTGGTCGCAACGCCGCTGCAGATTGCCGACGGCATCCTGCAAGAGCTCGCTGCGCGCCGGCCGCGCGGCACGATCTTCGACATCGGCTCGCTCAAGACTCCCCTGCGCGCGGGCATTGCCGCGCTCAAGAACGCCGGCTGCAACGTCACCTCGGTGCATCCGATGTTCGGACCGGACACGGAGCTGCTCTCGGGCCGGCACGTGATTTTCATCGATGTCGGTTGTCCGCAGGCCGTGCAGCAGGCGCGCGAGCTGTTCGGTTCGACCATGGCCGAGCAGGTCGTCATGACGCTCGACGAGCACGATCGCCTGATTGCCTACGTGCTGGGCCTGTCGCACGCGCTGAATATCGCTTTCTTCACTGCGCTCGCCGGCAGCGGTGAAGCCGCGCCCCGCCTGGCGCAGTTGTCGAGCACGACGTACGACGCGCAGGTCGACGTAGCCAGCAAGGTCGCGGGCGAAAGCCCGGAACTCTATTTCGAGATCCAGCATCTCAACGACTATGGACGCGAATCGCTGCAAGCGTTGCGCAGTGCCGTCGAGCGCATATGGGAATCGGTCACCGCGGGCGACGCCCGCCAGTTCGCGGAGATGATGCAGCAGGGTCGCGAGTATCTCGCGGGCCGCGCGCGCCAGGAGGGCGCCTGATGTCGGCGCGCGATCTCGAAGGCGAAGTCCGCGAGCTGCGCGGGCGCATCGCGACGCTTGTCGATGAGGCCGCCAACAACGAGCGGCTGCTCAAACGCAGCCAGGAGCGCGAGCTCGAGCTGCTCAAGGCCGAGAACCTGGCGCAGACCTTCGATGCCATCTGCGGGGGGCTCAAGGAATCGTACGCGCTGGAAGCGGTGACGCTGTTGCTGCTCGATCCGCAGCACGAGATCCGTCACCTGCTGATAGCGGACCACCTCAAGGTGGAGGATTTTCCGAACGTGCTGTTCACGGACAGCCTCATCGGGCTGGCGCCGCAGTTCAACTCCTTCCATCGGCCCTGGCTCGGCCCGTACATGGGCTGCGATCACCAGCTGCTGTTTCCCGCGAACGCCGGTGTTCGCAGCGTCGCGCTGATTCCGCTGCGACGGCAGGATCGGCTGCAGGGAAGTCTCAACTTCGGCAGCACCGACGAGCGGCGCTTCTCGCGCCACCTGGCGACCGACTTTCTCGCGCACCTCGGTGTGATCGCATCGTTCGCGATCGAGAACACGATCAACCGGGCGCGGCTGGTGCGCAGCGGCCTCACGGATTTCCTAACGGGCTGGCACAACCGGCGTTATCTCAACGCCCGTCTGAAGGAAGAGCTGGCGCGCGCACAGCGGCAGGGGACGAGTCTCACCTGCCTGCTGATCGACCTGGATCGTTTCAAGCAGATCAACGATCAGCACGGCCATCTCGCGGGCGACATGGCATTGCGCGAGGCGGCGCAGCGTGTCGACGCGCACATTCGCGGCAGCGACGCAGCTGCGCGGTTCGGCGGGGATGAGTTCGTGGTGCTCGCGCCAGGTATTTCGCCGGAGCAGGCGGCTGCGCTCGCCGAGCGCATCAGGCTCGCAGTGTGCGAGACGCCGCTGGAGCTTCAGCCCGGCGTGAACTTGCGCATGACGGTGTCGATTGGCGTCGCCGGCACGACACTCGCGCGTGACGAGGCGGATCTGAAGGCCGCGGCCGAGCGCTTGCTCGCCGATGCCGACTCGGCGCTGTATCGCGCAAAACAGAAGGGCCGCAATCGCGTCGAGCTTGCCTGAGCAGCGCGCTCAGCCCGGGCGGCGGCGCATCAACAACAGGAACAGCGGAACTCCGACGATCGCGGTGAGCGCTCCGACTGGCAGCTGTCGCGGAGCAAAGAGCGTGCGCGCACAAACATCCGCGATCATGACTATCGTTCCCCCGAGCAACGCTGAGCCGGGCAGCACCAGGCGGTGATCCGCGCCTAGCATGAGGCGAATCAGGTGCGGAGTAACGAGACCGACGAAGCCGATCGTTCCCGTCGTCGTCACGCAGGCAGCCGTCAGGATCGAGCTGACAAGAAACATCCCCATGCGCAGGCTTTCGACCGGCGCGCCGAGCACGCGTGCCTGCAGCTCGCTGCGCGCGAGCAGGTTGAGGTGCCGTGCAAACGGAAACGCCAATGCCAGTGCGACGGCGAAGACTGCGAGCAGCGGGCCAGGCCGACTGCTCAACGAAAGGTCGCCCATCAACCAGAACAACATGCCGCGCAGCTGGCTCTCCTCGCCGAGACTGAGCAGCATGCTGACGACGGCGCTGGCGCCCGCCGCCACGACCACACCTGTCAGCAGCAGCCGCGCCGAGGTCCAGCCACCTTCGCCGCGGGCCAGTGCGAATACGAGTAGAGTCGTGGCGAGCGCTCCAACAGTGGCGCTGACGTTGATCAGCAGCCCGCTCAATCCGAGCAGCATGGCTGCCAGCGCCGCAACGGCCGCGCCGCCGGAGACCCCCATCACGAATGGATCCGCGAGCGGGTTGCGCAGCAGGACCTGCATCAGCACGCCCGCGAGTGCGAGCACGCCGCCGGCCGCAAACGCTGTCAAAGCGCGCGGCAATCGCAGATCGAAGACCAGCGTATGCGAGAGGGTGTCGGGCGCGCGCAAGCCGTGCCACAGCTCCGCCATGCTGACCTCGACGCTGCCGCTCATCAGCGACACGACGAACGCGGCGACCGCGGCCAGCACGAGCATGAAGCAGACCGCGACTACTCGACGGACGGTGTGCACGGACTCATATCCCCAGTCATGGGCTGCGAAGGTTACAATCCGCCGACCGTTTACGAACAGCCGCTGATGACCGATTTCATCGACGCCGAAGGGTTTCGCGCCAATGTGGGGATCGTGCTCATCCGCGACGATCGCCAGGTGCTGCTCGGCGGCCGCACAGGCGGGCGCGGCTGGCAGTTCCCCCAGGGCGGTGTGCAGCGGAACGAGACACCCGAGCAGGCGCTGTATCGCGAGCTCCAGGAAGAGATCGGCCTGGAGCGAGACGACGTCGAGGTGCTGGCGGCCACGCGCAACTGGCTGCGTTATCGCCTCCCGCGCCAATACGTCCGGCGCAACACCGACCCGCCGTGCATCGGCCAGAAGCAACGCTGGTTCCTGTTACGGCTGAAGTCATCGGAGGACCGGGTGCGCTTCGATGCCACCGCGGAACCGGAATTCGAGAGCTCGCGCTGGGTCGACTACTGGACCCCGGTCCGCGAAGTCATCTACTTCAAGCGAGCCGTGTACGTGCGCGCGCTGGACGAGCTGGCGCGCCGTGCATTTCCAGACGATCCGCCGGCGCTGCCGGAGTGGTCGGAGCAGGAGAAGAACCTGCGCAATCTTGCGAGCCGCCGCAAGCAGCAGGCAGATGGCGGCGGCTAGAACGGCTTGACGACCGCCAGGATCACGATTGCGATCAACAGCAGCGCCGGCGCCTCGTTGAAAATTCGATACCACGTCGGTGAGTGACGATTGCGACCCGCGCGCAGATCGCCCATCAAACGGTAGCACCAGATGTGATAGCCGATCAGCGCGGCCACCAGCGCCAGCTTGAGGCGCAGCCAGCCGGTCGCGAGCAAATCGGGCGTGACCGCAACCATGGCAAGGCCGAACAGCAGCGTCAGCGTTGCCCCGATCGTCATGATCGCGAACAGCCGTCGCTCCATCGTCTGGAAGCGCTCGATGCCGAGGGCGTCGCTGGCGGCGGCGTGATAGATGAACAGCCGCGGCAGGTAGAAAATCCCTGCAAACCAGGTGACCACGAACACGACGTGAAAGGCCTTGAGCCACGGCATGGGGAGACTCTTGCGGTGCTAATGCGTATTCTTTGCGCCGCCTCTCAATTGCCCGGCGGCGCCTGTGCTGTAATTTAAGCCAGTTCCGCAGGGCCCGTATACGACTCACAGCGGTTTAGTCGATCGATGCGCACCGGTCAGCTCGTAGTCCGTTATCAGTCCCCGTGGCGCCGCCGGGGGCTTGTCATCGCCGGCGTGCTGGCGGGGCTGCTGCTCCTGTACGTGATCTACGAATGGGGCCGCTTCTCCGGCGGCTACAACAAGTTCGCCGAGGTGCAGCGGCGGCGCGAGCTGGTGGCGCAGATCGATGCGCTCGAGCAGCAGAACGAGAAGCTGCGCGGCGATATCGCCAAGGCGGAGCTCGCCAGCAAGGTCGACAACAAGTCGTATGGCGACGTCGAGAAGAATCTGCAGGATCTGCAGGCGCTGGTCTTGAAGCAACGCGAGGAGCTGACCTTCTACCGCGGCATCGTCTCGCCCGAGGACGGCATCGGCGGTCTGCGCATCCAGGGTTTCCAGGTTCAGTCCGGCGGCGCGCCGCGGCACTACCGGCTGCTGCTCGTCCTGCAGCAGTCGATGCGTGAGGATGCCGTGGTCTCGGGCTCGGTCGCCATCCAGATCGAAGGCGTGCGCGCCAATCGGCCGGAGCAGCTCGGGCTGGCCCAGCTCGCGGACGCCGCGCGCGATGGCCAGCTGCCGTTCAAGTTCCGCTACTTCCAGAAGTTCGAGCAGGACGTGGTCCTGCCGGAAGGCTTCGAGCCGCGCGCCGTCAATGTCGAGGTGCGCTCGACCCGCCTCGCACCTGTGCGAGAATCCTATCCGTGGCGCGTCCAGGCCGAGACCCTGGTGGCGCCGGTGCCGCCTCCTACCGAGCCAAAGCAATCCGATGTTCAAAAACAGTAAGCCCAAGCTTCAGCGCATCGATACGCTCATCGGCGCGGGTACGCGCATCATCGGCGACGTGCAGTTCTCCGGCGGCTTTCATGTCGACGGCCACGTAAAGGGCAATGTCGATGCCCCCGCGGACTCCGGCGCGACGCTCAGCGTGAGCGACAGCGGCGTCGTCGAAGGCTCGGTTGCCGTGCCGAACGTGGTGCTGAACGGGACAGTGAAGGGCGACATCCTGGCGCACGATCGCGTCGAGCTAGGCGCGACTGCGCGCGTCACCGGCAACGTGTACTACGCACTGATCGAGATGGAGATGGGCGCGGAGATCAACGGCAAGCTGATCCACGAGCCGCGCAAGGCCGGCCAGGCCCGCAAGGAGCCCACGGCGCCGCCGGCCGAAGAGAAGACGGCCAGCAGCTGACTCACCTGCACTTGATCCCGGCTCGTTCTGTCCCCATGCTCACGCCATGACCCCTGAATCCGCCGCCCCCACCCTGGTCTTCACCGATGCCGCCGCCGCCAAGGTAGGCGAGCTGATCCGCGAAGAAGCCAATCCGAACCTGAAGCTGCGTGTTTTCGTGCAGGGCGGCGGCTGCTCCGGCTTCCAGTACGGGTTCACCTTCGACGAGAACTTCGAGGACGGCGACACGCGCGTGCAGAACGGCGGCGTCACGTTGCTGATCGATCCCATGAGCATCCAGTACCTCGCGGGTGCGGAGATCGACTACCGCGAAGACATCGAGGGCGCGCAGTTCGTCATTCGCAATCCCAACGCCGCGACCACTTGCGGCTGCGGCTCTTCGTTCTCGATGTGAGCGCGATCTAGCGGCGTCTGCTGCTGCCCGCCATGGCCCGCAAAGTACCGGACGTCATCGCCGCGGTCGATCTGGGCTCCAACAGTTTTCACATGGTCGTCGCCCGTCACTCGCATGGGCAGCTCATCATCATGGATCGCCTGCGCGAGATGGTGCGTCTGGGCGCCGGCCTCGACGAGCAGGGCCGGCTCACGCGCGAGGCGACCGAGCCCGCGCTCGCCTGCCTGCAGCGGTTCGGCCAGCGCCTGCACGACATGAAAGCGGAGAGCGTGCGCGTCGTCGGCACGAACACTTTGCGTCGCGCACGTCGCAAGGGCGCGTTCCTGGATCGCGCGCGCGCAGCGCTCGGCCATCCGATCGAAATCATTTCCGGTATCGAAGAGGCGCGCCTGATCTATCTCGGCGTCGCCAACACGATGCCGAGCGAGCCCGGGCGCCGGCTGGTCGTCGATATCGGCGGCGGCAGCACCGAAGTCATCATCGGCGAGGCGAAGCACGCGAAGAAGCTGGAGAGCCTGTACATGGGCTGCGTCAGCATGAGCGCGCGCTACTTCAACGACGGCGGCATCACCGACAAACGCATCAAGCGGGCGCGGATCGCCGCGCGTCTGGAGCTCGAGCCGGTGCGCGCGAGCTTCCGCAACTACGGCTGGGATCAGGCGGTCGGCTCGTCGGGCACGATCCGTTCCGTCGGAGATGTGATCCGCGCTCGCAACAACGGCGACAGCGCCATCACGCCTGCGGCAGTCGAAGCGCTGATCGAACAGGCGGTCAAGGCCGGTGACGTGTCGAAGCTGCGCCTCGCAGGGCTCAGTGAGGAGCGCCTGCCGGTGTTCGCCGGAGGTCTGGCGATCCTCGCGGAGATTCTCGACGCATTCGAGATCAAGACCATGCGCGTCGCGGAGGGCGCTCTGCGCGAAGGTCTGTTGTACGACATGGTCGGCCGCTTCACCGACGAAGATGCGCGCGTGCGCAGCGTGCGCGCGATGCAGGGGCGATATCACGTCGACGCGGCGCAGTCCGAGCGGGTCGAAGCTTCGGCACTGGATTTTCTGCGGCAGACGGCCGGCGAGTGGCAACTGGAAGAGCCGTTCGCGGAAGTCGTGCTGTCATGGGCGGCGCGGCTGCACGAGATCGGCCTGGACGTTTCGCATTCGCACTATCACAAGCACGGTGCATATCTGCTCGAGCACGCGGATATGCCGGGATTTCCACAGGACGAGCAGCGCATTTTGGCGGCCGTGGTCGGCGCACACCGGCGCAAGCTCCAGGTGCAGTCCCTCCAGGATCTGACGCCCCCGTGGCACATCAAGGCGGAATACCTGACCGTGATGCTGCGGCTTGCAGTGCTGCTCCATCGCGGCCGCAGCGCCACCGCGTTACCGAAAATCGAGCTACACCCCAAGGGGCGCTCGCTGGAAATCGTGTTCCCGAAGGGCTGGCTGGACGCCCATCCGTTGACGGCAACCGATCTCGAGAACGAGATCGAGTATCTGAAGGGCGGTAACTTCCGGCTGCGGGTCAGTTAGTCGTACGAGTCCGCGTACCGCCGCAACAGGGTTTCCTGCGCACTCACGGCCGGCGCATTCTCGGCGGCGACGCGCGTGTAACTGCCGTCGGGGCCGAGTACCCAGGCCTGCGTGTTGTCCTTCAGGTAGGTCTCCAGGTCCTCGACGATGCGGTCGCGGTGCTGCTTGCGCTCGATCGGGAAGCAGACCTCGATGCGGCGGAAGAAGTTGCGTTCCATCCAGTCGGCGCTCGCGCAGTAGATCTCGGGATTGCCGTCGTTGTGGAAGTAATAGACGCGCGAGTGCTCGAGCAGGCGCCCGACGATCGAGCGCACCGTGATGTTCTCGGAAATGCCGCGAATGCCTGGCCGCAGCGCGCAGATGCCGCGCACGATCAGGTCCACTTTCACGCCGGCCATCGCCGCGTGATACAGAGCCTGGATGATCTGCGGCTCGATGAGTGCATTCAGCTTGGCGATGACGCGCGCGGGCTTGCCCTGCTGCGCCATGGCGATTTCGCGCTTGGTCTTCTCGAGCAGCGCTTCGTGCAGCGTGAACGGCGATTGCAGGATTTTCTGCATCGTCGCCACGCGCGTCGGACTCGTCAGCTGCAGGAACAGCTCGTGCAGGTCCTCGCCCACCGCTTCGTCACACGTGAACAGGCCGTAGTCCGTGTAGAAGCGAGCGGTGTCGGGGTGATAGTTGCCGGTGCCGCAGTGACAGTAGCGCCGCAGTTTGCCGCTCTCGCGGCGCACGACCATGATGAGCTTGGCGTGCGTTTTGTAGCCGACGACGCCGTACATCACGTGCGCGCCGGCTTCCTGCAAGCGCGTTGCGAGCCGGATGTTCGCGGCCTCGTCGAACCGGGCCATGAGCTCGATGATGACCGTGACTTCCTTGCCGGCGCGTGCGGCATCCACTAGTGCGTCAACAACCGGCGATTGCGGCCCCGCGCGGTACAGCGTCTGCTTGATCGCGAGCACGTCGGGGTCGCTGGCCGCCTGGCGCAGGAAATCGATCACCGGCGCAAACGACTCGAACGGGTGGTGGAGCAGCAACTCGTCTTCGCGGATGACCGAAAAAATGTCTTCCTTCGCCATCAGCCGCTTCGGTACGCTCGGCGTGAACGCCGGATATTTGAGGTCGGGGCGCTCGACCAGGTCGTAGATCGCCATCAGGCGATTCAGGTTCACCGGGCCATTCACCTGGTAGAGGTCGTCCTTGCCGAGCGCGAAGTGACGCAGCAGGAAGTCTGCGATGTCCTGCGGACAATCGAGCGAGGTCTCCAGCCGCACGGCTGCGCCGTAGCGGCGTTGCGCGAGCTCGCCTTCGACCGCACGCAGCAGGTTGTCCACCTCTTCGTCGTCGACGAACAGATCGCTGTTACGCGTGACGCGAAATTGCCACGCGCCTTCCACTTTCATGCCGCTGAACAGCTGCGCCACGAAAGTCGAGATGACTGTCGAGAGAAAGACAAAGTGCGTCTGCTCGGACGCAGCAGCTGACTGCGGCAGCCGGATGATGCGAGGCAGAGAGCGCGGCACCTGCACGACGGCCAGCTCCGCGTCACGTCCGAATGCATCCTTGCCCGACAGCCGCACGATGAAGTTCAGACTCTTGTTCTGGATGCGCGGGAATGGCCGGGCCGGATCGAGTCCGAGCGGCGTCAGCACCGGCTCGACTTCCTTCGCGAAGTAGTCGGCGAGCCAATCGCGCTGCTTCGCTTTCGCAGTCTTCACGTTCACGAACTGGATGCCCTGCGCCGCGAGCGCCGGAAACACCAGCTGGTTCAGCAGCTGGTACTGGTCTTCGACGAGTGCGAGCGCGCGCTTGTGAATCGCCGTGAGCTGGTCGGGCACGCTCATGCCGTCCGGGCCGCCGCCGAGCGAGCCCAGCTCCTGGCGCTGCTTCAGGCCGGCGACGCGGATCTCGAAGAATTCATCGAGATTGGAGCAGGAGATGCCGAGGAAACGAATCCGCTCCAGCAGCGGCAGCGACTCATCATGAGCCTGCGCCAGCACGCGCTGGTTGAAATCGAGGAACGACAACTCCCGGTTGATGTAGTGCTCGGGAGCCTTGAGATTCACATCAAGCATGATGGTGCGCGCAATGATGGCGAGCGCCGAGGATACTACGCGCTCGCTGCCGCTGTGTTACAGCGCTTCCAGGCTGTGAAGTCAGTTCGTGGCGACGACCCCAACGCTCGAGTCGCTGGCCCGGTCGAGGCGCGCGAGTGCCACTGCGCTGCGCGATTTGAACTCCGCCACGTAGGCGTCCGGGATCGGCGCCGCATCCGGCAACGGGACGGTGCGGGGGTTCTTGTGGAGGCCGTTGACCCGGTATTCGTAGTGCAGATGCGGTCCGGTCGCTGCCCCGGAACTCCCGACGTAACCGATGGTAAAGCCCTGCTTCACCCGGTCGCCGCTGTTCAGTCCGCGAGCGAAGCGCGACATGTGACCATAGAGTGTCGAGATTCCACCGCCATGCTCGATGATCACGGCGCGTCCATAGCCGCCCTTGGTGCCCACGAAGCTCACGCGACCGTCGCCGGCGGCCTTGATGATCGTGCCGGTGGGCGCTGCATAGTCCACACCCTTGTGCGCGCGGATCATGTTGAGAATCGGGTGACGCCGGCGGGGGTCGAAGTTCGAGCTGATGCGTGTGAAGTCGAGCGGTGCGCGCAGAAACTGCCGGCGCATGCTGCGGCCGTCCGGCGTGAAGTAATCGGCGATCTTGCCGTCCGCGGACTCGTAGTAGACGGCGCGATGAGTCCTGCCGGCGTTGACGAAATCCGCGGCGAGGATGCGGCCGTCGCCGATGTATTCGCCATCGCGGAATTTCTGCTCGTAGATGACGCTGAAGCGATCGCCGGGCTGGATGTCCAGCGCGAAGTCGATGTCCCAGCCGAAGATGTCGTTAGCCAGCCGCAGGATGATTTCCGGACTGACACCGGCTGCCCGCGCGGCGACGAACAGCGACGAGTCGATCGTGCCCTGTGCGCGGCTTTCGCGGATCTGCACCGGCGTGGCCAGGACTTCGGCCGAGAACGGGCTGCTGCCAGTCTCCTCGATCCGCTTCACCGAAAGCACTTCGGTTTCGCTGATGCGCCGGCTCAGCGCCTGCACCAGACCCTCGTCGTCGTGCACGAGCTTGATCGTATCGCCCGGGCGCAGGCGGTCGAGTTGTTCCTGCACGCCGGGCAGCTCGCGAATGCTCGCCAGGTCCGTGAGGTTGAGTTTCAGTTGCCGGAAGATGCGATCGAGCGTGTCGTTACGCCGGACTACGAACTCAACAGTCTGGCCGATCGGCTGCGGCACGGCCGGGGCCAGCTGCTCGATCGGCAGGACCGGAAATTCGAGACCCAAAGCGTCCGACTGCAGCGGCGGCGGCGTGAGCTCCGGCTCGCGATTGACGACGAAATACACAACCGTGCCGCCTACTAGCGGGAGCAACAGCCCCGAGATGAACCACCGGGTGTGCGCGGCGCGGCGTGACGCCGGCGAGGCGGGTTTGTAGTCGAATGCGATCCTGGGCTGCTCAGACACCTTTGGTTCCCGGGGCGATCAGCGAAATTGCACGAGCGCCGGGAAGTTAGAAGATGCACGGCGCCGTCGTCAACCCGCAGAGCGCGAACGGCACGACGCGCAGCTTGCGGCAATTTGCGATTGCGCCGTCGAACGCCTTAGAGTCGCGCGATTTCCGGTGAAGCGAAGCTATGCTGACAGCTGAAGAGCAACTGGCCGAGTTGAAGCGCGGCACGGCCGAAATCCTGCTCGAATCGGAGCTGCTGACGAAATTGCGCCGCGGGCAGCCGTTGCGCGTCAAGGCGGGGTTCGACCCGACGGCGCCGGATCTGCATCTCGGCCATACGGTGCTCATCAACAAGATGCGCCGCTTCCAGGAATTCGGCCACGAAGTGCTGTTTCTCATCGGCGATTTCACCGGCCTGATCGGCGATCCGTCAGGTCGCAACGCGACGCGACCCGCGCTGACGGCCGAAGAAGTCCAGGCGAACGCCGCCACGTATCAGCAGCAGATCTTCAAGATCCTGGATCCGCATAAGACGCGCATCGTTTTCAACTCGCACTGGATGAACGAAATGAGCTCGGTCGGCCTCATCCGCCTGGCCGCCAAGCACACTGTGGCGCGTATGCTCGAGCGCGACGATTTCGCCAAGCGTTACAAGGGCGGGCAGCCGATCGCCATCCACGAATTCCTCTATCCGTTGGTGCAAGGCTATGACTCGGTCGCTCTCAAGGCCGACGTCGAGCTGGGTGGCACCGATCAGAAATTCAATCTGCTCGTCGGCCGGCAGTTGCAGGAAGGATTTGGTCAGGAGCCGCAAGTCGTAATCACCATGCCGCTGCTCGAGGGGCTCGACGGCGTCAACAAGATGTCGAAGTCCCTTGGAAATTACATCGCGGTCACGGACGCCCCCGATGACATGTTCGGCAAGCTGATGTCAGTGTCCGATGAGCTGATGTGGCGCTACTTCGATTTGCTGTCGTTCCGCTCGAATGCCGAGCTCGGCGAGTTGCGAAGCGCGATTGCCGCGGGACGCAATCCGATGGCTGCGAAGGTCGAACTCGCGAAGGAAATCACTGCGCGCTTTCACGGTGCGGCGGCGGCGGATCGCGCTGAGGAGACCTTTCGTAGTCGAAGCCAGAAGCGCGAGGTGCCTGCCAATGTTGCGACGCGCGTCGAGGAGATCGACGAGCCCACAATCTCGGTGGCGCGGCTGCTGAAACAGGCGGGCCTTGTCGAGAGCACGTCGGCGGCGAATCGTCTGATCGAACAGGGCGGAGTGAGAATCGACGGGGAGAAGGTCGAGAATCCCAAGACCGTCGTCGGTCCAGGGCCAACCCGGCTGTTCCAGGCGGGGAAGCGCGGTTTCATGCGGATCGAAGTAGTACGGAAGAAAAGTTAAAAAATTCTGCACTCCGGGTGTTGACTCTCGGGGCCCCGTCAGTAAACTGCGCGGCCTCTTGCGGTTGGACCCGGGCATGAAAAGGCGGGTCGCCGACACCCAAATTCCCTCAACAGTCAGCACATTGCTGAGGTTGACGGAGTGTGGATGCAGGTTATAATTCCGCTTCTGTCTGCGCCCCGCGTGCAGATCGCTCTTTAAAAATCGAAACAGGTAATTTGTGTGGGGACTCGTGTCGGTCCGTTGCGAAGCGCAACACGACGATGAGTAACCAATTAGCCAGTAGAGCTTGT
>DATEKT010000005.1:0-2959 GCA_035277305.1 Steroidobacteraceae bacterium | reverse complement strand
CAGGTAGATCACCATGATCATGCCGTGCATGGTGATGTACTGGTAATAGTCCTGCGGCGCGATCAGCGAGAAGGTGTCGGGGAAGCCGAGCTGCAGGCGCATCAGCACGGACATGACCAGCGCCACCAGACCGATGCCGATCGCAACCAGCGCGTACTGGATCGCGATCACTTTGTGATCCTGGCTCCAGATGTACTTGCGGATGAACGTCTCGGGATCGTGCAGCGCGTGCTCGTGATCGCGGTCGGCGATTGCGACGAATGCCATCGATGAGTTCCTCTACAGAGTGTGTACGTAGTCGAGCAGGTCGTTGATCGACTGCTCGTCTTTGAGGGCGCGCGCCATCGAGCGCATCTGCGCGCCGTGGAAATCCTGGCGGTGCGTGCCGCGGATGCCCTGCCGGAAATTCTCCAGCTGCCGCGCCATGTACCAGTCGCTCATGCCCGCGAGCCGCGGCGCGTTGGTCGCCCAGATGCCCTGGGCCTTGTCGCCGTGGCACGCAGCGCAGGTCGCATACAGTTTCTTGCCGCGCTCGGGATTGCCGCCGACGCTGGAGTCGGGACGCGTGTCGGGCAGCGAGCCGATGTAGGCGACGACGTTGTTGACGGCTGCGTCGTCGGCGAGCATCGACGCGAACGGAATCATCTGCTTGCCGTACGTGTCGTTGTCGTTCGAGCCGCGCACGTTGTGCTTGAAGCTGGCGAGCTGCCGCGCGATGTACCAGCCGGACTGACCCGCGAGCTTCGGCGCGCCGAGGTCCTTGTTGCCCTGGGCCTGCTCGCCGTGGCACGCGGTGCAGGTTGCAAACATTGCCTTGCCCGCCTCGGGATCGCCCTTGGCGACGGCGGCCGTCTGCGCGAACGTCGGCTGCTTGCCGAGCCAATCCTGGTACTTCGCTTCTTCCTCGACGACGACGCGGCCGCGCATCGCGAAATGCGCGACGCCGCAGAGCTGCTCGCAGAGTGCGTCGAACTCACCCGTGCGCGTCGGCGTCAGCCAGAAGTGCGTGACCATGCCCGGCACCATGTCCATCTTCACGCGGAACTGCGGCACGGCGAACTGGTGATTCACGTCCTTCGCGCGCAGCAGGAACTTCACGTCCTTGCCGACCGGAATGTGCAGCTCCGGCGAAGTGACGATGACGTCGTCCTGACCTTTCGGATCTTTCGGATCGACGCCGAGCGGGTTGTCGAGTGTCACCAGGCTGCTGGCGACCGCGCCGAGCTCGCCGTCGCGGCCGGGCAGGCGGTATGTCCACGCCCACTGCTGGCCGACGACTTCGACGATCGATGCGTCGGGCGGCGGCGTGACGAACTTCGCCCACACGGCCAGGCCGGGCGCGAGCATTGCCGCGATGCCGACGGAGGTGATGGCCGTCAGCCACCACTCGAGCTTCTTGTTCTCCGGCTCGTACTCGGCCTTCTCGGTCTTGCCTTTGCGATGCAGGTAGCGGACCACCGTCCAGGCCATGAACAGGTTGATGACGATGAAGACGAAGCCCGTGACCCAGAAGGTGACGTTGACCGTCTGGTCCATCGTCTTCCAGTTCGACGCGATCTCGGTGAACCACCACGGATCGCCGAACAGGCCGTACAGCGACGCGAAGTGGAACGCCACCGTTGCGATCACCAGCAGGATCAGTGCCCAGGCAAAAACCATTCGCCAGCCCTCCCGTCGCGCGCTCGTCGAGCTATCTTTATCGGGTCAGTATTTCGGGGTCAGTATTTCGTCAGAAGGGCCGCTAGTGCGGCCCCGTTCACGCCTTCTTCAGTGCACCGGCTCCGCCGGCTCCGTCGCCCAGGCGCGAGACCTTGGTGAACGGATTGATGAAATGAGAGTCGACGCCGACCAGCTCGGCCTCGGGATGACGCTCCTTCATCATCTTCACGACCGAATCTTCCTGCTGCTTGCGTACGTAGACGAGCACCAGGTACTTGCCGGCTTCGATGTCGTCGTGGAAGCGCGCCAGTTTCTTGTTTTCGGCGCCGATGCCCGCCAGGCCCCCTTCCCACGCGCCGAACAGCGTCGCGACCGCGACCAGGATCGCGTAGACGTACACCGGCACCTCGTACTCGGGACCGAACGGGTCGAAATACTTGAGCAGGGCGACGCCGATGAGGCCGGCGGCGAGGCCGAGCGCGGCGCCGATGAATCCGTCGCGGACGACGTCGAGCGTTTCGAGGTAGTTGCTCGAGTGGATATGCTGTTTCCGCAGCCCCGACTCGTCCTTACAGATGACGTGTAAGTAGAAGTCCTCGACGCCTGACTGGTGCAGGTCGTCCGAGACGTCGTGCGTGCTCGCAAGCGTTGGGGCGAGGAAATACAGGCACTTCATGGATCCCCCGAATTCTCGACTTTCGACTACAAAGCTCTCGACCTCGTCATCGACATTGAATCTTTTCGTGTAAGGCGGGCGGATCCGCTCAAAATCGAGTTTCGCACACGGATTTTGGCTTTGGAAGCCGAAGTGCCCCCTATCCAATATGAGAGAGCTTCAGCAACCGGCGCAGATCTTCCAGCAGACCTTTCGCCGGCGGCGGCTCGGGCAGGTGACGCATCATCAGGTTGCCGAGCGGGTCGATGACATAGATAACGCCCGAGTGGTCTGCGCTAGCAGACTGCGAGTAGTCCCCCGCGGACGCCGAGGGAGCCGGGGGAGCATCGGGGAAAACAGCAAGCAGCTTCGCGCCGGCGTCGTTGTCGGCCAGCGCGATCGCGAGATCCGGATGCTCCACGTCGAGGTAACCCCGATCGCAGCAGCTGCCGGTCGCGAGAAAAATGCGCTGCACGCGCGTCATGTCCGCGTTGAGCGCGAGCCGGGTCTGGCGCATCAGCACGAGCGCGGCGCGGCAGCGCCCGTCGCAGCGTCCGTCGCCGATGTAGAGCAATGTCCACTTCCCGAGCCAGGTTTCCGCCGCCAGCGGCGTGCCGCCTGGTGTCGGCAGCGTGACGCTCGGGA
>DATEKT010000004.1:0-7862 GCA_035277305.1 Steroidobacteraceae bacterium | reverse complement strand
GTCGCTGCGAATCCTGCCGGCGTGAAGCCCATGCGCGGTGCTTCGCCCGGCTCCAGCTTCAGTCCCGCGAAACCGGGAAAGTAAGTGCCCCAGCAGTCGAGCGCAGAGATCGCGTCGATGCCGCAGCCCCACCAGCCGTCGGTCGCGTGCAGGTAGTAGGGAAGCACGCCGGGATCCGCTTTGACGACTTTCAGCAGGTAGTGCTCGTACGAGATGCGCGAGAGTCGGTCCTTCTTCTGAGCGGACGTCAGGCCCGGCAGATAATCCTGGTCGCCGTGCTCGATGCGCAGGATGTCCTTGCGAACATTCTCTACGAGCGGCGTTTGCGCGAGGAATGCCTGCGTCGCCTCGCGACTGTCGCCTTTGCGCACGACGAGACGATCGACGCCGAACGTCTCGCGATCGAAGAACACGCCCGGGTGCAGGCCGAGCGAATCGTAGAGCTTCTTGTTCGTGCACGCGTCGTCGAGCGCCTTGGCGTCGACGCCCAGCGTGCGCATCAGATCGGCAGCCACCTTGCCGTAAGGGCGCGGGCTTTCGATCATCAGTGTGCCGCCGTTCATCAGGTGCATGCGGCCGTCGACGTGAAATTCGTTGCGCTTAGCGTGGCCGCCGAAGTCGTCGTGATTGTCGAGGACGAGGACCCGACCGCGCGGCGAGGCGGCGCGGAAGAAGTGCGCAGCCGCCAGACCGCTGATGCCGCCGCCGACTACGATCAGGTCGTACTGCTCGCCGGTCTCGGCAATCGGTCCCTGCAACGATCCAGAGTCGCGCAATGCATGTGCGGCTTCGAACGATCCCGCATGACTGCCGCGCAGGCCGAGCCGCGTCGGCGGGTAATAGCCGCGCTGATCCTGATCGGCGAGCTCGGCGGCAGCCGCAATCAGCTCGGGCGCGAGTCCGCCAAGCAGTACGCCGCCCGCGCCGAGCGCCGCGCCTTGCAGGAAGTCGCGTCGCGCGATCGGGCGATCCATGCCGAGATTCTTGTCGGAGGGCTTCACGGGCGGCGATTGTGAGCGAGCCGGCGGCCTCGCGCTATAGTTCGTGCATGGGAAGACAGTGGGTGTGTCCAACGTGCGGGACCGGCGTCGAGTCGCTGTATTGTCCCGCCTGCGGAGAGAAGGCCCTGCAGCCCAAGGACCTGACGTTCCTGGGGCTGATGACCCAGATCTTTCACAACCTCAGCAGCATCGATAGCCGGCTCCTGCACTCGCTGCGGGACCTGATCATCCGTCCCGGTGCGATGACCAACGCCTACGTGCTCGGGCCGCGCAAGCCGTATATCGGGCCGTTCCAGCTGTTCCTGATCGTCAACGTCGCGTTCTTCGCGGTGCAGGCGTTCGCGGACTCGCCGATCTTCTCGAACTCGCTCCATTCGCACCTGTACGAGCAGGACTGGAGTGCGTTCGCCCGGAACCTGGTCGAAACCAAGCTGGCGGCGGCGCACACGACGCTCGCGGCCTACACACCCGTGTTCGATCACGCAGTCGATGTCAACGCGCGATCGCTGGTGGTCCTGCTGGTGCTGCCTTTCACGTTGCTGCTGATCCCGTTGTTCGCGACCAGCCATCGCCCCTTCGTGACGCACCTGGTCTTCGCGTTGCATCTGCTCGCATTCCTGCTGCTGTGCTCCTGTGTGCTGTTGCTGGTTACGCTGCTGGAGAAGTGGCTCGGAGGCTCGGGCTTGCGCTCGCCGCTCTTCGACTGGGGAACGTTTGCCGTTCTGGTCGCGGTTGTCGCGACGTACTTGTATGTCGCCGCGGGTGTGGTGTACGGCGCGACGGGAGTGGTGCGTGCGCTGAAAGTCGCGCTGCTCGCAGTCGTCATCGCTGCAGCGGTGCCCGGCTACCGATTCCTCATTTTCATGGTGACGCTGTACTACACGTGATGCTGCGAACAAGGGAGTCGACATGAGCAAGTCACTGCGGTGGGTGTGGGTTCTCTGTCTCGGCGCCTGGACCTGCGGCGCCATCGCCGGACCTGCGGACCCTCGCGAAGAGCAGGCGATCAAAGCGGTGCTGGCGCGATTCTACGAAGGCTGGAACGCGCACGACCCGGACAAGATGGTCTCCGCGTACGCGGACGATATCGATCACATCAACGTGTTCGGCGAGTGGCACCAGGGCAAGGCGGCCATCAGGGAGGACATCGCGCAGCTGCACGCCGGTTCGGGGAAGAACAGCCACAAGGATCACACGATCGAGAAGCTGCGCTTCATCAAGCCGGATGTGGCGGTGGTGACCGTCCGCTCCGTGAGTGCACTTGGCGGAAACATCGGCACGTACGTCATGACGAAGGACACGGGTCAATGGCTGGTCGTGAACTTCACCAACGTGGTCGACAAGCCGCGGGAGAAGAAGTAGGCCGTGAGCGAATCAGAAGCTGACGTCGAAGAATCGCCGCAGGGCGAACGCCAGCACCATCACCATGCCGAAGAAGATCCATGAGGTCGAGGACAGTCCGGCGAACTCGCCTCGCGCCCGCGGATAGTCGATCGCCAGCGAGGTGACAGCTCCGCCCGACGGCAATGCGGCCACTCGCGGATACAGGAGCGTGCGGATGTCGTTCGCGCGATAGGACGTCGACATCGCGCCGCCGGCTGCGTCCGCGCGCACGACACGGTCGGCCTGCTCGCCGCCGACCTGCAATTTGAGATCGTGAATGCCGGCCTTCACTGCGCGGATTCGCCAGTAGACCTCGCTGCTCGCGTCGGCGCGCAACGCGGGCGTCGCAACTGCGAGTCCATCGCCTGCATCGAGGCGGACCGGGATGTGCGAAACGGGTCGATCGGATGCAACGCCGACGGTGACGAGCGCCTGCTCGTCCGGCGCGAGCCCCCGAAACGCGAAGCGCGATTCGATCTGGATCAGCATCAGCAGGAAGACCGGCAGCATCAACGCCATCGGCAACAGCGAGTGGCCCAGGTACCGGCCGATGCTGAGGAACACCCGGCCCTCGGCGCGCAGCAGCACGCGCAGGTCGTCGCGAAACAGCCGGAGCTCGAGCAGGTGCGCGATGATCTTCTCCTTGGCGTCGCGAATCGCCTCCTGGTTCGAAACAAGTTTGTAGATCCACAGCGCGAAGAGCGCGCCCGGCAATGCGAGCACGACGACCTGCCACTGCGGTGGCAACCAGTGCACGAGCCAGAACAGCGCGTTGAAAGGCGCGTTGACCACCGTGCTCACGACAGCCCACATCGTCACGATCCCGTTACTCGATGTAGCCCAGGCCTTTGAGCTTCTTGCGGATGTTCTCGTCGCTGTCCGTCGCCTTCAGCCCGGCCAGCTCCTTCTCCAGCACATGCGCGACGAACTCGTCGGGGCTCGAATAGCCCGCGAGCGCCGCGAACCGCTTGACGCGTTCCCACAGGTCCTTGTCGAGACTGATCTTCTTGTCGCCGAACATCTGCGCGGATCTCCTCGGATTCAGAACATCGGTTTGCCGTTCATCCCGGCCGAGGGCGCGACGCCGAAATAGGCGAGCACCGAAACGGTCAGGTCCGCGAGGCCGCCGGAGCTGGCTCGCAGCGGACGATTGCTGAGCAGCACGCCGGGCACTGCGCGGGAATCTATGCAATGGTCGCCGTCCCACTCGTCGATGTTGGGCTCGATCAGCGGCAGCGGCACCTTGCCTGTCGTCGTGTCCCAGGACGCGCGGTAGCCGGGCGCGTAGCCCACGATGATGTCGGGCGCAGCGTCGACGAACGGCCCGTGATAGGCCTCTTCGCGCAACGTCACCTGGGTCGCGACTTTCTGGCCGGTGTCCTCGTCGACCCAACCGCTCAGTTCCTGCGCGAGTTTCTGCGCAAGCGCCGCACGCTGCTTCGGCGAAACGATGCCGTGCTTCTCGCGGCCGCGAACGTTGAGGTACAGCGAGTTCAGCCCGATCGCGAACGCTCGGGTCGCGGACCAGTCGATGCCCTGGAGCCACTCGTACTTGTCGCGGTTGAAGCTGTCGGTCAACCGCAGATACCCGTGCAGCTCGAGCCAGCGATTCAGATGCACCTGTTTGCGGAACGACGAGAATCCGTGGTCCGACATCACGACGATTGCGGTGTTCTCGCCGACCGCGCTCATGACGCGGCCGACCTGTTCGTCGATCTGCCGGTAGGTGTCGCGCATGGCATTCGCAATGTCGGGTGGCGTCTGCGGCGAGCGCAGTGGGTCGGTCAGGTCCGCTTCGCGATAGAGCATGTGGTGACGCTGATCGATGCTGCTGAAGTAGAAGAACATCAGCGCGCGTTCGGGCTCGTTGGCGAAGTGCTGCAGTTCGGCGTCGAGCAGGTGCTTGCGCTCGTCGAGCACGAGCTGCGTCTGTGCCACGAATTCGCGCGGCGTCAGCACACCGGCACGCAGTGCTTTCGTGTCTTCGGGCATCTCTTCGGTGTAGAAGGGACCCGCGGCTTCCGCGAGCTCGTGCGCATACTTCGCCGGGGCCGCAATCGTCTGCGCCGGATCTCGCGGGTCGATGTTCACCGGCGTCATGTAGAGCATCAGTTGCGGCCGCACTTCCTTCAGATAGAACCGCACCATGCCGCTGACGCTGGAAACGTGCGGCATGAGATCGAAGCGGACGGGTTGCCAGTCGCTCCATTCGCCTTGCTGCAACAGCAGCCGGCTATCGCCGACCTTCAGCAGTGCGACTGGATTCTCGGGATCGACGACGACTTCGAGCTCGGCCGTCGCGCTCGGGCTCGACTTGAGCAACGCGTTCGGCGGGCCGGTGATGCGACCGCGCCCGACACCGTCGTCGAGCGTAATCCGCTCGATGAGACCGCCGGAGACGGCACCGGCTTTCCAGTGCGGGTCGGTCGTGAACAGCGTGAAAGTTCCGGACGTGCCCTGCAGGTCCGGCGTTCCCATCCCCGAGATCGCTTCGCCCGAAGTTTCGACCGGCGGATAGTTCGCGGGAATCTGGAACAGCCTCGTGTGCACGCCATTGCGTTCGAGCAGCTCCCAGAACGCGGTGCCATGACGAAGCAGCTCGGTGCGCGGCGACTTCAGCGGGATGCGCCAGCGGCCCATCGGCATCGTGAGCGACGTGCCCTGGATGCGAGTCGTGGACATGTACGGCGTGAGGTTGGCGCGATCGAGGTGCAGGAAATCGAAGATGCCGTGACTGCCGGCGTCCATGCCGGTGATGAACGTCGACCAGGCGACGGGACTCTGCGGCGGCGTCGATGTTTGCAAGGGCATGAAGCCGCCGGTCGCAGCGAGTCGCGACAGGTTCGGTACGACGCCTTCCTGCATGTACTGCGCGAGCAGCTTCGGGTCCATTCCGTCGACACCGAGAATCACCATGCGCGACGGCGCGTGCGCGCCAGCTCCCGCACTGCATGTGTAGAACAAGGCAGCGATCAGGGGCAGGACGCCGCGCAGGCGTGGCTTCATGTTGCCGCCGGCGCCTGGACTGGCAGAACGCGCCCCGTCATGTGCTCCGGCTTGCCGACGCCGAACAGCGAAAGGATCGTCGGCGCCAGGTCCTGGATCTGCGGCTCGCCTTCGGGCATGCGCCAGTTCGAGAACAGCACGCCGGGCACGAGTCGCGGATCGATGCAGTGATCGCCGCTCCACGCCTTGGTGTTGTCGATGAACACTTCGTTCGTCACGCGTCCGACCGCGCCTTCCCAGGACGCGCGGTAGCCGCGGTTGTAACCGATGATCAGGTCCGGGCCGTTGCCGCCGTAGGGACCCTGCGAATGCACTTTCTGCGGATCGAAGACGTCGTTGATCGAAGGCTCGTCCGCTTCCGGATCGTGCAGGCCGGTGAGCCCTTCGATGATCTGTCGTTTCACGGCTGCAGTCTCTTCGCCCGGCTCGACGATGCCGTGCGCCTCGCGGCCGCGCTGATTGATGAACAGGCCGCTCAAGCCGAGCGCATACGCCTTGGTGCGCGTCCAGTCGACGTTCGCGAACCAGTCGCCGCCCGCCGGCTTCGACGGATCCAGCACCAGCAGACCCTGCTGCTGCAGCCACGAGTTCAGGTTGATGCCGCGCCGGAAGCTCTGGAAGCCATGGTCGGAGATCACCATGAAGTGATCGCGCGGTCCCAGCTGGCGTTGCACGCGGCCGACCATTTCGTCGGCGCGCTGATACATCTGCAGGATCGTGTCGCGGAACTGTTCGGTGTCGCGGCCGCGGTTCGCGGGGTGCTTGCTGTCCAGATAGCGGAAGAACATGTGCTGCAGGCGATCCGTGCCGTCGAACACGCACACGACTGCGCCGTCGCGAGACTTCTCGAGCGCGTTGAAGAACATGCGCTCGCGTTCTTCATGATGATCGAGCGCCTGCTGCAGGAACGCCTGTTCGTCGATCACGCCTTCGTTCAGGGCCCACGTGTCCTCGGCGAGGCCGAGCGTCGCGAAGTCGCCCAGCAGCTTCGAGAGATAGATCGAGTAGATCTTCGGCCAGGAGATCGGCAGCGCCGGCTTGCCCGGATCGATGTTGATCGGCGTGACGTAGAGATTGAAGTCCGGCTGCATGGACGTGACGTAGAAGCGCGCGATGCCGCGCACTGCGACGCCCAGTCCCGCCTTGAAGTCGAGCTTGATCCACGGGCTGTACTCGCGCTCGCGCAGCTCGTACTTCTTGCGGCCGATCGTCAGCGTGCAGGTCTTCTTCGCGGGATCGATCGAGCTGATCTCGAACGGGATCTCCATCGCCTTCGCTTCGGCGCGCAGCGGACTGTCGGGACCAGCGAGGCTGGTGCGAATGACACCCTGATCGATCGTGATGGGGCGTCGCTCACCGCCCGTCTGTTCTGGCGCGGCATCCGCGGAGTCCGGCTTGGCAGTGCTCGTCGTGTAGTAAGTGAACGAGCCCTGCGTGCCGCGCAGGTCCGGCACGCACATCGCGCTCAGCAGCGCGCCGGCGAACTTTTCCGGCGGGAACGTCAGCGGCACGCGCAGCACGTTCGACGGAATGCCGTGCTCGCCGAGGATGCGCCAGAACGCCTTGCTCTTGCGCATGTTCTGGATCGTCGGCCGGCCCACGGGGATCAGCCATTCGCCGACCCGGATCGTGCGCGACGCGGGCCGAATGTCCGAGCTCGACAGTCGCGGCTTGTACGTGCGCACATCGCGATCGAGGAAGTCGAAGATGTTGTGCCGCGCCGGGTCGACACCGGTCATGAACGATGACCACGCCACGGGCGAGATGGCCGGGTAGGTGGTGCCCAGCCGCGTGAACGAGCCGTTCTTCGCGAGCGCGGAAAGATTGGGCAGGTGTCCTTCCGCCATCCAGCGTTCTGCGAGCGTCGGATCGAGACCATCGAGGCCGAGCACGACGACGCGTCGCGCGCTGGCGCGACTCATTGCCTGGCGGCGCCGCCGCCAGCGGATCACGAAGCGGATCGGCCACAGCAGCATCGAAACGATGCTCGAAACGATTGCGGCGAGCAGCGCCAGGAACGAGCCGACGAGCGCGAATCCAGCGCCCGGTCCGACATAGGCGTGCGCGGTATCGGGGGCAGCCAGCAGTCCTGCGCCAAGTGCGACCATCAGCACCACGATCGAAAGCGAAAGCTCCGCGGGGCGTGCCTGCTCCTTGCGATTTCGATACAGCTTGCTGTCCACGACCGTGACCATGCGCTCCACGTTCAGATGTCCGCCGAGGAATTCGTTGAGGCGCTGAGCGAACGCGCGTGGATCGCGGATGGCCTCGTCATAGCGGACCGGGAGAAATTCCATGTTGCGTTTGACCTTCATGAAGATCCTGATGTGAGCGAGGTGCCGCTCGTAGTGCGCGCGGGCCTCGTCGTCGTCGATGGGGTTGGGTTCGTCGCGCCGCTGCAGCATCACGTTCTGCGAGCGCAGCACTTCGCCGAGGTCGCGCTCGCAAAGAATCACCTTGTAGTAGTTGTCG
>DATEKT010000003.1:0-8238 GCA_035277305.1 Steroidobacteraceae bacterium | reverse complement strand
GGATCACGAAGGCACGCCCGATGCGACGCTTTCGGGCTCGCCCCTTTCGTTGATGCGGCTCGCAGGCCCCGCACCCGAGGCGGCTTTGCGCGGAGGCTCCGTGCACATCGAAGGCGACGCTGAGATTGCGCAGGCCTTCAGCGAGCTGTTGAAGCAGGCGCAACCGGATCTCGAAGAAGAATTGTCGCGCGTGATCGGCGACGTTGCGGCTCATCAGGTCGGCAATGCCGCGCGCTCGGCGCTCGGTTTCGGTCGACGCGCGATCGATACGTTCACGCAGAACGTCGCGGAGTACTTGCAGGAAGAAGGCCGCGATGTGCCGAGCCGCACCGAGGCCGAGGAATTCCTGCAGGGCGTCGACAAGCTGCGCGACGATGCCGACCGGCTCGAAGCACGCTTGAAGCTGCTCGAGAAAAAGCAGGCATGACTCCGCGCGTCCTGTCGCGCCTGCTGCAGATCCAGCGCGTGCTCGTGCGGCACCGCCTGGACGGCATTATTCGCGCGACGCACCTGTTCCGCCCGCTGCGCTTCGCGTTCTACCTCTCGCCCGCCACCTGGTTCCGGCGCGCCAGCGATGCCACGCGCGGCGAGCGCATCCGGCTGGCGCTGGAAGAGCTCGGTCCGATCTTCATGAAGTTCGGCCAGATGCTCTCGACGCGGCGCGACCTGCTGCCGCGCGACATCGCCGACGAGCTGGAAAAGCTGCAGGACCGCGTGCCGCCGTTCCCAGGCTCCGACGCGCGGCGCATCGCCGAGCTCGCTTATGGGCGGCCTCTCGCCGAAATGTTCTCGAGCTTCGAAGAACAGCCGCTCGCTGCTGCGACGATCGCGCAGGTCCATCCGGCGAAGCTGCCGAACGGCCAGGAAGTCGTCGTCAAGATCGTGCGTCCCGGCATCCGCGCGCTGATCGAGCGCGACATCGAAGTGCTGTACACGCTGGCGAACCTCGCTAACCGCTACTGGAGCGACGCGCATCGGCTGCGACCGGTCGAGCTGGTGCGCGAGTACGAGAAGACGATTCTCGACGAGCTCGACCTGATGCGTGAAGCCGCGAACGCCGCGCAGCTGAGACGCAACTTCGAGGGCTCGCACCTGTTGTACGTCCCGCAGGTGTACTGGGACCACTGCCGCAAGAACGTGATGGTGATGGAGCGCGTGCGCGGCGTGCTGATCTCGGACATGGCGGAGCTGCAGCGACGCGGCGCGAACATCCAGCGCCTGGCCGAGAACGGCGTGGAGATCTTCTTCACGCAGGCGTTCCGCCACAATTTCTTCCATGCCGACATGCACCCCGGCAACATCTTCGTGCTGCTCGACGATCCCCAGCACCCGCGTTACGCCGCCGTCGATTTCGGCATCGTCGGCACGCTCGATCCGCGCGATCAGCACTATCTCGCCGAGAATTTCCTGGCGTTCTTCGAGCGCGACTACCGGCGCATCGCGCAGCTGCACATCGATTCGGGCTGGATCCCGGCGCACGTACGCGTCGACGAGCTGGAATCCGCCGTGCGCACGGTGTGCGAGCCGATCGCCAACAAGCCGCTGCGCGAGATTTCGTTCGGCCAGGTGCTGATCAGCCTGTTCGAAGCTGCGCAGCGCTTCGACGCACAGATGCAGCCGCAGCTGATGCTGATCCAGAAAACACTGCTACAGATCGAAGGCGTCGGCCGGCAGCTGTATCCGGATCTGGACCTGTGGAAGACGGCGCAGCCGCTGCTGCGTCAATGGGTCAGCGAGCGCTGGAGCGTGCGAGCGATCGTCAAAGACGTGCGCACGCATCTGCCGGACATGGTGCAGGCGCTGCGACAAGTGCCGCCACTGGTCGAGAACGCGATTCAACGCGCACGCGATGGGCGCTTCAGCCTGCCTGTGACCACGCAGGATCTCGAAAAGCTGCGCCTGCAGATCCAGCGCGACGGCCGCCGTCGCGATGTCGCATTGCTGACCGCAACTTGCGCGCTCGGCGGAATTCTCTGGCTGGCGCTTTCCACCGCACCTGCGTGGCCCGGCTACGCGCTGCTCGCCGGCAGCATTGTGGGGTTGCTGTCGTTGAGGAGATAGAGAGAAGAGAAGAACAGAGAAGAAAAATTGACAGGATTAACGGGATCAACAGGATTTCGGAAAGGAGAAGAACGAACCTGTCATGCCCAGCTCCGAAATCCTGTTAATCCTGTCAATATTCTTCTCTTCTCCTCTCCCTCACGCTTCCTGACTCTTCGGCTTGCTCAGCAATCCCCACACGACGGGGAGCACCGACACCACGACGATGCCGATCGTGACGAGCCCGAAGTTCTCCTTGACGACCGGCACGTTGCCGAACAGATAGCCGCCCCAGATGAACAATGTCACCCAGGTGAATCCGCCGGCGACGTTGTAAGCGGCGAAGCGCCGGCGCTGCATCTGCCCGACTCCCGCCACGAAAGGTGCAAACGTGCGGATGATCGGGATGAAGCGCGACAGGATGATCGTCTTGCCGCCGTGCTTCTCGTAGAAGCGCTGCGTGCGCACCAGGTAGTCCTGTTTGAGCCAGCGCAATCCGCCGCTGAACGCGCGTGGCCCGATGACGCGGCCGATGCGGAAATTCACTTCGTTGCCGAGCACCGCCGCGAACGTCAGCAGGATCCACACCCACGTCGCATCGAGCGTGCCTGTCTGGTCGACCGCCGCGAGCGCGCCGACCGCGAACAGCAACGAATCGCCGGGCAGGAACGGCGTCACCACGAGCCCGGTCTCGCAGAAGATGATGAGGAACAGGATCAGGTAGACCCAGATGTGGTAATCGGCGACGAGCTCGGTGAGATGCTTGTCGAGATGCAGGATGACGTCGATGAACCAGTGGATCAGTTCCATGGGTGGATAGTATCAAGAGGTCGCGGCGGCCAGCCGGTGGAGTACGGTTTCGAGATCGGTGGCGACCAGCAGCGCCCGTCGGTAACGCTGTTGCAGGAATCCCTGTTCCACCGCGCGATCGAGAAATGCCAGCAGGGGGTCGTAGTAGCCATCCTGGTTGAGCAGCGCGCAGGGCTTGCGATGCAGGCCGAGCTGCGTCCAGGTCCACGCTTCGAACAGCTCGTCCATCGTGCCGATGCCGCCGGGTAGCGCGAGGAATCCATCCGCGAGATCGCCCATCAGGAGCTTGCGCTCCGACATGGTGCGCACGACGTGCAGCTGCGAAAGGCCCGCGTGTCCGACTTCGCGATCGATCAGCATCTGCGGAATCACGCCGACCACGCGTCCGCCGGCCGCCAGCGCGGCGTCCGCCATCGCACCCATCAAGCCCACGCGCCCACCGCCGTACACCAGCGTGAGCCCGCGACGCGCGATCAGCGCACCGGCCGCCGCAGCCAGCGAAGCGTACGCGGGCTTGTTACCCGAGCTGGACCCGCAAAACACACACAGGGATTTCATGAGGCGAGTTTACGTAACTGGGAGGCGGGTCACACTCCGCACCTGCCCTCGACCGGTCTTGACGTTTCCACACGCGCGCAGCCTCAAGGTGTGGGATAGCCGCCCGATACCCCGATTACGCAGCACGACCGCGTCACGGGTTATTTTGTCGAATGGAAGGTCCCCACCTCTTATTGGCGGCTTCGAGCCTCATTGCCGTTGGCGCTGCGGGCACGGCGGCCTGGCTCGCCTGGCGCTTGCGGCGGCTGCAGGCGCGGCAAGCACTGCCTGCCTCCGGCGCGCCGAATAGCAACGACACCCTGACGGGTCTGCCGACGCGCGTCGCGATCGTCGCGATGGCGGAACGGACCATCGCCGCCGCGCAAAGCGCCGGTGCACCGTTCGCGGTCACGGTCATCAACATCAACCGCTTCAAATCGATCAACGACTCGTACGGCCACGAGTTCGGCGACGAGCTGCTGCGTCAGCTTTCCCGCCGCCTGAACGGCGTGCTCGCCCGCGGCGACGTTCTGGGACGACTCGCCGGCGACGAGTTCTTCGTGCTGTCGCATATCGGCACCGCTGCGATTCCCGCCGAGGTGACGGTCGAGACGATGTTCGCAGCGTTGCGCGAGCCGTTCTCGATCGAAGGTCACGACGTCGAAGTCGCGATCAACGCCGGCATCAGCATGTTCCCGCGCGACGGCGCGACGTTCGACCTGCTGTTGCGGCGCGCCGAGACTGCGATGCGCGCCGCGCGCAGCGTCACCCACGGCACGCTGCGTTTCTATAGCGAGGAAATGAGCAAGTCGGAGGAAGAGCGTCTGGCGCTCGAAGCCGATCTGCGCCACGCAATCCGCGACGGACAGCTCGAGCTGCACTATCAGCCCAAAGTCGACATCGCGAGCGGCCGCGTGCGCAGCGCCGAGGCGCTGCTGCGCTGGCGTCATCCGCATCGGGGCATGGTGCCGCCGAACATCTTCATTCCGATCGCCGAAGAAGCGGGCCTGATCCTGACGATCGGCGAGTGGGTGCTGCGCCGGGCCTGCACGCAGATGCGCACGTGGCTCGATGCCGGCTTGCCACCGCTGCGCGTCTCCGTGAACCTGTCGGCGAGACAGTTCCGTCATGGCGACCTGACTGCAGTGGTTTGCTCCGCGCTCGAAGATGCGCAGCTGCAACCCGGCTACCTGGAACTCGAGCTGACAGAAAGCTCGATCATGCACGACCCGGAAGCGAGCGCCGCGACGCTGCAGCTGCTGAGCACGATGGGCGTGCACATTTCAATCGACGACTTCGGCACCGGCTATTCGAGCCTCAGCTACCTGTGGCGCCTGCCGCTCGACAAGCTGAAGATCGATCGCAGCTTCGTGCGCGAGCTGCTCTCCAATCCCGACGACGTCGCGATCGTGAAAGCGATCATCTCGCTCGCGCACAGCCTGCGGCTCGGCGTGGTCGCGGAAGGCGTGGAGACGCTGGAGCAGCTCGAGCATCTGCGCGAGCTCGGCTGCGATCAGTACCAGGGGTTCTATTGCAGCCCGGCGGTGCCGCCGGATGCGTTCGTGGAGTTGATCAAGCGGCTGCGCGCGGAGAAGCCCACGTTCACCGAAGCGGACATGCTGAAGACGCAGAGCCGGCTGTACGCGTATACGCCGGAGTTGTCAGGCTAGCCCGACTCTTTGTATCTCTGCTGCAGCCGGTTCATTCCGGCGATCCACCGGTCCCGGTCCGCCGCCTTCCTCTGCATGTAGTCCGCCACTTCCGCGTGCGGCAGGATCAGGAACTCCTCCGCGGCGAGTCCCGCGATCACCGCATCGGCAACCTGCTCGGGCTCCATGATGCCGTCGACGCTCGCGACGTCGCCTTCGTTGCCGGCGATCATGTCGGTCCGCACTGCTTGCGGGCACAGCACCGACACCTTGATGCCCTGGTGCCCGTGCGTGATCGCGATCCATTCGGCGAGCGACACGGCGGCGTGCTTCGTCACCGCGTAGGTCGCGCTGCCGATCTGCGACAACAATCCGGCCGCCGATGCAGTGTTCAAGAGATAACCGCCGCCGCGCGCGATCATGCGCGGTACGAGATGACGCGCGGCGTACACGTGCGCCATCAGATTCACTTCCCAGATCTTCTGCCAGGTCTCGTCCGGAGTATCGAGGCCGCGGCCGATGCCGATGCCCGCGTTGGAGCAGAACAGATCGATCGGACCGTGCGTGCGCTCCGTCGTGTCGATGAAAGCTGCGACATCGCTCTCGCGGCTCACGTCCACGCGCATTGCCGAGCCGTGCAGCTCCGTCGCAACGGCGCGCACACCAGCTTCATCGAGATCCGCGACGGCAACGTGTCGGGCGCCCTCTTGCGCGAACCGTCGCGCGAGCGCGCGGCCGATGCCCCTAGCGCCGCCAGTTACGGCGACGACCTTCCCAGCCAGATTCATGCTTGCCCCCGCAGGTCGCGCAACTCTTTTACCCGGCGCTCATCCTGCCCGAATTACCCCTACAGTGCTCGATCAGTCGCGATCATCCCTGCGGCGGCCGCGTGTGCGCCGGCGCTCGGCGCCCTGGTAATGCGCAACCATCATGCCGACCTCACCGCGACGCCGTGGCCCCGCGCGGCGATCCTTGTGATGTTTGTAGTGGCAGGTGCAGCGCTCGGAATCGCAGGTCGGCAGCGGCAGGCGCGGCGCGTGCACGGACAGGAAACGCTGCCCGGTGAACCGATGGGCAGCGGCGCAGGCTGTCTTGCCTGGAATTATCGAGACCGCGTGGAAATTCGCTTCCGGAGGACGCGGTTTGGGGGGCGGCTGCTTCTTCCGTCCGAACAGACCGCCCAGCGACCATCTCTGGGCCATCGCTGTCACCGTATCCATTCAGGGCGTACCTGTACAAGGAGGGAGGTGACGACATTGTTCCTGCGCTGCACCCATGACAATCGTTCTAAGGGTCCAGCTGCAGGCCGCACAAAAATGTCCCGGGATCCTCGCCGCGCTCCAGCACTTCGACGAGCGCCGAGCCGACGATCGCGCCATCGATATGCGGCGCGAGCCGCTCGATCTGCTCGCGGTTGCGAATGCCGAACCCCGCGCACACGGGCACCGGCGAGACGCGTTTCACGCGTGCGAAATACTCCAGCACTTCCGAGGGCACCGCGACGTTCTTGCCCGTCGTGCCGGTCATCGTGACTGCGTAGATGAAGCCGCTGCTCGCTGCGGAAAGCATCTGGATGCGCTCCGTGGGAGTGACTGGCGTGACGAACTGCACGAGCGCGATTCCTCGCGCAGCGAGTGCATCGCGAACTTCTGCGCATTCTTCGAACGGCAGATCGGGCACGATGAATCCGGCGACACCGGCGCGCGCCGCATCTTCCGGCAAGCGCTCGAGCCCGTAAGCGAGCAGCGGATTGAGATAGCTCATCAGCAGCAAAGGTGCGCGCGTCTTGGGTCGTGGCCCTGAGAGCTCGGAGAGAATCCAGCGCAGCGACACGCCTTGCGCGAGCGCGGCGCGGCTCGAGCGCTGAATCGTCGTGCCGTCGGCCATCGGATCGGTGAACGGCACGCCGATCTCAACCACATCCGCAGCTTCCGCAACTGCTGCCAGTTGCTGCAAGAACGTCTCGCGCTTCGGAAAGCCTGCCGTGATGTAGGCGATGAGCGCCGGCCGGCCGGCCGCCTTCGCCTTGCGTATCGTTTCGCTGATTGCGTCTCCAGCAGCCATCACTGCACATCCTTCAGCAGCGTTCGCTGCAACGTCGGCATGTCTTTGTCGCCGCGGCCGGACAAGCCGATGAGAATCTTCGCGCCGCGATGCTCCGCGGCGTAGCGCTTCGCGCCGGCGAGCGCGTGTGCGGATTCGATCGCGGGGAGGATTCCTTCGGCCGCGCAGCACTCCGCCAGCGCTTCGAGCGCCGTGTCGTCATCGACCGCTTCGTAAGTGACGCGGCCGATGCTCATGAGCAGCGCGTGTTCCGGCCCCACGCCGGGATAGTCGAGGCCCGCCGAGACGGAATGCGTTTCCTGGATCTGACCGTCCCTGTCCTGCAGCAGCAGCGAATAGCTTCCCTGCAGGACGCCGGGCGTGCCGTATGCGAGCGAAGCAGCGTTTTCGCCGAGCCCCGCGCCTTTGCCGCCCGCTTCGAGCCCGAGCATGCGCACGTCGCGATCGCCGATGAACGGATGAAACAAGCCGATCGCGTTCGAGCCGCCGCCGACGCACGCGACGACGATGTCGGGCAAGCCTTCGGTCTGCGCCAGCATCTGCTCGCGCGCTTCGCGTCCGATCACCGACTGCAACTCGCGCACGAGATACGGATAGGGATGCGGACCGATCGCCGAACCGAGGCAGTAGTACGTGCCGTTCGGATCGGAAACCCAATCGCGCAGCGCTTCGTCCACGGCTGCGCGCAGCGTCTGGTCGCCGCTGGTAACCGGCACGACCGTCGCGCCGAGCAGTTTCATGCGTCCGACGTTCGGCGCCTGCCGCTCCATGTCGACCGAGCCCATGTACACGGTGCACGGCATACCGAGTCGCGCGCATGCCGCCGCGGATGCAACACCGTGTTGACCTGCGCCCGTTTCGGCGATCACGCGCTTCGCGCCGAGTTTCTTCGCGAGCAGCACCTGGCCGACGGAGTTGTTGATTTTGTGCGCGCCCGTATGCGCGAGGTCCTCGCGCTTCAACCACACTTCCGCGCCCCAGCGTTGCGACAGCGTGCGCGCATGCGTGAGCGGCGTCGGGCGGCCGACCCAGCTGCGCAGCTCCGCATGAAACTCGTCGAGGAATGCACGATCGCGCAAGTGGCGATCGACGCCGGCCTGCAGCCGGTCGAGCGCCGGCACGAGTGTCTCGGGTACAC
>DATEKT010000002.1:0-38260 GCA_035277305.1 Steroidobacteraceae bacterium | reverse complement strand
CGATGCACTCCGACGTTCCGGTGTTTTCGTCCGTGACGAAGCTGACCAGGTAGCCGTCGTCCTCGTCACGTGCGCCGATGCGCGGCGCGAACGGCGCTTCGCTCGCGTAGCGGTTCGCGCCGAGATCGAGCTCCCACGACTGCCCCGAGACGAGATCGTGCTTCACGAAGCCGGTGAACAGGAACCAGCCGGGCTTCGACTTGGTGCTGTACACGTAGCGGTTCGGCACGCCGGTGTACTGCTGGTTGATCATGCCGAACTCGAGGATGCGGTCATCGAGCGGCTCTTCGCGCGTGCGGCCGGTGCGCAGGTCGAAGCGCCAGCGGTGCAGCTTCGGGCGGAAGGCGTGCTCATCGAGGTACGCCATCATGTGGCTGTAGCCTGACTGCGCGTCCTGCCGCGGGCGCGGCGTCGGATTCTCCTGGAAATAACCGTCCATCACGATCTCGTTGCCCGCTTCGTACGCGTTGAGGAAGTGCAGGACGTAAGTCGGCGCAGCTTCGAACCAGCGCAGCTCCTCGCTGCGGCCGTGCCGCGGAATCACGCCGAAGCGTGACGGCAGATCGTGCATGCGCACCGCGTGCACGTCCGAATCGAGCAGATCCGCGTCCCAGAAAGCCGGCAGGTCGTTGAGGATCGAATGACGCGCGCTCACGGCCATGTCGTGCGGCAGGCGCGGGCCCGGCAACGGAATCGGCTGATACGTGGTGAGCCGGCCCTGCCGATCGACGACGCCGTAGTGCATGTACGGCGCGTGCTTCGAGTAGTTGAAGAACATCAGTTCGCCGGTGCGAGGGTCCACCTTGCAGTGTGCCGACACGCCATCGAGCGGCGCCCAGCTGGCGACGCCAAGCGTCTCCAGCGTCTGCGGATCGAGGCAGTACGCCTCGCCGCACTGATAGAACGTCGAGATCGCGACGCCGTTGTGCGTGATGATGTCGGTGCTGGAGGAATCCTTCAGGCTGCCGTGCGCGCCGAAGCCGGGCCGCAGCGAGGTGCCCGGCGGATCCATCAGGCCGCCCCACAACGAGCCGTTCGCCTCCTGCTCCGCCACCAGGCAGCGCGTGCGCACGAAACGATTGCGATAGCTGACCTGGCCACGGCGGAAATCCAGCTGGTGGATCATCGCGTCGCCATCGAACGGGTGATAGCGGCCGAGCGGCTGGTGGATCTGGTTCTCGGTGTTGCGCAGGTAGACGCCGTCGAGATCGGCGGGCACGGCGCCTTCGAGGACGGTCAGGTCATGCGCCGTGACCTCCTCGTGCTGCGGCGTCCATGCACCGGTCAGGTACGGATGATCGCTGTCCCGCAGCGTGGTCCTGATGGGCGCGAGCTTCTCGATTCTCATTCCTGCATCCTCGGGCGCGATTGTATGCGCCATGAGTCTCGCTATGCAAGCTTGTGGGATGCTATCGTTCCGTTACTTGCAGTACGAGACTTACAAGAATCGACCGGGGGGGATGCGATGCGCCAGCGGATCCGTGCACTGTTCGGAGTAGTCGTCCTGCTGGCGCTCGCCGCGCCGCCGGCCTGGGCCGACACGGATGTCCAGAAGCTGGCCACGGTGCGTCAGATGATCGACGCCTGGAACCAGCGCAACTGGCAGCAGGTGTACGACCTGTTCGCCGAGGACGGTTCCCTGCAAAGCATGATGTTGCCGCCGACGGTCGGCCGCGCGGCAATCCAGCAGCGCATCGGCGCGCTGGCGAAAGGCATCGAGTCCATCGAGCTGCGCGTAAAGCACATTGGCGTCATCGACGGCGTAGTGGTCGTCGAGCGGGTCGATGCGTTCGTCTATCGCGGCAAGCACGGCGAGTGTCCGGTCGTCGGCGTCGTGGAAGTCGAGAACGGGCACGTGAAAGCCTGGCGCGAATACTACGATCGCGCGCAGCTGCTCGAAGCGATGGGAGTGAAGGAGTGAGACGTCAGCCGGCAGCGGCGCCACGCCGCCCGGCCGCTTCGTTCGCGACCGGCGGGAAGGTGACGTCGTGCGGATCGATCGTCTTGTGACAGTGACTGCAGCCCACGACCGCGTTGAGGCGCGCGCCGCAAGTCTTGTGGAAGACGCGGATGTTCGGGCCGGCGGCCGGCGCCAGCCACTTGTCGCCCCATTGCATCAGCATGAGCGCGTGCGGATACAGATCGCGGCCCTTCTCCGTCAGCCGGTATTCGAAGCGCGGCGGCCGCTCGGAGTACTGGCGCCGCTCGAGAATTTTATGGTCGACCAGGTAGTTCAGGCGGTGCGTCAGGATATTGGTCGCGATGTCCAGGCCGCTCTGGATCTCGTCGAAGCGGCGCAGGCCGAAGAACGCCGCGCACAGCACCAGCGGCGTCCAGCGATCGCCGAGGATGTCGGTGATGTGCACGAACGCGCTGCTCGTCCCGCGATGACTCTCGGCATTCACCGACGACAGGCGCCGGTATCGCGGCGTCGCTGCACGCGAGCGGCCCGCGGTCGCCAGGACTTCGTAGCCGGTCTCGCGCAGGTCCACGACTTCGCCGCAGCTCGAACACATGGTGTCGGGTTGCATCGCGTGCTTGCAGACGTTGTGACGCAGATAACGCGGGATACCGGCGCCGCTCGGCGCCCAGCGATGCTCCCAGCGCCAGGTCACGAGCGTCACGCCGTAAAGCGCGAGGCCCATCGCGGTGAGCCGGTATTCGAAGCGCGGCGGAGCGTCCGAATAGCGAACACGTTCCAGGAGGCCGTTCTCGACCAATCCGTTCAAGCGGCTGGTGAGCGTCGAGCGCGCGGCGCCGCTGAGGTTGCGGAACTCTTCGAAGCGGTGAGCGCCCTGGAACGCATCGCGCAGGATCAGCAGAGTCCAACGGTCGCCGATGACGCTCAGTGCGCGCGTAACCGAGCTGGCGGCGATGATCTTGGCGTTGGAAGGCATCGCGCGAACTGTAGGCGTAGCGCTGCGGGATGGCAACGGCAATGATTCGATTCAATCAGAGAGTGGCAATCGTCACCGGGGCTGGAAAAGGGCTGGGCCGCGCTTACGCGCTCGACTTGGCCGCGCGCGGCGCGCGAGTCCTGGTCAACAACCGACGGCGCTCAGGCACCGAGCCGTCGAGCGCGGATGAGGTGGTGCAGGCCATCCGCGAGGCCGGCGGCGAAGCCGTCGCGAACTACGACAGCGTCGAAGATCCGGGCGCCGGCGAGCGGATGGTGCAGCAGGCGCTCGATACCTGGGGACGTATCGATGTCCTGGTCAACAACGCCGGCGTCGATCAGCGCTCCTCGTTCCACAAGGTGAGCGTCGCGGAGTTCGAGCGCATCTTCGCGATCAACTTCCACGGCTCTCTTTATGTCACGCACGCGGCCTATGCGCGCATGCGGGCAGCGGGCTACGGCCGCATCGTGGTTTCGACCTCCAACGCCGGGCTGCACGGCCTGCATGGCTTGTCCGCCTACGCCGCTTCGAAGGCTGCGTTGATCGGCTTCACGCGCGCGCTGGCGATCGAAGGCAAATCCCACAACGTGCTGACGAACGCGATTGCGCCGTTCGCCGCCACGCCGATGACCGCGCGGCAGGGCAACCTGCCCGAAGAATTCATGCGCACGATGCGCCCGGAGTTCGTCGCGCCGATGGTGACACTGCTGGTGAGCGAGCAAACGCGCCTGAACGGCCAGGTGATCATGGCGGGCCGCGGCGTGTTCCGGCGCGCGGCCAATGTCGAGAGTCACGGCTTCGGCTACGCGGACGCCGCGCAAGTCACGCCGGAAATGCTGGAAGCGGACATCGATCGACTCGTCGACATGGAGGGCGCAACCGAGTTTACGGACGCCATGGCGTCATTTCAGGACCTGTTCGCCAGGCAACCGGGAGCGAAGTGATGCAGCTCGCCTGGCCGACTCCCGGACGCGCCTGGTGGACGGTCGCGGTCCTGACGTTCACTTACATCGTGTCGTTCGTCGATCGCACGATCCTTGGCCTGCTGATCGAGCCGATCAAGCTCGACCTGTCGCTGAACGACACGCAGATCGGCTGGCTGGCGGGCCCCGCATTCGGCGTGTTCTATGCCGTGATGGGCCTGCCGCTCGGCTGGCTGGCGGACCGGATCTCGCGCCGCGGACTGATTGCCGTGGGAGCTGCACTGTGGTGCGCAGCGACCGCAGCGTGTGGGCTCGCCGGGTCATTCGTCCAGCTGTTCATCGCACGCATCTCCGTCGGCGTCGGCGAAGCCGCGCTCTCCCCCGCCGCGATGTCGATCATCAGCGATTCGTTTCCCAAGGAACGGCGCGCAGCACCGATCGGTGTCTACGCAGCGGCGGCGGCGGTCGGCGCCGGCCTCGCGATGATCGTCGGCGGCACTGTCATCCAGCTCGTCTCACATCGCGACGTGTTCGAGCTGCCGCTGATCGGCGAAGTCGAGCGCTGGCAAGCCGCGTTCGTTCTGGTCGGCGTCGGCGGACTGGTGCTGTTGCCGCTGCTCGCGACCATTCTCGAGCCGGTCCGGCGCAACGAGTTTGCGGCCCCCGCTGCTGGCGGAGCAGCGCGCATCGATCACTTCATCGGCAAGCACGCCGACTTCATGGTTCGTCACTATGTCGCCGTGTCGTTCTATTCGGTCGTCGTCTATGCCGTGCTCGTTTGGGTTCCTGCACAGTTCATCCGCGTTCACGGCTGGACCGCCGGCGAGACAGGTCTGCGCTATGGCTTCGTGCTGCTCCTGTTTGGCGGCGCTGGCACTGTGCTCGGCGGAATCCTGTCGGCACACTTTGGCAAGCGCGGCGTCGCGCAGCCGGCGATCTGGATCACCGTCATCGGCATGGCGGCTGCGGGTCCGCTGCTGGCGGCAGCCGGACTCGCAGGCGATGGGTGGAACTCGCTGCTGTGGTACGCGCCGGCGCTTCTGTTCATGACGCTGCCCGGAGGCACGGCGATTCAAGTCGTACAGGAGGCGGTGCCGAATCGTCTGCGTGGCCAGGCTTCTGCGATCTACTACCTGTCGACCAGCATCATCGGCAATACGCTCGGACCCTTGTCCGTCGGACTTCTCACCGATTACGTCTACGGCGATCCGCTGCGCATCGGTTCCGCGCTTGCGATCCTTGCGATCGTCATCGCGCCATTGACCGCGTTGCTCGCGCTCTCGACCCGCGCACCGTTCGCGCGGCTCGTCGGTCAGCAGGCGACTGCCTAGCGGCCCGTATTGATCTCGGTTGCGTTGAGCGCCTTGGCAAAGCGGCGCGCCAGCGCTTCCGGCTCGCGAATCGTCTGCGCGCGCACTTCGATCGCCATGATGTCGGTGTCGACTTCCTCGGTGCCGCGAGCGAGCGCTTTGAGCCCGACCGCCGCAATCGTCTCCGGCTTTTCCTTGTTGCCCTTCACGTGGCTAGCCATGCGCGTATCCACGGAGCCGACGAACAGCGCCGAAACCGTCGTGCCCTGAGCCGCGAGCTCAGCACGCAGACACGTCGACATCGCGCGCGCTGCGAACTTCGACGGGCTGTATCCGCCCATGTTCGGCACGGCGACCAGGCCACCCGCCGACAACACGTTTGCAATCGCGCTCTGCTTGCTGCGCGCCATGATCGGTGCGAAGGCGCGACACATCGCGAGCGGCCCGAAGTAGTTCACTTCCATCTCCGCGCGCGCGGAGCTGAGGTCCGGCGCCTTCAGCAGCGTGCGATTCAGAAATTGCCCGGCGTTGTTCACCAGGATGGTGACGTCCTGGCACTGGCTCGCACAACGCTGGATCGAATTCTCGTCGGCAACGTCCAGCTCGACGGCAACGACGCGATCGGGCGCTTCGGCGACCAGATGTGCAGCGGCGCTCGCCTGCCGCGTTCCTACGTAGACGCGCTTGGCGCCGGCTGCCACGAATGCGCGGACGAAGGCTTCGCCGATGCCGCGATTGCCGCCCGTGACGAGTGCTACTGAGTTCGCGATTTCCATCGAAAGTCCCCTAGCCGATTTTGATCACGTCTGCTGCCGGCGGCTCGGCATAGAGCCGCTCGACGTCTGCGGCGCGGCGCACGAGCACCGCGCTGCGATTGACCGTGCCTTTGTCCGACAGCTCGTGCGCTCCCGCATTGGGCGGTTCCTGCAGCAGCGAGACGCGGCGCACCGACGTACTCGCGCCGGGATTGGCGGCGTTGTGCGCGGCGAGTCGTTCGCGAATCGCACTCTCCAGGCCGGCAACGCCCGAGCTTTCGAGCGCAGCGCGGTTCGGCCACGCGAGCACGCCGATGCTCGTGTGCCCTTCTCCGCACAACACCAGCTCGTCGACGAGCGGCGCGAGCCGGCGCAACAGCTCTGCGCGCAGCTGGCCGCCGCAAACCCACGTGCCGCTGCCGAGCTTGAACTCCTCCGCGAGACGCCCCGCGAATGCGAGCCCCTGCTCGGGACGCTGCGGATCGTGGAAGACCGCGAGATCTCCCATCCGGTAATAACCTTCCTCGTCGCGACTCTCCGCGGTGCGCTGCGGATCGCGCAGATAACAAGGCGTGACGACGGCGCCTGCGATGCGCACTTCGTAGCGCTCATCGACCGGCACGAGTTTTACGCTCACTCCGGGCATCGGCACGCCGAGCCCGACTTTGTCGGTCTCGAAGTGAATGGCGAGACAGCCCGACGTGGTCTCGGTCGAGCCGTATGCGGAGATCAGCATGATGCGGTTGCCGGTCGTGGCCACTGCGAGGCGCTGCAGCCGCTCGTAGATCGGTTGCGGCAATCCGGCACCGCCATACAGCAGAACCCGCAGATCGCGGAAGAACGTGCGGCGCAGATCCTCGTCCGCTTCGAGCGCTTCGACGAGCAGCTGATAGCCGAGCGGCACATTGACGTAGTAGGCGCCCGCGACCTCGCGCAGATTGCGCAGCGATTCCTGCCACAACGGACCGGGAACCGGCTTGCCTTCGTCGATGTACAGCGTGCCGCCCGCGACCAGCGTGTTCATCTTGCCGAACGCGCCGGAGACGTGATTCCACGGCAGCCAGTCCATCGTCGTGGTGTGCCAGCCGGCCGCGCTGCCGATCGTCTGCAACGCCTGTGCAATGTTCGCCGTGATATTCGCGTACGTCTGCACGACGGCCTTCGGCGGTCCCGTCGAGCCCGAGGTCAGCATGTAGGCAGCGTGCTCGTCGCCGCGCAGCGCGGCGATGCGCTCGGCGACGGCGCCGGTCACCGGCGTCGCCAGTACGTCCGCAAGTGAAACCGCGCCGCGAGGTGCATCTTCAGGTGTAGCTGTAAGAATGACGGCGTCGCCGAAGTCGACCTGCTCGAGCGCGCGGACGAAGGGCTTCGCCTGCTCGACGAAGACGACGCCGGGCCGCGTCAGCTGCACGACGTGCCGGAGCCGCGCGAAGTTCGCATCCATCAGGCCGTAGTTCGAGCTGACCGGACAGGCCGGCACGCCGGCGGCCATGCCGCCGAACTTCACGAGTGCGTGCGCGACCGAGTTTCCGGAGAGCAACAGGATCGGCCGGTCGCGCGGGATCTTCCGGTCGATGAGCCACTGCGCGATCGCGTCCGTGTCGCGCTTCGTGTCGGCGTAGGAATGCGGCGTCCATTCGCGCTGCGGGCCGCGGCGCTGCACCAGATACGGTTTGTTGCCGAGGCGCTGGGCCTGGATTGCCAGCACACGCGGCAGGCAAGGCTCGAATTCCCGCAGCGGGATGCGCGAGCGCAAAACGATCGTGCCGTCGGCGCGCCGCTCGACCGCAAGGTCCACAGGCAGGAAATCCGTCTGCCGGAAGGGGACTGACCCGGCCGCCGCGCTTGTCAGTTGCATAACGAGACTTATAATCGAAAGCCGCCCGCGTCAGCAACTTCGAGCGGTGCGCCCGCGTGTCCCCGGAGGGTCCATGAATTTCGCCATGCTCAAGAAGGTCGCCGGATTCTATGGCCGTTTCCTGGTCAGCTTCTCGGCCATCGGCTATCGCGCCCGCGCCCTGACGTGGCAACCCCTGCCCGGGGACTTCAAAGGCCAGACCTGGATCGTCACCGGCGCGACCGCAGGCATCGGCCGCGCAACCGTCGAAGGTGCGACGCGCCGCGGTGCAACGGTGCTGGCCCTCGCCCGCAGCCGCGAGAAGCTTGATGCTCTGGTGCGCTCGTCGATCGGTCCCGGTCGCGTGATCCCGCTGGTGGTCGATCTGTCGCTCGTCGCCGATACGCGGCGTGCCGCGGCCGAAATCATCGCGCAGGGAACGCGCGTCGATGTGCTGGTGAACAACGTCGGTCTCCTGCTCGACGATCTTTCGACGACCACCGAAGGCTTCGAGACTTCGTACGCCACGAACCTGCTCACGCACTGGGTGCTGACGGAAGCATTGCTGCAAGGTTCTGCGCTCGCGCCGCAGGCAACCATCATCGAGATGTCATCCGGCGGCATGTACAACGCGCCGCTGACGCTGGACTACATGAACATGAAGGATCCGCGTAAGTACAACGGCGTGTACGCCTACGCGGTTCACAAGCGCGGCCAGGCAGAGCTGGTGAAGTACTGGCAGAAGCGGCACGGCGCCGGCGGCATGCGTTGCTACGTGATGCATCCGGGCTGGGCCGACACGGACGGCGTGAAGACTGCGATGCCGAATTTCCGGCGCCGGCTGCGCAGCGTGCTGCGCGATTCGGCGCAAGGTGCGGACACTGCGTTGTGGCTCGCCGCTGCGCGGCCGGCCAACGAAGGAGGCGAAGCGTTCTGGTTCGATCGCGCGCCGCGGGCAGCGCACGCGTTCCCGCACACGGTCAAGAGCAAGTACACGCCGGACGATCTCGCCGCGTTCCTCGCCAAGGAAGCCGCGAAGGTCGGTGAGGTCGAGTCCAGATCTGCCGTGGGTCAGGCTCTAGCCTGACAATCTTTCCCGCTTCAGCACGATCCCGGCCGCGACGCGATCCCACGTGTCCGGCGTGACGCCGGCCTCGCGGAACGGAAACTTGCGCTGCTTGTTGGTCTCGGTCTTCGGGATCACATCGACGATGCGCACGAAGCGCGGCACCGCGAAATACGGCAAGCGCGGCCTCAGCCACTCGATCAGCTGCACCGGCTCGATCGTGTGACCCGCTTTCGGGACGATCACGACCATCACTTCCTCTTCCGACTCCACCGGGATGCCGACAGCGATCACTTCGTCGACGGCCGCGTACGTGCGCACTGCGCCCTCGACTTCGATCGACGAGACGTTCTCGCCGCGGCGACGAATCGCATCCTTCAGCCGGTCGACGAAGTAGTAGTTACCTTCGGCATCCTTGCGCAGCATGTCACCGGTGTGGAACCAGCCGTTACGCCAGGCATGTGCCGTCGCTTCCGGCAAGCCGTCGTAGCCGAGATTGAACGTCCACGGCGTCTCGCTGCGCACGATCAGCTCACCGGGCGTCCCCACCGGCACTTCGATATCGTGCTCGTCGACGAGCCGGCACTGCACGCCGCTGCGTGGCCGCCCGCAAGCGCCGAACACAGTCGTGTTCAACTCGCTCACCAGCGGCGCGGACAGCTCCGTCATGTTGAAACCGGTGAGATAGTCGATGCCGAAGCGGTCGCGGATCTTCACCGTCTGTTCATTGATCGGAAAGCCGGTCATGCAGCGAATCGGGTGCTCGCGCTCGTCCGGACGCTGCGGCGCCTTCATCAGGAACGCACCCATGATGCCGATGAGTCCCGAGGTGGTCGCGCAGTTGCCGCGTCTCACCTGGTCCCAGAAGCGGTCGGTGCTGAAGCCGTCGACGAGATGAAACGAGCCGGAGCGGATCATCGCGATCATCAGCGAGCTCGTGCCGCCGACGTGAAACATCGGCAGGTTCACCAGGATCCCCTCGCCTTCGCGCAGGTAGCCGTAAACGATGTTCGCCGTCGTGTAGAGCTGCAGATACGGTGAGACGACGCCTTTCGACAGGCCAGTCGTTCCCGAGGTGTAGATCACCGACTGCGCATCCCACGGCTGCGGCTGCGCCGAATCGTCGAGCTCGGCCGGATCGCCGATCAGCTCCGTTTGCGGCAGCACGATGACGCGCTCGACATGCTTGAGCGACAAGCCCTCGAGCCGTTCGACGAGCGCAGTGTGCGCGAGGACCAGCTTCGCGCGACATGCATTGATCGTGTGCTCGAGCGAGGCGCCGCGATACGCGGTATTCAGCGGGACGAAGACCGCGCCGAGATAGTTGATTGCGAACCAGGCACGAACGAGCGCCGGACCATTCGGCAGCCACGCGACCACACGGTCTCCGGCTCGAACGCCAAGTGCCTGTAGTGCTGCGGCCTGCGCGCGCGCCTGCTCGCGGCCTTCGCGCCAGGTCCACTGCGTGCCGTCTTCGAACAGCGCGAGCCGTCGATCCGGAACCCGCGCGGCGCGATCGTCCAGGATGGCCTTGAGGACGCAATCCTCACGCCGTGGCATCCCCGGATCGAACCACGGCGGATGCGTCACCGCCACAACTGGTGGCCCGGAATCCATGCGGCATGGAAGCCGATCGGCACGCGGCCCGGCAACGCGACGCGTGCAACCGGACCTTTGCTGATGCGCTGCGCATCGAACACCCACGCTTCCGACGCGTAGTCTTTCGCGTGCGTGGCGACAGTGACTGCGTAGCCACGATCCTCTGCGCCGCCGCGAGTGCTCTTCGCGAACGGCGTCTCATTGCCGTACCAGCCCTTCGGGTACTCGTACACTTCGCGCGAGCCGTTCTCGTGGTCGTACTTGACGAGCGCGTCGAACACCAACGTTTGCATGTCGGTCGGCACGCGCTGGTGATACGAGTAGCGCGTCTTCAGGCCGTACAGCTGCGTGTCCGGCAAACAGAACTCGACGTTGGCATCGTCGAGCTGCTGCTCGTGCTTCTCTCCCGTGCGCATGTTCATGCGCCAGCGCCGCAAGTGACCCTTGTAGCGCAGGTACGCGAGCATTGAGCCGAGTTGACCTTCGGACGGCTCGCGGCGAATGGTCGGATCGGGCTGGAAGCAGCCGTCCATCGTGATCCAGTCGCCCTCCTCCCACGCGTTCACCATGTGCAGCACGTAACCGGGCTCGAACTCGAACCACTTGATCTGTTCCTGCGTGCCATAGCGCGGCATCACGCCGAAGCGCGACGGGATGTCGCGATGGAACTCGACGACGCGGTGGCCGGTCCGGCGCAGCACGTCGACGTCGTGGTACAGCGGGAAGTCGTGGAAGATCGTGTATTGCGGCGTGATCGTCGTGTCGTGCGGCAGACGCGGCCCGGGGAGATCGATGCGCGTCTTGTGCTTCATCCTGCCGTCCGCGCCGACGACGTAGTACGTGAGGTACGGCTTGAAATCGCCGTAGTCGTAGTCGATCAGCTCACCGGTGCGAGCATCGCACTTGGCGTGCGCATTCAATGTGCCATCGACGGCGCCGCCGAAGGTTTCATCGGCAACCGTATCGAGCGTCAGCGGATCGAGCGCGTAAGTGCGTCCGGCGTTGTACCACTGCGCGAGGACGCGGCCGTTGTGCCACGTCAGCGTCGTGTTACCCGTGTCCTTGACGTAGTCGGGATTCGTGCCGCGCGCGCCTTCGCGGCCGCGCTTCAGATCGAACGGACCCATGATGCCGGAGAGCGTCACGTGGCCTTGCTCGATCTCGTTGCGCAGCGCCTGCGTGCGCACCCAGCGGCGGATGTAGCTCGCGCGGCCGTCGCGGAAGTACACGGCGTGCACCATGCCGTCGCCGTCGAACCAGTGATACATGCCTTTCGGCTCCAGCACCGGATTCGGGCCGTTGCGCATGTACGCGCCGGACAGGTCCGCCGGAATCTCGCCGGCCGTGACACGCAGGTCGACCGCGGTGATCTCGGAAATCACCGGCGTGTACGGGCCGTGCAGGTACGGATTGTCGACCCCGTCCACCCAGGTCGGGCGGTCGGCAGGATCGACGGTCGCTTCCTCGCGATAGGTTCGCATCGCCTACTCCCAATATCTCGATCCGGACGGTATGCTGAAGGTTGCACACCGAGACTGACTCACATGGTACTGCCGATGAGCCTCGACGCCAACAAGCAACTGGTCCGCGATTTCCTCGATCACTACGCCCGCGGGCGTTACGAGGCCGCGCTGGCGATGCTGGCGCCGGACTCGCGCTGGTGGCTGCCCGGCCATCCGCAGGAATTCCCGGCCGCGGGCTGGGTCGACAAGGCGACCGTGGAGCGGCGCCTCGCCGGCAACCTCAAGCTGCTGCCGCACGGCATCGAGATCAGCGTCGGCGCAATGACCGCGGAAGACGATCGCGTCGCGGTCGAAGCCGAGAGCAAGGCGCGGCTCGTGAACGGTGCGCTGTACCACAATCGCTACCATTTCCTGTTCGTCGTCCGCGACGGCCGCATTCACGCCGTCAAGGAATACCTGGACACCTTGCATGCGCTGAGCGCGCTCACGGGCGCGCGGCAAGCTGAGCAATCTCGCCGCGAATGACTTTGCCGAGCGGGTTGCGCGGCAACCGCTCGACGATCCGCACTCGCTCCGGCCACTTGAAGACCGCCAGCTCGCGCGCGCGGAAGTGCTGCTGCAGATCCTCGACGCTGAGCGTGCGTCCCGCCTTGGGCACGACGACGGCGCAGATGCGCTCGCCGAGCACCTCGTCCGGATAACCGACGACCGCGCCTTCCGCCACGTCCGGATGCTCCGCGAGCACGGCGTCGATCTCGTCGGGTGAAATCTTCATGCCGCCGCGGTTGATCAGCTGCTTCAGGCGTCCGACGAACTGGTAATAACGCCGGCTCTCGTCGATCTCGAACAGATCGCCGGTGCGGAACCAGCCGTCCGCGGTGAACGAGCGCGCCGTGATCTCCGGCGCGGCGAAGTAGCCGTCGAACACGACCGGCCCGCGAATCTGCATCTCGCCCGCGTGGCGGGGCATCTCGATCTCACCGCCGCTCTCCGGGTCCATCAGGCGCGTGTGGGTGATCTTTGCAATGCGCTGCGACCAGTCGAGCTCCGGCCGGCCGAAGCGCGGGAACAGCCGCGAGCGCGACTCCGCGTCCGGCGCCTCCGCCGGGCCACTGACCAGCGCCACACCTTCGTTCGAGCCGAAGTTGTTGATGATCTCGATGCCGTACTGCTCCTTGTAGCTGCGGATCATCACCGGCGGCAGGGGAGCCGAGCCGGAACCGATGCAACGCAGGCAAGAGAGATCCACGCCGGCGAGGAGCGATTCGTTCTGCAGCAGCATCATCAGAACCGCGGGCGGTGCGATCGCATAGTCCGGCTTCTCGGCCGCGATCTGCTGCAGGTACACGGGCAGCTCGAACGGGTGATGCAGGATCAGCGTGCCCGCGGCGCGCAGCCAGCTCATGAAGCAGCCGCCGAGCGCCGCCATGTTCACGAGCGGAAATGGATTCAGCAGCCGGTCGCCGCGCCGTATTTGCGCACCGTCGTAGTGACAGACGCTGCCGGAGATCCAGTGATTGTGTGAGCGCGGCACGCCTTTCGGCACGCCCTCGGTGCCCGAGGTCCAGCAGATCGTCACGATGTCGTCTGCATTTACGTTCGCCGCGTGCTCCAGCTCGCGAGCGCGAGCGGTGTTCGCTGCACTCGGCTGGGGATCGAACGCGCGCGTTCTAGGCGGCGCATCGCGTCCGAGCACGAGCACCTGCGGACCGTCGGCGATGGTCGTCGCGAGACGCGCGTGCTCCGTTCCCTTGAACGCTTGCACAGTGAGCAGCGCACGCGCGCGCGTCAGGCGGCACAGGGGTTCGAGCTCGGCACGACGGAACTGCATCGGCACCGGGCTGATGACGACGCCGAGCCGCGCGCACGCGAGATACACGGCGACGTATTCGACGACGTTCGGAAGTTGCGTGACGAGAACGTCGTCGCGCCGCACGCCGGCATCGGCCAGCGCGACCATAGTCGCATCCACGAGAGCAGCGAGCGAGTGCCAGTCCAGGCGGCGCGGAAAGGCGCCGTCGAGCACAGCGCGATTCGGGGGGTCTATGATCGCAATCCGCGCCGGCTCGACGGCCGCTGAACTGGCGAACAGATCGCCGAGCCGCTGCTCGGACCACGCACCGCTCGCGCGATGCTCGGCCGCGAGATGCTGCGGAGTCGTGCGCATCTGTCCTCTGCTGCGACAGCCCTCAGGCGGCGGGCGGGCGGTTCAGCTGAAAGTAGTCCCGCCAGCCTGCAATCTTGCCGTCGCGGAAATCCATGGCGCCCATGTAGCGGTTCGTGATGCGCTGGCCGGTCGCGATCTCCGTGAGCTGCTCCCAACCCTCCATCAGCAGCGTGTTGCCGCTCAGGGCGAAAGAGTCGATGTGCCACTCGCCGTCCTTGAAGCGGCTCCAGTAGCTGTCGAGAAAGCGCCCGAGCCCTTCCGGCCCTTTTACCGGCTTCGAGCCCACGTGATAGTGGTACTCGAGGTCCGGCGTGACCATCGCCAGGATCGCGGCGCGATCCCGGCGATCGGCCGCGGCCTGCAGGCGTTTCACGAAATCGATGCACTGTTCGAGCGACTGGGCCATGGTCAGAACTTCCAGCTGAAGTCGGCGCCGTAGGTGCGCGGCACGCCGAACTGCGACACTTCCTCGCCGAAGAACGAGATGATGTTCACGCGATACAGCTCATCCGTCACGTTCTTGCCCCACAAAGCGACGCTCCACGGCGAGCCCGGCGGCGACAGCGCGACGCGCACGTCGAGCAAGCCGTAGGCGTCTTCTTTCGCGATGTTGTCCGTCGCCCAGAACATGTCGCTCTGCCACGTATAGTTCACGCGGAAGTTGAGCGCATCGCCGAGCTGGCCGACCGGGAACGTCAGATCGACGCCGCCGGAGAGCTGCGTCTCAGGCGTGCGCTGCAGACGATTGCCTGAGCTGTCCAGGCGCTGACCCGTCGACGGATTGATCGCCGATTCGAGGAAATCCTTGTACTTTGCATCGACATACGAGCCGGCGAGCGACAGGCGCAGCCGCTCGGTGGCCGCGAATTGCCACTCCGCCTCGACGCCCTTGATCTCGGCGCTCGCGGCGTTGTCGGTGATGTTGCACAGACATGCGGCGTTGGTCTGCGTGACCTGCAGATCCTTGTAGTCCATGTAGAACACGTCGGCGTTCAGGCGCATGCGCTTGTCGAGCAGGTCGGTCTTGAAGCCGATCTCGTAGTTGGTCGCCTCTTCCGGATCGAACGGCGTCACGGCCTGCGCGACGTTGGCCGGCGTGTCGTCGAAGCCGCCGCCCTTGAAGCCCTTCGCCACGGTCACGTACGTGAACAGGTCGTCGCTCACCTGCCAGTCGAGAGTCGCTTGCGGCGTGGTCTCGCTCCAGCTCTTCGAGTAGTCGGTGTCGAAGCCGGTGCCGGCGGAGAAGATCCACTGGTTGGGCGCGTCGCACGTTGCGGGCTGCCCGCCCGTGGCCGTGCGGATGATGGTGCCGTCGGGCGCCCGGCACAGGCCCTCGATCGTCACGTTCGGACGCGGGTCGTTCGGGCTGAAACGGTCTCCGGTCGCGACCACGAAGCCGCTGACGTTGCCGGACTTCTTGTCGTGGGTGTTACGCAGGCCGACGCTGAGTTTCAGGGTATCGGTGAACTTGAAGCCGAGCTGCCCGAAGACGGCGTAATTCTCGATCTTGCCGTCGTTGACCCAGCGGTTCTCGCCCGAGAGCGTCGACAGCGGGTTGTTGCCGCCCGGCAGGACGCTGCCGAGGAAGTTCTCGCCGATGAAGCGGTCGGTCTTCTTGATGTCGTCGCTCTTCAGGAACAGGCCGGTGATCCACTCGAGGCGGCTGTCCGGGTTGTTCGAGGTGAAGCGGAACTCCTGGCTGAACTGCTGGATGTCCGCTTCCTCGCCGACCGGCTGCGCGAACAGGAACTGACCGTTGTTGGAAGTCGCCGGACGCGTGCCGTACGTGGTGTTAATGAATCCGATGTACTGCGCCCACTGCGCGACATCCCATCCGAGCGCTTCCGGACCGGCGCCGGTCTGGTCGTACACCTGCTTGCCGTCGCCGTCCCGGTAGCCGGTCAGCGAGTTGAAGTTGAAGCCCGAGAACTCCCATTGCAGATCGAGCGTGGCGCCGAAGCCCTGACGCTCCATGAACTGGTTGATGCGCGGCTGGCCGGCGTACTGAATGCTCTGCGCGACGTTCTTGCGCGGATCGGTGAGGCCGAGGTACGCGCGCAGATTGCTCCACGGACGCGTGCAGTTCGTGCGCAGGTACGAGGTCTCGCACGAGCGCGTGCCGCCTGCGACCGCCACGGTATTGATGCCGTTGTTCTCATCGTGATTGAAGTCGAGAGCCAGCCGGCCGGTGAACATCGAGCCGTCCGGCCCGTACAGCAGCTGCACGCGGCCCTGGTAGGACTCGAGATCCTCGACGTCGCGATGATGCAGCACGTCTTCGGCGTAGCCGTCATGCTTGCGGCCCTGGAACGAAACGCGTCCCGCCCACGAGTCGCTGATCCCGCCGTTGACGAAGCCGGACAGCAGCATCGAGTTGTAGTTGCCGTAGCTCACCAGCACGTTGCCCGAGTTGTCGAACGTCGGCTTGGCGGTGATGACGCTGAGCGCGCCGCCGACCACGTTCTTGCCGAGCAGCACGCCCTGCGGGCCGCGGATGACCTCGATGCGCTCGAGATCGTAGAAGTCGAAGTTGAGGTCGCCGGTGCGCCCCATGTACACGCCGTCGACGAACGTGCCGACCGAAGGATCGGCCGTCGGCGAGTCGAGTCGCGTGTTGGTGATGCCGCGGATGTTCAGCTCCGCGTCCAGCGGCGTCAGCGCCGTGAGCGAGAAGGCCGGCACGTTGTTGGCCAGGTCGCTGACGGTGAAGATCTTGTTCTCTTCGAGCGCTTCGCCGCCGTACGCGGTGATCGCGACCGGCGTCGTTTGCAGGTCCGTTTCGCGCCGCTGCGCCGTGACCGTCACTGTCTCGAGCGTTTGTGCGTACAACGTGGGCGCGACTGTGGCGAATGCAGCCGTGCCGAGAAGACCTGAGATGACAGCGCGCAGCTGCGGCCGACGGTTATCGACGCTCATCATTGCCCCCTTGGAAAAAAAACGTGTCTCTGTGTTGTAACTTGCATAACGAGACGTTGGCAGTCTACCCGCCCGGCCGTTGCAGTTGCAAGGCGGCGGGAACGGGATAAAAACCGGGCTCGGCGGCGCACACGCCCGGAATCGCATGGAGCGCGACGGCGACGGTCGCGTCCACCGCCGCGCGCATGTGCGGTGCGGCAGGGTCCGGATCTTCCAGTGCAATCGTCGCTTTCACATTGGGACGCCCGGCGATCTCGATCCGCCAGGCCGCCGCCTCCCGGTGAGCGGCGCCGTGCAGTGCAGGGTCGGCGGTCCATGTCACCGAATGGAGTACTTCCACGCCCGATTCCAGCCGCGCGCGCCAGCGCCATTGCGTGGCGGCCACCGTCCCGGCCGCGATCTTGCCGGCCTTGATGTGCAACTCGCGCGGCGCGAGGGTCACGGAGTGTTCCGGCGTCAGTGAGGCCACTCGTGTGCCGAGCGCGTCGGCGACCGCGTGGAAGACCTCCATGAACAACTCTCCGTACATCGCTGCAAGCGGTTCCGTCGTGACGTCGCGCTCCCGCGGATCCGCGCCGAAGCCCATGAGTCCGAACACGAATTCCGGCGACGGCATCGCGGATGCGTCCGCCACTTCGTAACACGCCACTGCGTCGAGTTGCGAGCACAGACCTGTCAGGAGCGTCGCGACCCGCTCGGCGATGAAGCCGGGATTCAGGCCGACGCCCGCGAGCGTGCTGCCGCCGCGCTTGCACGCTTCGAGCAGCGGCCCGGCATAGGCAACCGCATGACACGCGGGATGGTGGAATCCCGCGGTCGAAATCACGTCGATTCCCGCAGCGAGGAGCCTCGCAACGTCCGCGTTCTGTTGCTGGTACGGCAAAGTAATGCGCGACATGTGCAACACGACGTCGGGCTTCGCGGCGATGATGTCCTCGATCCGGTTCGTCGCGCGGACACCGGTGACGGGACGCCGCGCGATTTCGCCCGCATCGACGCCGACCTTGCGCGGGTCATAGACGTAGACGCCGGCGAGCTCCAGGTCCGGATGGTCGATGATGCGTCGCAGGGCCGTCCGCCCCATCGATCCGGTTGCCCATTGAGCGACGCGAACCATGCCGGGACGCTTCAGGAGCCGCGCGGAAACCAGGGGAAGAAGCCCGGCGTGCGCGCGATATACGCGGCGTACTCGGGACGAGCACGCGACATCCGCTTCTCGAGCAGCTTCTTGCCGGTCACGTTCAGCAGGAAGTGCGTCATCAGGATCGGCGCAAACACGGTCGCCACGCCGACCAGGTGGTCGCACGCGATCAACCACAACCCCCACCACAGGCAGGCGTTGCCGAAGTAGTTGGGATGCCGGCTGTAGCGCCACAGGCCATGATCGAGCACGCGGCCGCTGTTCGCCGCGTTGCCCTTGAAGCGCGCGAGCTGCCAATCGGCGATTGCCTCGAACAGAAAGCCGATCGTCCACAGCGCCACGCCGACGAATGCCGCCGGACCCAGCGTGGGCGGCTGCACCAGATATTGCGCGAGCTGCACCGGCGCGGAGATCAGCCACACCAGAAAGCCCTGCAGCAGGAACACCTTGGTCAGCGTGTGCCAGTGCAGGTTGGTCGGAAACCGTTTGCGATAGGCGGCTGTGTAGCGCGGGTCTTCGCCCTTGCCGACGTTGCGCCAGTAGAGATAGATGCCGAGCCGCGCGGCCCAGGCGATCGTCAGGACGGTGACCAGCGTGCGCCGGGGCTCGATGCCGTAACCGTCGGAGATCAGGTAACCGACCAGCGCGACGACGCCGAATGCCGGTCCCCAGAAAATGTCGATGATGCTGGCGTCGCGCAGCTTGATGCTGAGCAGCCACAACGACAGCACGCATCCGAGCAACACCGCTGCGGTGACCCACAGGTTGTGCCCGAGTCCTGGCGCGAGCTCCCCCATAAATGCTGCACTCCAGTTTGCCTGTCAGTCTTATAATGCCAGTGACCCGCAGCGCGCAACCCCGGAGCCCGTTATGACCGACGCCACCCGTGCCCTCGAGCTGGACCGCATGCTCGCCCGCGACGCCATCCGCGACGTGCTCTCGCGCTACGCGCGCGGCATCGACCGCGCGGACGCCGCGTTGCTCAAGGGCTGCTACTTCGACGACGCCATCGAGGAACACGGCAGCTCATTCAGCGGCCGGGCGCACGACTATGTCGATGCGGCTATTCCGAAGGTCCAGGGCATGGGCGTGATGCAGCACCTGCTGGGCAACAGCTACATCGACCTCGATGGCGATCGCGCGTACGTCGAGACTTACATCTGGACGTTCCTGCGCGTGGAGCGCGACGGCCGCAGCTGGGACACGTTCACGGGCGGCCGGCTGCACGACAAGTTCGAGCGCCGCAACGGCGTGTGGAAGATCGCGCACCGGCGCACGGTGTTCGACTGGAATCGCGACACGCCCGCGAATGAGGGGTGGTGCCTCGGTTACATCGATCCGCGCGCGGCGGGGGTTCGTCGCGGAACGAAGAACGCGCAGGATCCGACGTACGAGAAGTTCTAGGCGGCGGGAAGAATGACTCTCGCCAAGATCGCCAGGATCGCCAAGGAAGAGAAGAAAGAACTCATTTTTTCGGATTTCCTTCCGGCCTTGGCGATCTTGGCGAGATTATTTCTTGTCAGGTCCCAATGATGAGACTGACGGTAGTCGTCGCACTCCCGCCGATGTTCAGCGTCGCGAAAGTTTTCGCTCCCTCGACCTGGTAGTCGCCGGCGGTCCCGGTCGTCTGCTTGAAGCTGTCGAGCGCCATGCGCACGCCGGTCGCGCCGACCGGATGTCCGAGGCCGATCAAGCCGCCGCTCGGATTCACCGGGATGCGCCCGCCGATCTCGATATCGCCCTCTTCGACCGCGCGCCAGCTCTCGCCGGGCTTGGTGATGCCGAAGTGGTCGATCGCCATGTACTCGGTGCTCGTGAAGCAATCGTGCGTCTCGATGCCGCTCAACTGCTCGACGCCCGCGATGCCGGCGCGCTTGAACGCATCGGTCACTGCGCCGCGAACATGTGGGAACACGTAGGGCTGACCGGCGCTCGCCTGCACTTTCGCGGAGTACGTGATCGGCGCAGTGCGATGTCCCCAGCCCTTGATGTACGGCAATGCTTCGAGGCCGATGCCGAGCCGCTTGGCGTGCTCGCGCGCCCGCGATTCGCTGGCGAGGAACACGACGGCCGCGCCGTCCGTGATCTGCCCACAATCCTGCTTGCGCATGCGACCTTCGATCGTCGGGTTCGCGCTCTCGTCCTGCGTGAAGCTGCGCTCGTTGAACGCCCAGCGGCGGGTCTGCGCATTGCGATTACGCCGGCCGTTGGCAAAGTTGATCTCCGCGATGCGCGCGAGATGCTCCGGCTTCAAACCGAAGCGCCGGTCGTACTCGTCCGCGACGTCGCTGAACACGCGCGGCCACGGATAGCGCGCCTCCTGGTATTCATGTCCGCTCCACATCGCGGGTCCGCCGATGAATTGCGCGGCCTGCTCGCCAGGTACGTTGCGCATCTGCTCGACGCCGAGCACCGCCGCGAGACCGTAGCGGCCCGCTTCGATGTCCGCCGACGCCGCGAGCATCGCGAGACTTCCCGAGGCGCACGCGCCTTCGTGCCGCGACGCGGGCAAACCTGCAAATGCCGGATCGCACGCCGCGAACAAGCCGCCGAGGTGACCTTGATTGCAGAACAGCTCCGCGGCGAAGTTGCCGATGTGCGCGACTTCGATGTCGCGCGGCTCGAGCTTGCTCTCGACGAGCCCCGTCAGGACGGTGTGACCCATCATGTCGGCGATCTCTTTGCCGTTGCGCGCCCAGTTGTCGGCGAAGTCGGTCTGATAGCCGCCGAGCAGGTAAACCCGTGTCGTCATGTCGATGCTCCCGCGAGTGCGCGAAAGCGCGCGCTCGCTCGTAGATACTCGTCTTCCAGTCGCTGCACGATCGCTGCGACCGGCTCGATTGCGCGAATCCCCTGCAGGCCCTGGCCGCATGCCCACAGATCGCGCCAGCGCTTGTACGCGTCGTCGCCGCGCGTGTCGTAGTTGCGCGAAGTCGCGCCTTCGAGCGCTCGCGGATCCATCCCGCAAGCTTGCAGGCTCGGCGCGAGCCACGACGCCGCGGTCCCCGTGATGGCAGCGCTGACCACGATATCGTCGGGACCGCAATCGACGACCATCTGCTTGTACTGCTGCACGGCCCGGCTTTCCTGCGACGGCAGAAACCGCGTGCCCATGTAAACGAAGTCTGCGCCGGCGGCGACGGCGCCGGCAATGCCCGCGCCGTCGGCAATGCCGCCGCCCACCACGATCCAGCCGTCGAAAAATTCACGCACGGCCGAGATGAATGCGAAGGCGCTCAGATGACCCGTGTGGCCACCCGCGCCGGCGGAGATACAAGCCAAACCGTCCACACCTGCGGCGGCAGCCTTGCGCGCGAGGTTCAGATTGACCACATCGGCGAACACCAGCCCGCCGTACTCGCGCACCACCTGCATCGCAGGCTTCGGCGACCCGAGCGCGGTGATGACGATCGGCGGCTGATGACGACGCACCAGCTCCAGGTCGTCCGCAAACCGCGTGTTCGTCGAATGCGTGATCAGATTCGCAACCCACGGTCCGATCGGCCCGGTTGCGGTGGAACGCGCGCTGCGCAGCTGCTGCGTGATCTGCGTCATCCACTGATCGAGCTCTTCGGCCGTGCGGCAATTCGGCGTCGGAAACGCGCCGGCAATACCTGCTTCGCAGGCAGCAACGACCAGTTCCGGGCCCGAGACGAGGAACATGGGCGCCGCGAACACCGGCAGTCGCATCGCGAACGGCCAGGGACGTCGAGGCGTGGGAGCGGCAGCGGCGCTCATCGTGAGGCGAGCTTAGCAACGTTCGACGAGCATCGCCGCACCGACGCCCGCGGCGCCGCTCGCGACGACCAGACCGGTGCTGGCGCCGCGTGCTTCGAGCACGTCGAGCAGCGTCGAGAGCAGGATGCCGCCACTCGCGCCCATAGGGTGGCCTTTGGCGAGGTGGCCGCCCGCCACGTTGACGCGCTCCGGGTCGACGTCGCGGTCGCGCATGAACTTCGCGATGGTCACGGCGAACGCTTCCATGAATTCGATGCAGTCGACGTCCTGCAGTTTCATGCCGGCCTGATCGAGCACACGGTCCATCGCGCCGATGCCCGCGAGCAACGACGCGTACGGATCTCCGCCGCATTGCGCGTAGCTCACGATGCGGGCACGCGGACGCCGCGCGGCATCTTTATCGCCAACCAATGCGAGCGAAGCACCGTCGCAGATAGGCGGCGCGTGCGCAATCGTGTGTCGATGATCGACGCTGCGTCCGAGTGGCTCGGCGTATGCTTTTGCGAGCTCGACGAACGCGGGCTGCATGGCAGCGAGACTCGCAGCAGAGGTCTGCGGCCGCACGCATTCTTCGGTCGCCAGCGCAGTCGCGCCATCGGCACGAACCATCGGGATCCGCGAGCGGATGAGCGCAGGATTGGCTTCTGCAGCCGCTGCGCGCTGCTGCGAGCGCAACGCGAACGCATCGAGGGTCGAGCGATCGATGCCCTCGTCTTCTGCAAGCCGATCCGCAGCGAGTGCGACAGGAATGTAGCGGCTGCGCGCCGGCATGGCGGGATCGGTGTAGTAGTCCGCAGCGTCTGCCATGAATGGCACGCGCGACATCATCTCGACGCCGCCTGCGAGTGCGTTGCGCACTTGTCCGGAGTTGACCATCGCGGCGGCCTGGCCGATCGCCGTCAGACTCGACACGCAGTAGTTGTTCAGCGTGTACGCAGCCGCCTCGTCGGGCAGGCCGCTGTGCAATTTCGACACGAGCGCGATGTTGCCGCCCTGGGCGCCGATCTGGCCGACGCAACCGAGCACCAGCGCTTCGGTGCGCTGCGAAGGCGCGTCGCCGGCCCGCTCATCGAGCGCGCTGCACAGCTGGCGGACGAGCTCCTGCGGTTTGAGCTGCGCAAGGCCGCCGTCGGCGCGGGCCTTGCCCCGCGGCGAGCGTACGACGTCGAACAGGTACGCGGAGCCGGTGGAACTCATGGATGCGAAGCAGCCTAGCACCCGCGAGTCTCGTAACGCAAGTTACCCCCTTGCTACCGGCGACGGATCATCAGCGGCGCTGACGTCTAACCGCACGCCTGATCACTCGCAGGAGAATCTCCATGCGCACCATCAGTCTGTTGCTCCCGCCACTGGCCGCCGGGGCACTCGCCCTCCCCGCTGCATCCGAGCCCACCGTCAACGAGCTCGTCTCTCAGGGCAAATTCTGCACGGCGACCGCCACCGCGGTCGCGCGCGCGTGCAGCAATCAAACGCTCGATGACTACTGGATCGGCGTCGGCATCTGTATCAACGAGTCCAACGGCCCAGATCGAACCGCGTGCGTGGCCGATCTGAACGACAGCCGCGACGACGCGACCGCCGAGTGCGCCGCGCAGCGCAACGCGCGTGTCGCTCTGTGCAAGACGCTCGGCGAGGACCGTTACGATCCCGAGCTCGAGGCGCGCGCCTTCGATCGCGACTTCCGCGCGCTGACGAATCCGAACCCGTACTTCCCGCTGGGCATCGGCAACCGCTGGGAATACCGCAGCGCCACCGAGAAGAACACCGTTCTGGTGACGAGCGCGACCAAGCTGATCGATGACGTGCGCTGCATCGTCGTGCGCGACGAGGTCTTCGCGGACGGCTTGCTCACGGAGGGCACGAACGACTGGTTCGCGCAGGCGAAGGACGGCACGGTGTGGTATTGCGGCGAGGAGACCGCAGAGCTCGAGACGTTCGACGGCGACCGCCCGGTGCGCCCGGAGGTCGTGAGCATCGACGGCTCGTTCAAGGCGGACCGCGATGGCGACAAGCCCGGCATCATCTTCCTGGCGAACCCGCGGCCAGGCCAGACCTATATAGAGGAGGCGTCGCTCGGCAACGCGGAGGATTCGACCTCGGTGACCGTCGTCGACTACTCGTACGGCCGGTATCCGAATCTAGACATTCTCGTGCCGCCGCAGCTCGCACGCTTGCTGTGCGCGCGCAATTGCGTGGTAACCAGGAACACGTCGTCACTCGAGCCGGGACGTTTCGAGCGCAAGTATTACGCGCCGGGCATCGGCGTGTTCCTGGAGACAGCGCCGCAGACGGGCGAGGTCAACCGCCTGGTGAAGTGCAACATGGATCCGAGGTGCGCACAGCTGCCGCCGTAGCTTGAGCCGGCAGGGCTTGTCAGGCTAAAGCCTGACCCACGGGGCGAGGCGCCGGTCGGCGCAGCGGCGCGGCTGCATCGATGCGCTTGCCGCCGACCAGGCACGTGTGCAGCTCCGCGGCGAAGTGCTTCATCTTCTCCTGCAGCTTCTTGTTCCGCCGCAGCAGCCAGTTGTAGCCCATGACCGCCGGAACGGCGACGAACAGCCCGATGGCAGTCATGATCAGCGCCTCGCCGATCGGACCCGCGACGCGCTCGATGCCGGTGTCGCCGGAGAGCGCGATGCGGTTGAGCGCGTTGTAGATGCCCCAGACCGTGCCGAGCAGACCGACGAACGGCGATACCGAGCCGGTCGTCGCGAGGATCGAGAGGCCGTTGACGAGGCGGCTGGTGACGCTCTCCATGGAGCGATACAGCGAGACGGTAATCCAGTCGTTGAGCGAGACCTCCGCCGCAAGCTCTCCCTCGTGATTCTGCTTGGCCCGAATGCCGTCTTCGGCCAGCATGCGAAACACGTTGTCGCGCCCGGACAGCGCGGCCATGCCTTCCCACAGGCCGCCCGCCGCCCAGAACTTCTTCTGCGCCTCGGCGTACGAGCGCGCGATCAGCCGCTGCTCCCACAGGCGCGTGAGGATCACGAACCAGGAAGTCAGCGACATCAGCGTCAGCACGATCAACACGCCGATCGCCAGCGCGTCGGCCTGCTCGAGCATCTTCACCACTCCGAGGGAGCCCTGCTCTGCGCCGTTCATGAGACCGTTCCTCTCTCGACCACCTGAGTCGTAGTTACTATGACACTTGTAGTAGACCGGACGCAAGCGCCGGAGCTTGCGCTTGCGGCGCTACTACACCCGGCGTAGGCTCGACCTCGGCCATAGGAGACCCGCACGGTGCCTTCCACCAAGCTCAGCAGGCTCGAACTGAACATCATGGAAGCGCTGTGGACGCACGGCGCGTGCTCGATACGGGAAATCCACGATGCCTTCCCGAAGCGCGGCCGGCCGGCGTACACCACGGTGCAGACGATGGTCTACCGGCTCGAAGCGAAGCAGATGGTCCGGCGCGCCAAGAAGATCAGTAACGCCCACATCTTCGAGGCCGTGCTCAGCCGCGACGCGGCGCACCGCCGGCTGGTCGATGACCTGCTGGGCCTGTTCGGCGGCCGGGCGCAGCCCGTGATGGCGCACCTGATCGAGTCCGGCAAGCTGACGCTGGACGACATCAAGGTTGCCGAGAAGACCCTGCGCGAAGCGACCCGCAAGGACAAGAGCTGATGACAGCCTTCCTGCTCACGCACCTGTGGCAATCGACCCTGGTCCTGGTGGGCGCGTGGGCACTGGCGCGGGCGTGCCGCAACAACGCGGCTGCGGTGCGCTACTGGATCTGGTTCGTCGCATCCGTGAAGTTCCTCGTGCCGCTGGCGTTGCTGCAGCAACTCGGCGATCGCCTCGGCCGCTCGTTTCCCGAACCGCTACCGGTGGACGCGGCGCTGATCGAGACCGCGAACGCAATGTTCGCTCCGTCGATGCCGCACAGCCTGAAGGTTGCCGACGACCTGCCCTCGCCGATCGCATTGATCGCGGCAGCGATCTGGGCGCTCGGCGCAGCGCTCCTGTGCCTGCGCTGGTTCCTGCAATGGCGCTCGGTCCGCTCGCTGCTCGCCGACGCGCCCGAAGTCTCGATGGATCTGCCCGCGCCAGTGCGCATCACGTCGGGCGATCTCACGACAGGTGTGTTCGGCATCCTGCGGCCCGTGGTGCTCTTGCCGCTGCAGCTCTTGCAGGTGCTGGAGGCGCAGCAGTTGCAAGCGGTTCTTGCGCACGAAGCCTGTCACGTTCGCCGCCGCGACAACCTGACCGCCGCGATCCACCGCTGCGTCGAAGTGCTGTTCTGGTTCCATCCGCTGGTGTGGTGGCTCGGCTCGAATCTGCTGCGCGAGCGCGAGGCCGCGTGCGACGAAACTGTGGTCGACGAGGGCCACGAGCAGGGCGTCTATGCCGAGTCGATCCTCAATGCGTGCCGTCTCGGGGTGACGGCGCGATCCGCCGCCGTCGCGGCCTCGACGGGCGGCGATTTGTGCGAGCGCCTGTCGTCGATCATGAGCGAGCGGCGCGCACTGCCGATCACGGGCAAACGGTTCACGCTGCTGTTCACGATGGCGATCCTGATTTGCGCCGCGCCCCTCGCCGCCGGGATCGCGATCGGGGCGATTCGTGAGGCGTCGGGCGCGCGACCGGCCGCACTCGAAGTCATTTCGTTCAAGCCGGCCGCGCCGGGCTGGTGGCGCAGCAGCCGGTTCGAGCCGGAGAGCGGACGGCTAGTCGTGCGCAATGTCTCGCTGCGCGACTTGATCAACTCGGCCTATCCTTCGTCCATCGTGAACGCTGATCCAGTGATGCTCGACGGCGTGCGCTACGACATCGAGGCCCGCTGGCGCACGCCAGGCAACCTGACCGGCACGAGCGAACGCAAGACGTATCGCGAGCTGCTGAAGCAGGTCGTGGAAAACAACTCGAACTACGAAGTCTACGTCACCGACCTGTACTGACCAGCGCGTCGCCCAACGCACGCAGCAATTGCGCGCCGTTGCCGCGCCATGCACTGCCGTGCATGCAGGCAAGCGTCGTCGGCTCCTCGCGCGCGAATGCATCGAGCACGACTTTCGTCTGCGGCGCGTGCGCGAAGTAGTCGAGCGGCTTACGAAAGGCTTCGCTTGGACCGAGGATGTCCTGCTCCGTGAGCGGGACTGCGCCATTGCCACCCTGCGTGAACAGATCGCCGCAGAAGAACGTGCGCGTCGTCATGTCCATCGCGAGCCCGCATTCCCACGCGTGCGGCACGTGCGGCGTATCGAACCAGCGCACGCTGTGCTGACCGAGGTCCAGATCCTCGTGGTCGGCGAGGACGCGCGGCGGCCGGATGGCGAAGTCGTTGACCGACGTCATCGCGGCGACCCGGCTGCAGACGGCGACGGCGTATGGCGCAGCCGCGAGAAATTCGTTGAGAGCGCCGCACTCGTCGGCCTCGAAGTGCGAAAGCCCGACGTATCTCAGCCGCGATACGGGCATGACCGCCGCGATCGCTTCGCTGACGACGGGAAACAAGCCACGCAGACCCGTGTGAAACAGGAACGGCTCGTCGTCGACGACCAGGTACTGATTGAAACTGAAGCCCGGCGTGCCGGGAATCGCGACCGGTGTGTTGATGCGATAGATGCCGGTGGCGATCTCATGGATGTTCGTGCCGGAAGTGCCGTTCGTGATCATGGATGTGCGCCCTCAAAACGTCCGATCACCAGCCCGAGAAGCGTGGCCACACGGCAGTGACCAGATCGCCGTTGGTCGCTCGATAACACTCATGCTGCGCGGCTGTCGCGCACGCATGATTCGGCAGAATACGCAGCAACGTACCGACGGGGAGCTCGGGCAGCGCTGCGATGCTGCCGGGGCGCAAGGCGAGGATGCCGTGCTCCTGGTTCGCCTCGATCATGATGAGATCCTGGTGCACGGTGCCGGACACGTCGCACGCGAGCCCGTAGCCCTGATCGGCTGCCTGCTTCGCGGTGCCGCGATCGCGTGACAGGGCCATCCATCCCGCGTCGACGAGGATCCAGCCCTTGCTGCGCTGATGACCAATGACCGAGGTCAGCACGCTGAGCGCAATGTCGTCCACGCTGCACACGCCGATGCCCGCCATCACGAGATCGAAGAACACATAAACGCCCGCGCGCACTTCGGTGACACCCGTGAGATCGCGCGCGAAGTGCGCCGTCGGCGTCGAGCCGACGCTGACGACGGGGCAAGGCAGGCCCGCCTCGCGCAGCGCCTTCGCGGCTGCGACTGTACCTGCCCGCTCCTCCTCAGCGGCGCGTTCGAGCGCCGCGATACCGATCGCGTCGTACGAACCGCCGGCGTGAGTCATGACACCGCGTAGCTCGGCGCCACCCTCGTGCAGGTCGCGACCGATCTGCACGAGTATCCGATCTTCGGGTGCGACGCCGGCACGATGATCGTCGCAATCGATCTCGATGAGTGTCGGGATGCGATCGCCAGCAGCTCGCGAGCTCGCGGCAACCGCGGCTGCCTGCTCGCGACTGTCGATGATGATCGAAAGATCGACGCCCCTTCGCCGCAGCGCGAGCACGCGATCCAGCTTGCCCGGTGCGAGCCCGACGGCGTACATGATGTCGCGCACGCCGGCGGCTGCGAACTCTTCGGCCTCTTTCAGCGTCGACACCGTCGCGGGACCTTGCACACTCGGCATGAGCCGGCGCGCAATCTCGACAGATTTGCAGGTCTTGAGGTGCGGACGCAGGCTCGCGCCGAGCCGGTCGAGCCGGGTCTGCAGGCGCTCGATGTTGCGCACCATGCGCGGCTCGTCGACCAGCAGACACGGCGTTTCGAGCCGATCGATCGGGAGCGGCTGCATGCTCATCTCGCAGCGCCGAGCACGGCTTCGACGCCGCGCGCGACGGCCAGCAACCTGCGGTCATCGAGATGCTCGCCCATCAGCATCAGCCCGGCAGGCGCTTCGCCGCTCAAGTGCATGGGAATCGAGATGGCGCAGCGATCGAGGAAGTTGCCGAGCGCGGGGTTGCGCAGCATCAGCCCGTTCATGCGGAAGTACTCGCGGTCGCTCTCCAGGTCCTTCAGCGGCGGCGCGACCTGCGTCGTCGTCGGCATCACGACCGCAGCGAATTCGCAGGTCAGACTGCCGACGCGGTCGCAAAGCTCGGCCCGCTCGCGGAGCAAGCGCACATAGTCAGCGGCACTGTGCTCGCGCCCTTTCAGAATTCGCACGGAGACGCGCTGATCGTATTCATCCGCGTGCTTCTCGAGCAGCTCGCGATGCCACTCGTAGGCCTCGGGCGCGGAGAAACCGCCGTTGGCATTCAGCTCGGGAATGCGCGCCAGCTCCGTGAGCGGCGCACGCGTGATCGACGCGCCGGCGCGCGACAACCGATCGAGCGCGCGATCGAAGCAAGCGGCAACGTGGTTGTCGAGATCATCGAGCACGACAGATGTCGGCACCAGCAAGCGCATATCCGCGATCTGAAACTGCTCAGGCGCTTCGACCGGCGTGCCCGTGAGCACGGCATCGAGCAGCGCGCAGCACTCGACGGTGCGCGCAAGCGGGCCGACCGAATCGAGCGTCGTCGAGAGCGGCACGGCACCCGCGCGTGACACGCGTTTCGCTGTCGGCTTCAGGCCGACGATGCCGTTGAGCGCAGCGGGAATGCGGCAAGAACCTCCGGTGTCCGTACCAAGGCCCGCGGCGGCCATATCGTCTGCGACTGCGACTGCGGTACCGCTCGACGAGCCTCCGGGGATGCGACCCGTCGCGCGATCGAACACGTTGAGCGGCGTGCCGTAATGGGGATTGAGACCGAGTCCCGAGAACGCAAACTCGGTCATGTTGGTGCGGCCGATCACGATGAATCCTGCTGCGCGCAGCGCCGCCACCGCAGGCGCGTCGCGCTCCGCAGGTGGCGCGTTTCGCAAGACGCGCGAGCCGGCGGTCGTCACGTCGCCGCGAATGTCGAAGAGATCTTTGATCGCGATCGGCACGCCAGCGAACGTCGGCAGCGTCGCGCCGGCGGCGCGCTGGCGATCGACGGCATCCGCTTCCGCTCGCGCGCGCTCGGCGGCGATTTTCACGAACGCGATGCGCCCCTGACCGGACGGGTCCTCGATTCGTCGCAGGCACTCCTCGATGAGGTCGCGCGCTTTGAGCCGGCCGTCGGCGAGTTGTTGGGCCAGAGTCCTGAGCGGATGCATTTCAGGCTTATAGCGCACGCTGCTTACTGTTGCACGCCCTCCGCCGACACCCTCGCCTCCCGCAGCGTCTGCGCACATTCCTCGCAGCACACTTCAACGGCTTTCCCGCCGATATTGACCTTGATGGCCTCGCCTTCGATCCTGCAGTCGCAAGCCGCGCACGTCGTCTCTTTCATGATGCAACCTCGTACGCCGGAGATTCGGCGTGAGTGCATTGGAAGGCTCGGCAGAACGCGACGCTGTCGAATTCTTTAGCGAAGGTTGACCGCGCGCTGAAACGCGGCGGGAGTGCGGCCGTAGGCCTGGCGGAACGCGGCCGTGAAGTGACTATGGCTCGAGAAACCCAGGTCCATGCTCAGGCGGGTGAGGTCGTCGTACTGGCTCAGCAGATCCAGCGCGCGCGCCAGTCTCAGCCGCAGCTGGTAGCGATACACCGGCAGGCCTTCGACCTGCTGAAAGACCTGCGTCAAATACACCGGCGAGACACCGACGGCGGCGCCGATCTCGCTCAGCGTCCAGCGGCGCGCCGGATCCGAAGACAGCAGCAGCTTGGCGCGATCCACCAGTTTCTGGCGGCCCGCGCTCGCACCCGCTGCATGCGAGGTGCGCTCGCCCAGCGCGCGCCGGATCAACGTGAGCGTGAGCGTTTCGCCTTCCAGCGGCTCCGCGACGTTGCGATCCAGGCTGTAACGCAGCGTTGCGACCAATGCCTGGGTGCGCGCGTCGATGCGCAGACGCTGGCGCCGGAATGCGAGGCCATCGCTGTCGCGCACGTGTTCCTTCGGCGTGAGCTCGTCGAGCCAATGCTCGGCGACTCCGACCGAAAGGCATGCATCGCCGCCGGCCACCGGATGACTGATGCAGTAGTCCTCGCCCTTGTTGAAGAACACCACCTGGTTGCTTTCCGCGACGGAGTCCTTGCGCCCGACGTGGCGCACGTAGACGCCGCGATACGGGAACACGAGAAAGCTGGACTGCGCACATTCGGCGGGGCTGCGGTGCCGGCAGCTGCCGTCGCAGACCACGTCGCGGACGTTCGCGGTCGCGGTGTCGAGCAGCAATTTGACCGATAGCTCCGTCATGGCGGCGACGATTATGGCCCAGGCCGCGCGTTCAAGTCGCTAAAGAGTTTGATAGCGGCCGCGGCTGCCTCTCAGGCCTGCTACGCACATCATGAAAACACTGCAGGAGCCTGAAATGGTCGCCGGGAATCCCGTTGGAGATCGGCTTGCGGTACTTGCCGCCGGAGCAATTGCGATGTACGGCGGCGCCGTCCACGCATCGGATCATCTCGACACGCCGACGGTTGCGATGAATCCGCGCGCCGACATCGGCGATCTGTTCGCCTGGACCTCGCCCGATGCGAAACAGCTGAACCTGGTGATGACGATCGTCGGCGACGCGTTCTCCGACAACGTCGAGTACGCGTTTCATGTCGACAGCGGCAAGCGTCTCGGCGCAACGACTGCTACGACCACGATCGTCTGTCGTTTCGGTGCGGACCAGGCGGCTGGTTGTCGAGCGGAGGGTGTCGACGCCAGCCGGCTCCGTGTATTCGCCGGTCGCCGCGACGATCCGTTCTTCAACAATGTGCGAGGGACGCGGGCTGCATACCAGCGCGCCGCAGCGGCGCTGCGCAACGGAACGCCGGTCGATGCAGCGGGCTGCCCCAACTTCGACGCGGGCACGGTGCAGGCGATTCAATTCGAGTGGCGACACACGGAAGGCGGGCCGGCGAGCGATCTGCTCGCGGGCTGGTCGCCTGCCTCGCTGGTGATCTCGATCGATCTCGACGCTGTTGCAACGGCCGGGCCGTTGCTCGGCGTGTGGGCGACCACTTCCTCGGAGTACGGTCAGATCGATCGCATGGGACGTCCGCTCACGGGTAATGCACTGCTCGGAACACTTGCAACCGACAAGGTCAGCGACAAGCTGAAAGAGGACTACAACAGGGCGACGCCCGCCACGGCCGCGCGCTTCGTGCCTGAAATCGAAAAGACGCTCGGGCTCTACGACAGCTTCGACGGCAAGTGCGGCAATCAGCTCCTGGCAAGCAAGGAGGCCGGCGCGGGGCGCTATCGCGAGCTCGCAACGTTGCTGGCCGACGACCGCTTGTGGGTGAACAGCGCATCGGGCGTGTGCACGCAGCTGTTTGCGGTCGAGCTCGCACAGCTCACGAGCCAGACCGGACTGAAGAATGACTGCGGCGGCAGAACGCCCACCTACTCCGCGGCGAACGCATATCGCTCGTTCCTCGTGAACGGCACGGCGACGGGCATCGATGACGGGCTCACGCGAGACGCGCGCGAGCATTCAGCGACGACGTTTCCGTTCCTCGCGGCGCCGGACGCCGACAAGGATTACAAATGAGAGCTCGCCTGGCGCTCGTGTTCCTGATCATGCTGGCCTTCGCCCGCGACGGTGCGGCGCACGCGTTCTGGGTTCAGCCGGACGACTTTTGGCTGAACCCGCGCGCAGCTCTGTCGTGGACATTGCAGGTCGGTGACGCGCTGTCGCGGCAACCGTCGCCGATTCCGCCAGAACGGATTACCCGATTCGAAGCGATCGGGCCCTCGGGAGCCGCACAGGATCTGCGCCGCGGCGTCACGCGCCTCGCACAGTCCGGCGCGTACATGGTCGTGTTGGAAACGGACAATCGCGGCTACAGCCACCAGTCCGCGATGCGCTTCAACGACTACCTGGAAGCGGAAGGACTGACGCCGGCGCTGGACTACCGCACGCGTACGCATCGCATGCACGTCGACGGATTCGAGCGTTACAGCCGTGCAGCGAAGTCCATCGTCGCAGTGGGGTCGCGCGACCGTCAGGCGTCCGCGGAGATCACGACTCCACTCGGCTTGCGCCTGGAGATCGTCCCCGCGATCAATCCGTACGTGACGCCTCGGCCGACGCAATTCCCGGTGCATGTCCTGTACGGCGGCAAACCGCTACCGGGCGCCCTGATCAAGCTCATGAGTCTCGATCACGAGCTCACCGTGGCGGACCAGCAGCGTACCAACGGCGCTGGACTCGCAAGCTTTGCGATGCCGCCGGGCGGCAGTTGGCTGATGAATGTGATCTGGACGATGCCGCTGACGAACGCCAGCGACGCGGACTACGAGACGACGTTCTCGAGTCTCACGTTCGCCGTGCCGCGCTGACCTGCGGCTCCCAGGGAGCGTCGCGAGGCGGTCTGGTGCGGAATCACCAGGACATCGCACATTGCCGTGCGAAGGACGCTGTCTGTGACACTGCCGATCAACAGCCGCTTGGTCAGCAGCCAGCGACTCGCGCCGATCGTGAGTAATTCAGCCTGCTCTCCCTCGATCAGGCGTCTGATCGCAACGGCGGGCGGCTCGGTCATCACCAGAGTTCTGGTTCGCTCGAGGTCCATCTCCGCTGCGGTTCGCATCGCTTGCAGACGCAGGCGCGCGTCGTCCTGCCAGCCGTACCTGTACTCCTCGATGGCCTGTTCGTCCACGCCGACGGTCTTGAGCATGCCCTCATGAGGAGGAGCAGTGGCGTGCAAGAGCGTCGTCTGCGCGCCTTCCAGAACCCCCAGTCGGGCGGCTGTCTGGATCAGCGGGAGTGACGTGTTCGAAAGATCCACCGCCATCGCCACGTTGCGATAGCTGCCGTCCACTGGTCGGTGGACCACGAGCACGGGCCGCTTGAGGGCGCGCAGCAGCCGCTCGGCTGTAGTGCCGAAAATCGAATCGAGTCGACGGCGTTGCGGCGCTGCCAGCAGCACCAGGTCGGCATTTGCATCGTTCGCAACCTTGATGATCACATCGAGCCGGCCGCCGGCCCGCACGACAACATCAACTGCTGCCGCCGCCGAACCGAACGCACGATCGACATGCGACAACAGCTGCACGTATGCGCGATTCACCCGGGCGCGCACGAGCCGCTCGGAGCGCCGGGGGTCGACGGCGTGCACGAGAGTCAAGCGGGCGCCGGTCTGCTGCGCGAGGAGCATCGCCCGGCTCAGCGCGAAATCCGAGCGCGGCGTGAGGTCAGTGGCGCATACGATCCGAGCGCGTGGGGTCATTTCAGCGCACCTCCTCGATCGTGAGCCGTACCAGTCCGCCCGGCATCAGCCACTCGACCCGATCGCCGGCCCGGCAGCCGAGCAGCGCGGTTCCCATGGGCGCCAGCACTGAGATTCGCCGCTTCGCGGCGTCCGCGTGCGACGGCCACACCAGCGTGTAGTCATGCGACACGCCGGAATCCAGGTCGCGCACGCGCACCGTCGAATTCACGGCGACGCGGTCCTCCGGCAACAGCTGCCCTTCCACGACGCGCGCCCGATCGAGCTCGTGCTCGAGATCATCGAGATGCTCACGATGCTGCCCGCGCCGCGCGCGCTCCGCCGCTACCAGCGAGCGCAGCCGGTTCGCGTCCTGACGACTCATCACGATCTTTCCCTCCATCGACAGTCCTCCACTTTGTCCTAACAGCGCGGATGGTCCGCGCACAGTCTTTGTACGCGCCGGAGACGTTTAGATCCATTAGAATTATTCGTCCCAACGCTTAGACAGAGGCGAAACATGCGTCCGCCGATTCCGAGGCTCAACTACCAGCACCTGCTCTACTTCTGGTCCGTGGTCCGCAACGGCAGCCTGACGAAGGCATGCGCCGAGCTGCACCTGTCTGCGCCGACTGTGAGCGCGCAGCTGCGAACGTTCGAAGAGCGGCTCGGCTCGCGCCTGCTGATGAAATCCGGCCGCACGCTGGTGCCGACCGAAGCCGGGCGATTGGTCTTCAGCTATGCGGAGGAAATCTTCGCACTCGGCGCGGACCTGCTGAACGCGCTCGCGCAGCGTCCCACGCACAAGCCGATGCGGGTCGTCGCGGGAATCGACGACGTCGTGCCGAAGGAAATCGCGCAACGTCTCGTGAACGCGGCGCTGAGCCTGGAGCAGCCCGTGCAGCTGATGTGCCGTGAGGGCACCTTGCACGAGCTGCTCAAGGGGCTGGGGCTGCGCGAGCTGGATGTCGTGATATCCGATTCGCCAGTCACGCCGAGCCTGAACCTGCGCGCCTACAACCACCATCTCGGCGGCTGCGACGTGTCGTGGATGGCGGCGCCGGCGCTGGCGAAGTCGCTGCGCTCCGGATTTCCGCGATCGCTGGACGGCGCGCCGCTCCTGCTGCCGACGTCAGACACCGCGATCCGTCGCGCGCTCGACCAATGGCTGGACCGTCACGAAGTGCGGCCGCTGATCGCGGGGGAATTCGAAGACTATGGGCTGCTGCGCGAATTCGCGCGCGCCGGCCGCGGCGTCGCGCCAGTTCCCAGCGTGCTCCTCAAACAGCTGCGCCAGGAGTCAGGGCTGCGGGAGCTCGGCCCCGCGCGCAAGGTGCGGGGCGAGTTCTATGCCATCTCGATGGAGCGGAACATCAAGCATCCCGCGGTCCTCGCGATCTGCAACCAGGCGTCGCAGGTTTTCGAGCCACGGCCGTGACCGGGCGAGATCTTCCGGCGTCGGCGTTGGAATTGCGAGATAGACCGTACTCCACAACTGGGCCGCATTGGATTCATCGGCATCGCCGCTGTTCTGTCCAAACGGGGCGGCCTGGTAGCGGCCATCGACATATTTCCAGGACCACAGCTCGGAGGCCCGCAGCTCGCGCGTGTTCGAGATCACCGACCACAGCCGCTGTTGCGCCTCGCGCAGGCGCTTCGTCGTTTCTACCGGCAGATCGCGCCTCGCGACCTGGCGCTCGAGCCCTGCAGCGAGCAGAGCCTGTTGCCACGACCATGTCACTGTCCCGTGATACGCGGTCCGGCTCAGCTCACGCTGCCGCGTCTCATCGGCAAACACAGGATTGGCCACGAGCAGGCCTGCTTCGGTCAGCAGCCCCGCCGGAAACGGACGCAGCATGCTCGTGACGAGTTGCTCGACATCTTCCGCCGGCGGATCCTGCAACAGCAGCGCAAATCCACCATCGGAATGCAGTACCGGTATCGGTTTGTACTGCGCATCGAGTGCGAGCGCATTCACCTCGACCGCGGCGGCGGGCAACGCCGAGAGCGCCGGCGCGGGACTGACACCCAGCTCGGCGGAATACGCGGCGATCCGGCGGCGCGCTTCCGCATCGCTGAGCTGCACGCGGAACAGCTTCGGCGCTTCGCGCGCCCAGACCACGCCCATGCGCCCTGCGTTCGCGAGCAGCTGGCGCTGATCCCGGTCCAGGTATGGCTGCAGCGCTCCGCTCAGCACGAACTTCTCGATTGCTGCCATCGCCGCCGGCACGAAGACCGCGTTGACGTCATACGGATAGCGCCCGCCGCCGAGCCCATCCTCGCTGTCGCGCCACTGACCCACGTTGATTCCCGGCTTCAGCGAAATGAGATTGGCGGGCTGCGGTTTCCTGCCGAAAGCCTGCGCGGACTGCGCGACCCACATGAAGTTGCGGACCAGCGCCGCGCCGACCGTCGCGCCATTCGGCAGCTTGCGCGCGAGAAATGCATTCGCACGTGCGCGGCCGTGCTGATGATCGAACGCGTAAGCCGCGGCGACGGGCGCCAGCATGTAGTCGTCATCGATCATCTTGTAGTCGTAGATCGGCGCATCGCCCGGCGGATCGCCCTGCTTGCGATGGCGCAGGACTGCGAACTCGCCGATGTCTTCTTCGTGCGCGACCTCGCCGTTCGCGGCAAGCCTTTGCAGCACGGCGGAGAGTCCGCCCTCCACCGCTTCCGGCTCCAGTGCCGGCATCAGCAACCGCAGCGACATCAGCGTGTCGCGACCGAAGTAGGTGTCGAAGCGCCACGAGCCCGCGAGAAACTTCTCCTCGTAGCTCAGGAACGCCAATACGTCGCGGCTGCGCTGATCCTTCGTCGCGCTCGCATTGAGGAGATGACCGTTGAGCGGCGTCAGCGGCGTTTCACCCGTCAACGCAACGATGCGCATGCGCAGCGGTTCGCCCGCGCGAGTAGCGGACAGCGTCAGCGACGTTCCCTGCCCGCCGCGAATCTCGCCGTTCTCGAGCGTGATCGACAATGCATAGCCGGGTGCGCCGTCGAGGCGCGACCGGGACCACTGGAGAGTAGCCCCCTCCCTACCCTCCCCCGCATTGCGGGGGAGGGACAGGGTGGGGGCGGCTTGGACATCCGCGGGATACGTGCGCTCGATCTGATAGTCGCGCAGCACGCGAATACTGCTGAGCACCGCGTCGTGCACGACTAGCGGCGCATCGACTGACGCTTCCGCCACGATACCGTGCAACGTTCGCCCCTTTGCATCGGGCCTGCTGACGCTTTTGATCTCACCGAGCGTCCACTGCACCGGACTCTGCGTGTTCTCGAACCACACGCCGACGCCGCTGTTACCGGCGGGAAACGCAACCAGCACTCGCGGCTGCGTACCCGAGCTCAGCAGCAAGTGAGCCGCGACCGGCCCCTGCTGCTGGAACGCGTTGAGGACGCGGCCTTCGGTGATGCGGAACTGCAGCGGAGCTGGTGACTCCGCTGCAGTTGCCGTGCAGGCGATGAGAAGTAGGACGAGTGCCCTAAACAATCACGATTACCAGCGGTACTTGGCCTGGAAGTTGATCTCCTTGCCTTCGATCGGCCGCGCCAGCAGCACGCCGCCGGTGCCCGCCGCCGTGCCGAAGATGCGCGAGTTGCTCTCCGTCAGGCCGAGCTCGTCGGTCACGTTCGTGCCGCGCAGGCTGAACAGCCAGTTCTCGCCCACGGTGAGATCGACGCCGAAGTCCCAGGTCTCATACGAGCCCAGCTGCTGCAGGCCGGACTGATCCTGAGTGTGATCGCCGATGTGCGAGTAGCTGACGTACGCCATGAGATCGCCCATCGGCAGCGGCACCGTGACCGTGGGCGTCAGCATGTAGCGCAGCTTCGGCTGACGCTGCAGCTGCTTGCCTTCGATCCGCGCGCAACCGTTGCCGGTGACGACGTTCGTGAACGGGAAGCAGGCGTCGAAGTCCGTGTACTCGCCGTCCAGGTAGTTGGCGACGACGCGGAAGCGGAACATGTCGGTGGCGTTGATCCAGCCGATGAAGTTGATGCCCTTCGAATCGGAGCCATAGAACAGCCGGGCGCCGGTCGGTGCACCGAGCGAGGTCGTCTGCTGATACGCCAGGCCGTCGAACTCACGCTTGTAAACACTGATGTCTGCATACAGCAGGTCGTTCTCGAACTTGAAGCCGGCTTCGTAGTTGCGGATGGTCTGCGGCGCATCGATATTGCCCGTGACACTGCCGCGGATGCCGTTGTCGAAGTCCGCGAAATGGCCGCCGCGGTTCACGCGTCCATAGACGGCCATCGAGTCGGTGAAGGCGTAGTTCGCACC
>DATEKT010000001.1:0-21046 GCA_035277305.1 Steroidobacteraceae bacterium | reverse complement strand
CCGGAACCACTGTCTACTACGTGGAGATGAGTCCTCCGCCGCGCGATCCGGCGCATCGGCCGGTGCTTGCGCTGATGCCGGTGCCGGGCGACGTCGATCTCGTCGTCGCAGCCGAGTTGATGGAAGCGGGGCGCGCGGTCGTTCGCGGGCTCGTGACCCCGGATCGGACCACGACTGTTGCCTCGACTCATCGCATTTATGGCATCACCGAGAAGTCAGCGATGGGCGACGGCATCGTCGATGCCAATGCTGTCTTCGCCGCACTCGAAGCACGCTCGAAGCGGCTGATCAGCTTCGACATGCAGGCCGTGGCCGACGCGCAGCGCAGCGTCATCAGCTCGATCCTGTTCGGCGCGATCGCCGCGTCGGCCGTGCTGCCGTTCCCGCGAGCCTTGTACGAGCAAGCGATCACGCAGTCGGGTGTCGCCGTGCAAAGCAATCTTGCTGGTTTCGCTGCTGGCTTTGAGCAAGCGCTGAAGCGCACGCCGCTCGCCAGCCTCGTGGCGCCGGGCGCTGCGCCGACGACCGACCTCGGCCGCAAGCTCGACGCACGCATCAAGGCCGAGTTTCCGGCACACCTTCACGGACTTCTGCAGGAAGGTGTCCGCCGGCTCGTCGACTACCAGGATGGGGACTACGCAGCTTTGTATCTCGACCGGCTGCGCAAGGTCCGAGACGGCGGCAGCTTCGCGCTGACCGCAACCGTCGCGCGTCACCTCGCGCTCTGGATGTCCTACGAGGACACGATCCGCGTCGCCGATCTCAAGACCCGTCGCAAGCGCTTCGACCGCGTGCGCACCGAGGTGCAGGCGCAGTCGGAGCAGATCGTCTACATGACCGAGTTCATGCATCCGCGATTCGACGAAGTGTGTGAAACGCTTCCGGCGGGACTGGGATCGAAGTTGCTCGCGAGCAGCCGCGCGCGACGCTGGTTCTCGCCCCTGTTCCGCAAGGGCAGGCACATTCAGACGGCGCACGTCGGCGGCTTTTTGTTGCTGTACGTGGTCGCGGGATTGCGTCGCTGGCGCCGCGGCACATTGCGCTATCGCTGGGAGCAGGAGCGGATCGGCGCCTGGCTCGCGCGAATCGAAGCGCTCGCGGCCCGACCTGGCGGCTATGACGCCGCGATCGAGCTCGCGGAGTGTCAGCGGCTGGTGAAGGGCTACAGCGATACGCACGAGCGCGGACTGAAGAACTTCGGAGTGGTCATCGAAGCCGTGCAGAGACTGAGCGACAGAGCGGACCTCGCTGCAATCGTCAAGCGCCTGCGCACCGCTGCGCTGGCGGACGAAGAAGGCAGGCAGCTGGGCGCCGCATTGGAAGAACTGAAGAGGGCAGGTTGAGCAAGATGGAACCGGATTTCGCAGCGCTGCGCCGGGAATTCCCGTTGTTGCAGCACATGACCTACCTGAACAGCGGCTCGTACTGCGCGCTGGCGAAGGACGTCAAAGCGGCGTTCGACACGTACCTGGAGGATCGCCTGCAGGTCGGGGCGAACTGGGATGTATGGGTCACCAAGAACGATGCGGTCCGCGCCGCGATGGCGCGGGTGCTGGGCGCGACCTCCGATGAGATCGCCGTTACCGCGTCGGCGTCAGCTGGTCTCAACGCGCTGGCCACCGCCATGCAGTTCACGGGCGAGCGCAACAAGATCGTCATCAGTGACTTCGAGTTTCCGACCAACGCGCAGATCTGGCACGCGCAGGAGCCGCGCGGTGCGCGCGTCGTCCACGTGCGGCGCGATGCCGATGGCTACATACCGCCGGAAGCCTTTGCGAAGCACATCGACGAGCAGACGAAGCTCGTGGCGATCACGCACGTCTGTTTTCGCAACGGCGCGCGGCTCGACATTCCGGCCATCGTGCGGCTCGCGCGCGAGAAGGGTGCGCTGGTGCTGCTCGACTGCTATCAGTCGGTCGGCTCCGTCGACATCGACGTGAAAAAGCTGGACGTCGATTTCGCGGTCGGCGGCATGCTCAAGTACCTGCTCGGCACCGCCGGCATCGGCTTTCTCTACGTCCGGGATTCGCTGGTGCGCGCCTTGCACCCGACGCACAGCGGCTGGTTCTCGCAAGAGAACATCTTCGCGATGGACATCACTGCGAACCGGCCCGCGGCCAACGCGCGCCGTTTCGAAGCCGGCACGCCGCCGGTCGTGAACTGCTACGCCACCGAGGCCGGACTGAAGATCATCCTCGACGTCGGCACGCCGGCGATCGAGCGGCGCATTCGCCAGCTGACGCGGCGCTGCATGGACCTGCTGCGCGAGATGGACTGGGCGGCCGTCACTCCGGACCTCGACGCGCGCCGCGGCGCCATGATCTGCGTGCCCTCGCGGGCAAGCGGCCCGCTGTCGCAGGAGCTCATGCGACGTAATATCTACACGTCGAACCGCGACGATAACCTGCGCATCTGCCTGCACTTCTACAATAACGACGAAGATGTGGACGTGCTGCTGGCGGCCTTGCGCGAGCTGCGTCCGCAGTTCGCACCCTGACAGAGAGAACCCGAGAGGACATCCGTATGGCCAACAATTCCGCGTTGCTCGCCGATCTCGCCGCCGGCATCCTCGGTGGCGGTATTCGCGTCGTCGATCTCACCGTGCCGCTCGAGCCCGCGACGCCGACGATCCAGCTGCCGCCGATGTTTGCGCCGTCCAAGCCGTTCGCGCTGGAGGAAATCTCGCGCTACGACGAGCGCGGTCCGGCCTGGTACTGGAACAACATCGCCTGCGGCGAGCACACCGGCACTCACTTCGACGCGCCGATCCACTGGGTGACGGGCAAGGACTATCCGAACAACGCCACGCACAACATCCCGGTGCAGAAGTTCATCGGCCCGGCGTGCGTCATCGACGTCACCGAGCGAGTGCGCGACAACGTCGATTTCCTGGTCACGGTCGAAGTGGTTAGAGCGTGGGAGCAGATGCACGGGCAGATCCCCAAGGGCGCCTGGGTTCTCATCCGCACCGACTGGTCGAAGCGCACCGGCGCGCAGAACTTCCTCAACATCCGCGAGGACGGTCCGCACACACCCGGCTTCCACCCGCAATGCGTGCCGTTCCTGGCGAAGGAGCGCGACATCCTCGGCGTCGGCGTCGAAACCGTCGGCACCGATGCCGGCCAGGCCGCCACCTTCGACCCGATGTTCCCCTGCCACACGATCATGCACGGCTCCAACCGCTTCGGCCTCGCCAGCCTCATGAACCTCGACCAGCTCCCCGCCACCGGCGCCGTCGTCATCGCACCGCCTCTGAAGATCGTCAACGGCTCGGGGAGCCCGCTGCGCGTCCTTGCTCTGGTGCCGAGCTGACTTTGAGCGGAGCCCGGATATCTCTCGCCAAGACGCCAGGACGCCAAGGCAGAACAAGAAAGATTTCTTCTCCGCGCTGAAGTCCCTTTCTTCCTCTGCGATCTCAGCGATCTCTGCGAGAGATATTCTTTTTCTTCCTCTTCTCCGCAAACAACTTTCGACGTTGCGGTCCCCAGTTCACGACGTTGCTGGCGGAGCGGAATCGGAGCCGGAATATCTCTCGCAGGGATCGCAGAGATCGCTGAGGAGGACGAGGAAGATCTTTCTGTCCGAATTTTGAAATCCTTTTCTTCCTCCGCGATCTCCGCGATCTCAGCGAGAGATCTCCTTCTCTCGATTCCTCGCCGCAAACAACCTTCAGCGTTGCGGCCCCCAGTTCACGACGTTGCTGGCGGAGCGGAATCGGAGCCGGAATATCTCTCGCCAGGATCGCCAAGATCGCCAAGGAAGAATTCGAAGAGAATTTCTTAGTCTCAGAATTGAGACTTCTTCTCTTCCTTGGCGATCCTGGCGATCTTGGCGAGAGATATTCTTCTTCTCAGGATAGGAGGCGCTTGAGTTCGGAGAGGAGGCGGTCGACACCAGCGTCCGTAGTGACGGTGCCGGGGGAGAGGCGGAGAGTGCTGCCGCGGCAGTCGGCGTAGAGGTGGGCGGCGCGGAGGGCGTCGATGAGCGCGCGGGGGTCGCGGGAAGCGGGGACCTTGAGCATGACGCTGCCGCCGCGCCGGGAGTCGTCGCGAGGGCTGACGAGATCGAGGCGAAGAGCATCCGCGCCTTCGATGATGGCGGCGGTCAGTTTGCGGTTGTGAGAGAGCAGGGCGCGCGGGTCTTGCTGTGCGTGCCAGTCGAGAGCGGGTAGCGATCCGGCGCATGCAACGACTGATGGAGTGCCGTGGTCGAAGCGGCGGGCGTCGGAGGCGTAGCTGAAGGCGTTGAGGTCCCAGGAGAAGGGATTGGGTTGGCTGAACCAGCCGCGCAGGAGCGGACGGCACTCGTTGAGTAGCGCTGCGCGGACATGCAGGATGCCGGCACCGGCTGTGCCTCCGAGCCACTTGAGGCTCGTCGAAACCGTGAAGTCGACTTCCGGAGCTTGCACGTCGTAGGGCACCAGTCCGATGCCTTGAGTGACATCGACGCCGATCGCGCTGCCCATCTTGCGGCCGTGCGCGACCAGCGTCGGCAGATCGCAGCGATACGATGCGGTAGAAGTCACCTGCGTGATGAGCGCAACGCCGACATCCGCGGTCCAGCGCGCGATGAAATCCTCGTCGCGAACCCAGCTCTCGCCGGCGCGCAGTGGAACGGTGTCGAGCGTGAAGCCGTGCTGTTCCGCCAGGCCCGACAACAGAAAATGCAAGCTCGGGAAGCAATCGCCGGCGACGAGCACGCGGCGCCCTTTCAAATAGCGTGCAGGCAGCGAACCGATGAGGCTGTACAGCGCCGTCGTGACATTCTCGGCGGTCGTCAGCGTGCCGGGCTGCGCGTTGATCAACCGGCTCCAGCGTTCGATGAATTGATCGCGGATCGCAAGCGCCTGCGGCCACTGCGAGTCGTCGGGAGTACTCCACAGCTGCGCGTACTTCCGCAGGCCTTCCGCGATCAGGGCCTCCTTGCCCGGAAACATGCCGATGGAGTGGTAGAGGAAATACCCCGACCCGTCGACGGATCCGCTCATCGGGGCGCCGCGAAGCGTGCCCGCTGCTTGCCGCCGGCGAGCGGCAGTTTGCTCTCATCGACGATGGCGCCGTTCTTCATGACGAAGGCGATCGCCTTGACGTTATCGATGCTGGCGGCGGGATCGGCGTCGAGCAGCACCAGGTCGGCGAGACGGCCGGCCTGCACGGAGCCGAGCTGGTCGGCTTTGCCGAGGAATACGGCACTGTTGTAAGTCGCAATCCTGATCACATCGAGCGGCGCGATCCCGGCGGCGGTGAGCAGTTCGAGCTCGCGATGCACAGCCGGGCCGCTGCTCTGATCGGTGCCGCACGCAACGATGCCGCCGGCCGCATGAATCTTGCGAATGTTTTCCTGCGCGACCGGCGTCATCAGCTTCATCCACGCCGTCCACATGCGCGACTGGTACTCGGCGCGGGTTTCGGTCTGGAGCTTGTTGCGCTCTTCGACCGAGAGCGAAGCCGCGTACAGCGGCTGATCCAGATACTCGGGATGCTCGGCGAGACGGCTGTAGTTCTCGCCGATCGTGAGCGTGCTCGCGAACGGCATCTTCTTCGCGGCCATGAGCTTGACGAACGAATCGCTGACCGGGCCCTGGATGACCGGGTGGGCGAGGGTGTCGACGCCGGCGTAAATCGCTTCGAGCGCCCGGAACTCATTGGAGACGTGCACTGTCGTGCGGATGCCGTGCTGGTTGTAGTAGCGGGCGATCTTCTCGGCGAGCTCGGCGTTCAGCAGCGTGATCATCGGCCGCGCGCCCCAGCCTTCCTCTTCCATCATCAGCTTGACCATGTCGGGCTGCTGCTCGGCGATGTGAGCGTCGAGCAGCGCCTTGTCCTTCTCGAAGTCGGAGACGCCGATCGAGATGCGATCGCCGTGACTGCCCGGATATGTGATCGAGTTGCCGGTCGCGAAGATCCGCGGCGCCAGGATCTTGCCCGCACGCTCCTCGGCGCGCAACGGCAGAATCAGCTCCTTGCGGTTGCCGGCATCGAACACGGTTGTCACGCCGGAATACAGATAGCTCGCCAGCGCCGCGAGTGCTTCGCCGCGGCTCGCCTCTTCCCACTTGACGTTCGGTCCTGAAGGCTGCGCCGCGCCGCGCAGATGGATGTGAACATCCATCAGTCCCGGAATGAGGTACTTGCCACGTGCGTCGATGCGCTTGCCGGACTCGCCGCCCGCGAGCTGGCTCGGCGTCACTGCGACGATTTGTGCACCGTCGATGACGACTGACATGTCCGGTTGCGGCGCGCGGCCCGTGCCTTCGATCACCGTGACGTGGTCGATGATCAGGCGCTCTGCCGCACTCGATATCAGCGGCAACAATAGGGCGGCGATGACCAGCAGCGATCGGTAGCGCATCAGTAGTTGATACCCGGATTGTCGCCAGGATGGATCACGCCGAGGACGTCCATGCCGTCGGGCGATGTGCATTGCAGGGAATGGATGTGCTTGCGCGGGAAGAAGATCACGTCGCCCGGCGCGACCCGCGCGCGCACGTTCTCGTTCCAGATGACGCCTTCGCCCGAGACGACGATCACCGCTTCTTCGTAGAGGTGGCGGTGCATTTTCGCTTTCGATTGCGGAATGTGGCCGATGAACTGCACCGCGTCGCGCGCGCCGAGCCGGCGATCGACGAGATGCTGAAAGAACCGCGTCCCCATCGCCTTGCGCTGTTGCTCATCTATCGAGGCGACGCGCTCCGGCTGGCTCTCGTCGAACGGCGGCATCGTCGCAACCTGATGCAGGCCGGCGACGGAACAGACGGAGACGAACGCCTGCAGGCACTCACCTGCAGTGGCCGTCAGCCGAAACCCTTCGCCGGGCATCACCATGACTCCATCCAGCGCGCGGACTTCGAAACGCCGGTCGCCGATCGTCACCGTGCCGCCGCCGCCGGCGATGAACACGATGGTCTGCGTCGGTGCGCCGGGCGCCAGCGTGGGGGAGGGTTGATTGCGGACTTCCAGGTAGAGCTGGGTCTGGTGCGCAGCGCCGGTCATGTCGCCGACGAGCGTGCGCATCCAGAACGGCCCGGGATTCGACGGCCGGGTCGCGGCCGCGCGGATCGTGTAACAGGTGCCGTCGAGTCGATGAACGCCGCCGTCGAGCTCGGGGGCCCAGGGCACGTTGCTCGCCGCGATGCTCTCCGCGCTCTCTTCCGCGTAGCCGCCGGGCAGGTTCGCGTGGGTGCCGTCGCAGAACGGCGGTGTGCCGGTCCGCTTGCACATGCAGAACAGCGCTTCTTCCTTGTCGGATTTCGCGACGTACGCGAGCGGCTGGAAGCCGGTCCCGGCGTGTGACCCGTCGCAGAACGGCTGAGTTTTCGAGCGTCCGCAGCGGCACCACAGATAGCGGCGGCCGGCGACCAGCTCCTGGTAGGAGGGCATGGTGCCGGCGATGACCGGCTGCTGGGGTTCGTCTGAGCTCATGGGTGCAGTGTAGTCTCAGGTCAGATCGGACAGCACGTTGCCGAACCGATGGATCTCCGCGGCGGTGTTGTAATGAACGAGCGAGACGCGAACCGTGCCGCTCTCTTCCGTCAGGCCCAGGCGCCGGATCAGGCGCGGGGAATACATGTGGCCGTCGCGAACGCCGATCTGCGCGCGCGCCATCGCTTCGGTCACGGCAGCGGGTGCAACGCCGTCGAGGTTGAAAGCGACTGTCGGAACGCGCCCCGCGACCCGTGTCGGATCCGCGACGCCATGCACGCGCGCCCTGCACTCGTGCAGCACTCTGAGCATTTCCACCGTCAGGCCGCGTTCGTACGCGAGGATCGCCTGCATCGCACGCGCGATGTCAGCGCGCAGGTCGCCCTGATCGGGACCTGAGCCCAGAGACCGCCCGAGCCGCGCGAGATAACCCACCGCGGCGTCCATCCCGGCGACGCTCTCATAGCTCACGGTCCCGGCCTCGATCTTCCCCGGCGGCGCGTCCGGAATGAAATCCTCGCGGAAGGTCGGCAGGCGCTCGAGCAATTCGTACCGGCCCCACAGGAATCCCATGTGCGGCCCGAAAATCTTGTACCCGGAGCAGACCAGGTAGTCGCAGTCGAACGCCTGAACGTCGACCCGGCCATGCGGCGCGAAATGCACGCAGTCGAGAAAGATCTCGCCGCCCGCGGCGTGCACGAGGTCGGCGGCGCCACGCACGTCGACGAGCGTGCCGAGCGCATTCGATGCCACCGTGCAGGCGAGCAGGCGCGTCCGCGGCGACAGCAGAGCCGCCAGATCTTCGAGGTGCAGGTTGCCGTCATCGCGCAGCCGCCACCAGCGAAACTCGGCGCCGAGCGGCGCGAGCGCCAGCCAGGTGGCCACGTTGGCCTCGTGGTCGAGATCGGTGACGATGATTTCGTTGCGCTCCGCGAGCGTCTGGCCCACGGCAAGGCTGACGATGCGGATGAACGACGTTGCGTTCAGGCCGAAGGCGATCTCCTGCGGATCGCGCGCGTTGACGAAGGCCGCGACGCTGGCACGCGCCCTGGCGATGGTTTCGTCGACAGCGACGCTCTGCGAATAGCGCCCCCCTCGCTGCACGTTGCGCACCAGCAGGTGCTCATTGATGGCGTCGAAAACCGTTTGCGGCACCTGCGCCCCGGCCGCGTTGTCGAAGAACACGCCGGCGCCGGGCCGCTGCAGGGCGGGGAATTCCGCCCGCAGGCGCTCGACCGGGAAGGTACTCATCTGGGGCTCCTGCGTTATCCTATCCACACTGTCCTATGGCCACCCGCGATACGCAGACCCGCATCGTCGACGCCGCCCTGGAGCTCTTCAACCAGTACGGCACGGCCGCGATATCGACCAACCGCATCGCCGAGCACTGCGGCATCAGCAAGGGCAACCTGCACTACCACTTCCGCAACAAGCAGGAAATCATCCGCTTCCTCTTCCAGCGCGCGGTCGGCGAGATGGACACCGGCTGGTACCGGGACCACCTGGCGGCCACCCTCGAGCACATGGCCGCCATGTTCGTGCGGCAGCTGCAACTCATTCGCGACTACCGCTTTTTCTATCGCGAGATGGCGGACCTGCTGCGCCGGGACCGGGTGCTGCGCCTGCAGTTCGCGCGCAACCGCGAGCGCCGGCTGGTGGCGATCGAGAAGTTCTTCGGAGCGCTCGCAGCGCGCGGCCTGATGAAGCTGCCGGCGGATCCGCGGCGGTTGCGCTCCATCGTCGACATCACGTGGATCATCTCGGAGAACTGGCTCAACTACGTCGAGTACCATGACCGCGAACTGACGGTGGAGGCGGTGGTCGCCGGATACGACGAAATCCTCGAGGTGCTGCGACCGTATCTCACGGCGGACCCGCAACGGGTCACCAGCGCGTCGTACAGCACCATCGAGCGTCTCACCGCCCGAGCTCCCGCGCCCGCGGGATTATCCGCACAGCGTAGTCGCGCAGGCCCGGAAAATTAGGGCTCCCGGTCTAAAGTAGGGGACACGGGCTACGAGGAAGCGGTTAAATCCTGCACGGTGATTGGTGCGTTCGCGGCGAACTATGGGGGGCGGAGCCATGATTACGCGCTGGAAAGTCGATTGCGGCCGTGTGGTAACGGTGCTCTGCGCTGCGGCGTGCGCACAGGCCTATGCGGCGGACACACCGCGAGGGCAAGCGCTCGAAGAAGTTGTCGTCACCGCGACCAAGCGCGGCGAGACGGACATCCAGAAGACCGCTGAATCGATCTACGCGGTCGGCGGCGCAGACCTGTCGCTGAAGCGCGAGACCACTTTCGAAGCCTTCGCCGGCAGCGTGCCGGGCCTGCAGTTCCAGAACCTCGGCCCCGGCGATTCCGAATACATCATCCGCGGCATCAACGGCAGCGGACCCTCTGTCGTCGGCGCGTACCTCGACGAGTACGTCATCACCGCGAGCGACCAGCAGGACGGCGGCGGCAAGAACGCGCCGATCCAGCTCGTCGACGTCGAGCGCGTCGAAGTGCTCAACGGCCCGCAAGGCACGCTGTACGGCTCGAACTCGATGGCCGGCAACATTCGCTTCATCACGCGCAAGCCCGATGCATCGGCGTTCGCTGCCTACGGCGAGGCGGACTGGAGCTCGATCGAAGACGGCGGCAGCGGTTACGGCATCACGGCCGTGATCAACGCTCCGCTGGTGAACGACAAGCTCGCGGTGCGATTGGTCGGCTATCGCGAGGACCGCGATGGCTGGATCGATCAGACCCGTCTCGAGCGCACGTCCGGCGGCAACACCACGTTCGACGGCCGCGCCGAGGACATCAATTCGACGGAGATCACCGGCGGGCGCCTGAGCGTGCGCTGGACGCCGTCCGACGCGCTCACGATCGACGCCCTGTACATCAAGCAGAACCTGGACAGCGACGGCTCGCCGCGCTTCACGAGCAAAGGCGTGCCCGCGTATCCGGATCAGCCGCCTGAGATCGCCTCGCTCCCCGGCAACACCGGCTTCACGCCGCTACCGGGCCTCGGCTCGTTCACGCCAGGCCGCGACTTCATCAACACCGACATCACCAGGAGCCCGCGCAAGGACGACTTCGATCTGTTCGGTGCGACAGCGCGCTACGACACCGGCTTCGGCAACGTCTCGCTGGCCGCTTCGCAATACAAGCACGACATCGATTTCGCGTTCGACAGCACGCCGATTCTGCTGTTCTTCGGCGTCCCCATTCCGGGCGTCACGCAGCAGCCGCAGGAATACAAGACCAAGATGGCGGAGCTGCGCTTCGCCTCGGACTTCGATTCGCCGTTCAACTTCGTCACCGGCGCGTACTACCAGAAGGACGAGAACGAGTTCAACGTGCACGTCGTGACGACGGACGGCAACGGCGGACCGATGCCGTTCAACCCGCTGAACTCCGACGACGCGCTCCTGGCCGGCGGCAACACGTTCTTCGGTCGCACGCGCGCGGACGAGGTCGAGCAGAAAGCGGTCTTCGGCGAAGCGACGTTCAAGTTTGCCGATCGCTGGACGCTGCTCGCCGGCCTGCGGTGGTCGGAGGCGGATCTCCAGGCGATCCAGGCGACGCTGCATGCGTTCGCGCCGACCGGACCAGTCGAAGTCGATGACGATCAGGTCATCGGCACCACGGTGAACGGCAATGAGGTCGGCTTGCTCAAGCAGGATGGCAGCAAGACACTGCCGAAGGTCAGCTTGTCGTTGCAGGCCACCGACGATGTGTTGTGGTACGCGCTGTATTCGGAAGGCTTCCGCGTCGGCGGCATCAACAACGGCAACCAGCCGTTCGCGCCGGGCATCCCGCAAACCTTCGACTCCGACGACCTCAAGAACTACGAGGTCGGTATCAAGTCGCGCTGGGTGGAGGACCGCCTGCAGCTGAACGCGACCGTGTTCCACATCAAGTGGAACGACATCCAGGTGGAGCCGCGCGACCCGGTCGGCAACATTCCGTTCACGACCAACGGCGGCGCCGCCAAAGTGACCGGCCTCGAGTGGTCGCTGGATTCGCTGCTCACCGACCAGGTTTCGTTGGAGTTCACGGGCACGTACTTCTTCGAGCACGAGCTGTCGGAAGATCAGCCGGTGCTACCGGGCGCGTCGCCGTTCGTGATCGTCGGCCGCAAAGGCGATGAGATCCCGAACACCCCGGACTTGCAGCTGTACGCAGCGTTGCGCTACCAGGTCCCGATCGCGGGCCGCGAGACGACGTTCTCGCTCGACGCGACCTATCGCGGCAAGACGAACACCGAGTTCGTGCCGAGCAGTCCGTTCAACATCGCGCTGGACTCGTACACGGTGCTGAACGCAGTCGCGCGCGTGGAGCTGACGGACAAAGTGCAGGTCGGGCTGTTCGTGAAGAACCTGACCGACGAGCTGGCGCTGTACGACGGCGTCGGCACGTTCCAGGATCCGGAAGCAGTCGTGTCCGCGCAGCCGCGCACTATCGGTGTCAACGCACGCGTCAGCTTCTGATTTGTTAGACCACGTAGGCACCGCGGAGATCGAGAGCGCCCGCGCTCGACTCCGCGGTGTTGTCTCGCGCACGCCGACTGTGCGTTGCGCAGCCTCGCCGGCTGACCGCAGCGTTCATCTGAAACTGGAGAACCTGCAGCCCGCGGGTTCTTTCAAGCTGCGACCGATCGGCAGTGCGCTACTGAGCAGGCCGCGGGATGCGCTCGACGCCGGCGTTCACACTTTCAGCTCAGGCAACAGTGCGCTGGCGCTGGCGTCGATGGCAAAGCGCATGGGCATCTCGGCTACTGCCGTCGTGCCTGAAGGCGCAGCCGAGTCCAAGCTCGCGCTGATACGGTCGCTCGACGCACGCATCGTCTATCAGCCTTTCGCAGAATGGTGGAGCGCGGTCACTTCCGGTCGGTGTTCGCAGTCCGAGACCACGTACATCGATGCCGTGCGCGACCCGGCGGCATTCGCCGGAAGCGGCACGCTCGCAGCGGAAATTCTCGAGGACGTGCCCGATGTCGAGGCGATCTTCGTACCTTTCGGCGGCGGTGGCCTGGCCTGTGGCATCGCCAACGCCCTGCGCGCAGCGGGGAGTGACGTGAGAGTCGTCATCTGCGAGCTGGACACGGCACATCCGTTCCTGTCGGCGCGCGAGGCGGGCGGCCCGGTAGAGTCCCCGTGCGATCCGGGCTTCGTCACCGGCGTCGGCTTCGGCGCCGTTCTGGCCGAAATGTGGCCCGTCGCGAACCGGCTCATCCAGGACTCCCTGACGGTCTCGTTGAGCGAAGTCGTCGATGCGATCAAACTGCTGGCAACAGGCAATCACGTCGTCGCCGAGGGTGCCGGGGCGATTCCGGTCGCGGCGGCGCTGGCGAACCGGCATGGGTTCAAGAGCGTGTGCGCAGTCGTATCCGGCGGCAACCTGGATCCGGCACTGCTCGCAAAGATCCTGGACGGCAGCATCTGAAGGGGAGCGAGTGAAACAAGAAGAACGCGAGCACGGACTGAAGCAGGCCCTGACCCGGTCCCAGGTGGTGATGATCGGCCTCGGCGGCGCGATCGGCACCGGGCTGTTCATGGGCAGCGGCATCGCGATCGGCTACGCCGGACCTGCGGTCGTGCTGAGCTACGCCATCGCCGGGTTCATTGCGCTGGTCATGGTGTTCAGCCTGTCGGAGATGGCCGTCGTGCATCCGGCCGCCGGCTCCTTCGGCGTGTATGCGGAAACCTATCTGAATCCGTGGGCAGGGTTCGTCGTCCGCTACACCTACTGGTTCTGTCAGGTGATCGCGATCGGCGGCGAGGCCGTCGCGGCCGGGATCTACATGACCTACTGGTTTCCCGGCGTGCCGGTGTGGATCTGGTCGCTCGCGTTCGCCTTCATCCTGCTGTACGTGAACGCGCGCTCGGTCAGCAACTTCGGCACGTTCGAGTACTGGTTCGCGATGATCAAGGTGACGGCGATCGTGCTGTTCATCGTCCTCGGCACCGTCCACATCTTCGGCATCGGCGTGCCCGCGGTCGGCTTTCACAACATGACCGGCCTGCCCGGCGGGTTCATGCCGCATGGCTTCACCGGCGTGTGGATGGCGGTGATCATGGGTGTGTTCTCCTTCAACGGCATCGAAGTCATCGCCGTGACTTCGGGCGAGGCAAAGGATCCGGAGAAGGCAATTCCAGCGGCGCTGCGCACGATGCTGCTGCGGCTGTTCCTGTTCTACATCCTCGCACTGACGATCGTCGTCGCCTTCATTCCGTGGACGGAGACGGGCGCGAAAGTCGTCGAGCAGAGTCCGTTCGTCAAGGTGTTCGCGCAGTCGGGCGTGATGTATGCGGCCGGCATCATGAACTTCGTGGTCATGAGCGCGGCGCTGTCGAGCATGAACACCAACGTCTACCTGTGCTCGCGGATGCTGTTTTCACTTTCGCGCGGCAACTACGCGCCGCAATTCCTGGGGCGGCTCGGCAGCGCTCACACGCCGATCGGCGCGATCCTGGTCTCGGGTGCGGGCATCCTGATCGCCGCCGCGATTTCGATGTTCACGCCATTCGCCTACAACTACCTGCTCGGCGTGGCGCTGTTCGGCGCGATGATCGTGTGGATCTTCGTGCTCGTGAGCCATCTCAGCTTCCGCCGCCGTCACGGCTCGGCGCACCTGCCGGTACGCATGCCGCTGTTTCCCTGGATGCAGCTCACCGCGCTCGGCCTGCTGGTCGCGATCCTGGTGACGATGGGGCTGGACCGCGAGTTCTGGCGCATCTCGTGGATCGTGGGAGTGCCCTGGCTGGCGCTGATCTCGATTGCGTACTTCGTCTGGCGCGCGCGCCGGGCAGTGCCGGCGGGCGACCGGGTGCCCGATCAGATCTGATCGCGCAACTTCAGGGTGGCGTGCTGCTCGGAGCCGCCGCGTTTGTATGTCACCGCGACCTGCGTGCCTGCAGGCAAATCGCGCAGCATCATGCGTGCGTCGGACAGCGTCGCCGCGACGGCGGGTTGGCCATTCAGTGAAGTGATCAGATCGCCTTCCGCCAATCCAGCGGCGGCGGCCGGACTGCTCGCGGCGATCGATTTGATCTCGTACGCATCGTTCACCGCATTGATCCACATTCCGGAACGGTCGAAGCGGCCGGCGTCGACAGGCGTCGGCTTGATGCGATCGAGGTACATCGTCTGATGCGAGTAGTCGAAGGTGACGGCGAAGCGCTTCAGGAAGCCGCTGCCGATGTTGCCGTCGTAACTCGGATCGCTGAACGAGCCGCCTTTCGCTTCGGACAGGCCGGCGACCACGTCCGGGGTTTCGATTCCGTGCAAGGTCAATGACGGCAGACGCGCGACGTAAGAGCGCGACGGACCGCCGACGCCCCAGCCGGTGATTGCGCTCACCCCTTTGACGTACTTGTCGCGCAGCTTGTGTCGCGCGACGGTCGGTCCGGTGACGTCGATCTCGCTGCGCGAGCCCGTGTCGATGTCGAACACCGCGGGCACGCCATCGATCGCGCCGGTCACCTGCGGCAGGTGATCGTAGAACTTGAATGGCACGGCCTGGCCTGCGTCCTTCGCGTCGAAGTGCGCGAAGTCCGTCGTCGTCATCGTGAGCGTGCCGTAGTCGAGCCGCACGGCGAAGCGGCTGAAGTACTCGAAGCCGATCATGCCGTCGACGCGGATGCCTTCGACGGACGGATCGTAGATCTCGATGGCGAATCCGACCTGGTCGCGCAGGCGCGCCTTGCCGACCGCGATCTCGCGATAGCGGGCGAAGCCGCTGGTCTCGGTCTTCTCGCCGGAACCGGAAGTCTCCGTCGCGCCGACAGATTCGAGTCCGGCCTCCTTGATCACGCGCGGCGAGAGCAGCGTATGACCGCCCGTGTCGACGATGAAGGTGTAGGGGCCTTTGCCGTTCACCCGCGCTTCGATGTACACGTGATTGTTCAGCAGACGAAACGGAATCGTGTCGGTGACCGCACCATCGACCAGTTCGCCGCCCGGCGCACGTGCCGTCGGGCGTGCATAAGCGCTGGCCGGGCGCGCGGCCTCATGGGTCACGCTCGGCGCCGTCATCTTCTGGATGTTCGACTCGCCGTTGCCGAAGTCCACCTGCCGGGAGCCAGCGACCATGATCTTGCCGATGCGCCGGTAGTCGCCGTACAGCTCCTGTGTCTTGAAGAACATCTGCGGCTCGGCCGTTCGCACCAGCAGGTGCGAGTCCGCGTCGAACCATGCGTCGAAGCGCGAGCCGCGCTGCGGAGTCACCGCGAGGTGATCGAGCTCATGCGAGCCAGCCTTCTCGCGACCGACGTAGCTCACCTGCGCGCCGCCGCGATCCGCGCGCCACCACAGGTTCGCGTCGCGATAGGCTTCGTTGACGGCGACCGTCACACGATCGCCGCCTTCCTGCGTGATCGCGGAGCCGGAGATGTCGCGCATCCAGGGTGTCTTGCCGTCGAAACCGCCGGTGCCGCTCAGCGGATAGGCGTCCAGCTCGTCGATGAACATGCCGGTCGCGAGATCGATCGTGTACGTCGCCGTTCCCTTGAGCCCGTTGACCTCGGCCACGTATTGCACGCGCAGAGTACCTGCTTTGGGGAAGTCGCCCATCGCTTCCTGGTTGGCGTGAAGCACGGCCTCGGTCGTCTGTGCAACCGGATGCGCAAAGGCGCTGGAAGCTGCCAGCGGCAGCGCGAAAATCGCAGTGAGTAAGTTCGTCCTGGTCATGGCTGCAGTCTAAACGCAGAAGCGGCGCGCCAGTTCGAGATACGCAACGACAGCATCAAGTGTCCAGCGTGTCCGCGTGGTAGTAGAGTTCAGTACATGAGCCGCAAAGCACTCGTTCGCCGTCCGAGCCCGCGTCTGCACGAAGGGATCGTCGATCACATCGAGCGCGTGCCGGTCGACTACGAGCTCGCCGTGAAACAGTGGGAACAGTATGTGGCCCGGCTGCGGCAGTACGACTGGGAGACGCTCGAGGTTCCGCCGGCCGACGACTGTCCTGACGGCGTGTTCGTCGAAGACACGATGGTCGTCTATCGCAACGTCGCACTCATCGCCCGTCCCGGCGCTGTGAGTCGCCGCCCGGAAATCGCAGACGCGGAGCGCACCGTCGAAAGCATTGGCTATGCAATCGCGCGCATTCGCGAGCCCGGCACGCTCGATGGCGGCGATGTGCTGAAGATCGGCGACCTGATCTATGTCGGCCGCAGCGATCGCACGAACGACGAAGGTGTCGAGCAGTTGCGCCGGGTCTTTGCGCCGCTGGGTGCTGCAGTGGTGGAAGTGCCGGTCAGGAAGGTGCTGCATCTCAAGAGCGCCGTGACCGCGTTGCCGAACGGAGCCGTCATCGGCTACCAGCCGCTGCTGGACGACGCATCGGCGTTTCCGCACTTCGTCTGCGTGCCGGAGCCGGCGGGCGCTCACGTCGTGCTCATCGGCGGGAATCGACTGTTGATGGCGGCGAGCGCGCCGAGGAGCGCGGAGCGGTTCGCCGCGATGGGATACGAGCCCGTCGTCGTCGACATCAGCGAGTACGAGAAGCTGGAAGGCTGCGTTACTTGCCTGTCAGTACGGTTGCGCGGCGAATGATCCTGCTTCTGCACGGCCTCGGCGCGACGGGCGCGGTCTGGAACGGCGTGCGGCAGGTGATCGAGCAGCGTTCCCTCGGTCGTTGTCTCGCGCCGGACCTCGACGGTCACGGCGCCTCGGCGTGGCAACGTAATTACACTGTGGGCGGGTATGCGGCCGAGGTTGCAGAGCTCGTTCGCGACTCACGAGAGCTGTTCGTGATCGGCCACTCGCTCGGCGCGTACGTCGCGCTCGCGCTTGCAAGTCGCTGGTTCGGTGTCGAGGTCGCAGGAGTTGTCGGCGTCGGGCCGAAGATCGTCTGGTCAGAAGCGGACCTGCAAGGCTCGCGCGATCTCGCAAGTCGCCCGCCGCGATGGTATGCGACAGCTGAAGAGGCGTGGGCGCGCTATCGACGCGTGTCCGGTCTCGATCCCGCAGTCGCGCCGGGCGATGAGTGGCTCGCGGGCGGTATCGTGCAGGGCGAGGAGGGCTGGCGCCTCTCGCAGGACCCGCGAACATTTGGCGTCGCGGGCGCGCCGTTCGATTCGCTCGTTGCGAGCGCGCGATCAAGGGTGATCCTGGCGCGCGGAGAGCGCGACCCGATGGTCTCCACTGCCGACCTTCGCGCGCACTCGGCGCAGACCGTAGAGATCGCGGGCACCGGGCACAACGTGCAGGTCGAGAAGCCGGATGCAATCGTCGACCTGCTCCAGAGCCTCATGGTGTAAACAGGCATGGACGCGCTGCACGCACTCGCCCAAGCTTTCGATCCGAACACGCTGGATCCGGCGTTCTACGAGAATCCGTATCCTGTGTACGCGGCGCTGCGCAGGTTCGAGCCGGTGCATCGCTGTCCCGACGGCACGTACTTTCTCAGCCGCTACGCCGATCTCGATCGCATCTATCGCGATCGCACCGCCTTCAGCTCCGACAAGAAGCAGGCGTTCGCGCCGAAGTTCGGCGTCGGCTCGCCGCTCTACGAGCATCACACGACCAGCCTGGTCTTCAACGACGCGCCGTATCACACGCGAGTGCGGCGACAGATCGTGGGCGCGCTCACGCCGCACGTGCTCAAGGCGATGGAGCCTGACGTGGTCGCGCTCGTCGACTCGCTGCTCGATCGCATGCAGGCGCAGGGCGACGTCGATCTGATCGGCGATTTCGCGGCTGCGGTCCCGGTCGAAGTGATCGGGAATCTCTTGCGCGTGCCGCGCGAAGATCGGGGCCCGTTGCGTGGCTGGTCGCTGGCGATTCTCGGGGCGCTCGAGCCGGCGCCCAGCACTGGGCAACTCGAGGCCGGCAATCGCGCGGTGACGGAATTCTGCGCATACCTGCGCGAGCTGATCGCGCAACGGCGCCGCCATCCGGGCGGCGAGGATGATCTGCTCACGCGCCTGCTCAGCGACGATCAACTGACGGAGACGGAGCTCGCGCAGAACTGCGTGTTTCTGCTCAACGCCGGTCATGAGACCACGACGAATCTCATTGGCAACGGCCTGCACTTGCTGCTGACGAACCCGGACTCGCTGCGACGCCTGGCGCAGGAGCCGCAGCTCATCGCGTCGGCGGTAGAGGAGTGCCTGCGATTCGAAAGCTCGAACCAGCTCGGCAACCGGCTCGTCGTCGAGCGCACCGTGGTCCGGGACGTCGTGCTGGAGCCGGGCACCTATCTCACGCTGTGCATCGGCGCTGCGAATCGCGATCCGGAGGAGTTTGCGGATCCGGACAGGTTCGACATCGCGCGGCAGCCGAATCGACATCTTGCTTTCGCCGCCGGCGCGCACGCGTGCGCTGGAATGGCCGTTGCGCGCCTCGAAGGCCGCGTCGCAATTGCGCGCGCTGTCCAGCGATTTCCGAGGCTGCGGCTATCCGGCGAGGCCGTCCGCGGACGCCGCGCACGCTTCAGAGGATTTACGTCGTTGCCGGCTCAGGTGCTTTGAAGCCGCGCGACCTCGATGATCTTGCTCTCGTTGACACTGGAATGACCGAGGTCGATGAGTCGTCGCAGATGTTCCGCGGCCACTTGGCCGAAGGGTGCGCGCAGTCCGAGCTCACGAGCCAGCTGCAGCGCGTAGTCGACGTCTTTCAGTCGCAGTACCGGAGTAAATACGACGTTGCGATCGTGATCGTCGGCGACGATCCGGCGCGCGTTGCGGACGACCTGCGGGCTGGCGGCCTGACCGGTCGCGATCGCATCGGCAACGGTCTGCAGGTCGAGGCCCGCTTTCTCGGCGAGAGCCATGCCTTCCGCCAGGGATGCGATCTGGATCGCACCGATGAGATTGACGATGAGCTTGTAGCTCGTTCCCGCGCCGACCGTGCCGAAATGCAGGATCCGGTCGGAGATCTGATCGAGCAGCGGACGCGCCGCTTCGAGGTCGGCAGCTTCAGCACCGACGAGCAGGGTGAGTTTGCCCGCAGCCGCCGCGTCTGCGAGCCCGGTCACGGGCGAATCGATGTAGCGAAGACCGCGCGCTCGCGCTTGCTCTGCGAGCTCGGTTACCCAGCTGTACGACAACGTCGAGCATTCGATTGCGAAGGCGCGTGGTGCGAGCCGCGCCGCGAAAACGCCGTCCGGTCCGGACCAAATCGTGCGGGAGGAGGTGTCGTCTGCAGTCATCGCGAACACGGCTTCGGCATCCATGCATGCTTCGCGCGGTGTGTCGTATCGACTTGCGCCAGCGCGTTCCAGCTCAGCTGCTTTGGAGCTCGTCCGGTTGTAGACGCGAACCTGATGGCCGGCTTGCAACAGGCGCCGCGCCATGCCGGCGCCCATGTTGCCGAGTCCGATGAAAGCGATGGTTGTCATGATTGCTTCAATCCGCCGCAGCCACCGCCGCGCGCTGCGGACGGCGGGTCAACCACACGAATGCCATCATCGCAACACACAGCCAGCCGCTGATCCAGAAGTAATCGAGCGCGGACTTGAGATAGGCCTGGCCTGCGAGCGTGCGCGCCAGCGCCGCGATCGCTTGCATGTCGCTCAGTCCCAGTCCGTGCAGGGTGTCGAGCGTGCGCTGCAGTGGAATGTCGTAGACGCTGCTCGCCTCGGCGAGCCGGCTCTGATGAAACGCGGCGTGGCGATCCCAGAACGTGGTGACGATCGAAGCCGCGAACGCGCCCGCGGTGATGCGCATGAAGTTCGACAGACCCGAAGCGGCCGGCAGCCGCTCGGGCGAGACGCCGTCGAGCAGGATGCTGAGCATCGCGATGAAGAACATCGACATGCCGATGCCCTGGACCAGCAACGGCATCACGTACGCGGCAAAGCTCGCATCGGCCGTGTAGCCCGCTCGCATGAAGTACGACACCGCAAAGCCGGCGAAGGCGATCGACGCGAACAGCCGCGCGTCGAACCGGTCCAGATATTTCCCGACCAAAGGTGAGATCAGCAGCGCCACGACGCCGCTCGGCGCCGCGACCAGGCCGGCCCAGGTTGCCGTGTAGCCGAGCCAGCTCTGCATCCACAGCGGCTGCAGCACGACCGAGCCGAAGAAGATTGCATAGCCGAGACAGAAAGCAGCCGAGCCGACCAGGAAGTTGCGATTGCGGAACAGGCTCAGGTCGACGATCGGGTGCTTCTCGCCCAGCTCCCAGATCACGAACGCGATCAGGCCGACGACGGCGATGATTGCCTCGGCGCGGATCAACGGCGAAGCGAACCAGTCGCGATCCTTGCCGGTGTCCAGCATCAGCTGCATCGCCCCGACCCAGACGACCAGCAGGCTCAGGCCGACGATGTCGATCTTGAGCCGGCGCGTCTGGGTCTCGCGGTGCTTGAGGCCCTGCCAGCAGACGAAAGCGCAGAACGCGCCGATGGGCACGTTGATGTAGAAGATCCAGGGCCACGAGTAGTTGTCCGAGATGTGGCCGCCCAGGATCGGCCCCATGATCGGTGCGACCAGCGTCGTCATCGACCAGATCGCGAGCGCGGCGCCCTTGCGCTGCGGGCCGAAGATCGTCAGCAGCAGCGCCTGCGAGCCCGGGACCATCGGTCCGGACACGAGTCCCTGCAGGACGCGGAACATCACCAGCGAGGACAGGCTCCAGGCAACGCCGCACATGAACGACGCGACCGTGAACATCACGACGGACGCGACGA